>JAEWEZ010000021.1 GCA_023389045.1 Actinomycetes bacterium
GTTCTCCGCCCAGGCGCGATGCCAGGTGATCTGCTGCTGGTGGAGATCTTCGAGCGAAGAATCGGCGACAGCGGGGAAGCGTTCGATGAGGGCACGGAGCACATCGAGGGTGGCGGACACATCCACATCCGCGGTGTGCAGGCGCCCGTCCTGCGTGATGCCGTAGTGGGCGATCACATCGGTGAGGGTGCGTTTGCCCTTCCGGAAGCGGTCCACACCGCGGTCGATGACGAGCGGGTCGAGCACCGGCGCGATGTCATGCCCGAGGCGTTCGGTGAGGGTGGGAAGGCCGTTACGGGTGAGTTCCGCCTGCAGGATGCGCAGGTCAAAGGCGCCGTTGAAGGCGACGATGGGGATGTCTTTGCGTAGACAGTCCACGATCATCGACGCCACCTCATCGAGGGCAGGCCCGGGCTGCATTCCATGGGCGCGGGCGTGCTCCGTCGAGATCCCATGCACCTTCTGTGCCTGCTCCGGGATCGGAACCCCGGGGTCGATCAGCCAGGTCGCGACCGTTTCGTTCTGGCGACCGGGACCCACCGAATGCACCAGGGCGACCGTCACGATGCGGTCGCTGGTCACGTCGGTTCCGGTGGTTTCCGTATCGAAGCCGAGTAAGGGGCTCATGGTCCATGTGCTCGCCATGGTCTTGATCCTAGGGAAGGGGTCCGACAAATAAGCGCTCAGCGGGTATCCCGGCCGAGGATTCGTCCGCTCCGGACGTCTCTCTCGACGGAATACCCGCTGATCAGCGAGGTGTTACAGCGCTCAGCGGGCTGTGTTTTTCGGTGCGCAGCACACTGCGCTCAACGGCGCTCAGCGCACGGTGTAGTTGGGGGCCTCCATGATCTGCGCGAGGTCATGCGGATGCGATTCCTTCAGACCCGCCGCCGTGATCCGCACGAAGCGGCCCTTCTCCTTCAGCTGCGGCACCGTATGCGCACCCACGTAGAACATCGACTGGTGCAGGCCGCCGACGAGCTGGTGCAGCACCCGGCCGAGCGGGCCACGGTAGGAGACACGACCCTCGATGCCCTCGGGCACGATCTTGTCGTCGCTGGAAACATCCGCCTGGAAGTAACGGTCCTTGGAGAAGGACTTCTTCCCGCGCGAAGCCATCGCACCGAGCGAGCCCATACCGCGGTAAGCCTTGAACTGCTTGCCGTTAACCAGCACCACCTCACCGGGGGATTCCTCGGTGCCGGCCAGCAGCGAACCCACCATGACGGTATCCGCACCGGCCACGAGAGCCTTGGCAATGTCGCCGGAGTACTGCAGGCCACCGTCGCCAATCACCGGAACGCCGGCCGGCTTGCAGGCCTTGGATGCCTCATTGATCGCGGTGATCTGCGGGACGCCCACACCGGCCACCACGCGGGTGGTGCAGATCGAGCCGGGGCCCACCCCGACCTTCACCGCGTCGGCGCCGGCATCCACGAGTGACTGCGCGCCTTCGCGAGTAGCCACATTGCCACCGATCACCTGCACCTCACGGAAGTACGGGTCGGTCTTGAGCTTCTGGATCATTTCGCGAGCAAGGCGCGCATGGCCGTTCGCGGTATCCACCACGAGCACATCCACCCCGGCATCACGCAGGGCACCGGCGCGCTCGAGCGAATCGCCAAAGAAGCCCACACCTGCGCCCACCAGCAGACGCCCCTGGGAATCCTTGGAGGCATCCGGGAACTGCTCGGACTTCACGAAGTCCTTCACGGTGATGAGGCCGCGCAGGATGCCCTCGGAATCCACCAGCGGCAGACGCTCGCGCTTGTTCTTGCGCAGCAGGGCGGTGGCCTCTTCCGGGGAGACGTTTTCGGGGGCGGTGAACACCTCGGTGGTCATGACCTCACCGACGGTGGTGGTGGCCCACTCGGCGACCGGAATGAAGCGCAGGTCGCGGTTGGTGCAGATGCCGAGCAGACGGTTGCCCTCGCCCACCACGGGCAGGCCGGACACGCGGAAGCTGCCGCAGAGGGCATCGAAATCTTCAAGCGTGGCCTCGGGGCCGATGGTGACGGGGTTGGAGATGCGCCCGGTCTGCGTGCGCTTGACGAGGTCCACCTGGTGGGCCTGGTCCTCGATCGACAGGTTGCGGTGCAAGATGCCGATGCCACCGTGACGGGCCATGGCGATCGCCATCCGCGATTCGGTGACGGTGTCCATGGCAGCGCTGGCCAGCGGCACCTTGAGGGAGATCTCGCGGGTCAGACGGGAGGTGGTGTCCACCTCGGAGGGGATTACATCCGTCTCGCCCGGAAGCAGGAGAACGTCGTCATAGGTCAGGCCAAAAAAACCGAAGGGGTCCTCGCTCGTCATGGCCTGATGGTAGCCGCGCACGCCATGCTCGCGCACACCGTGAGCGCACAGATGCAGGTGCTTCTGCCCCGACCATGATGAGCGCCACGTCTCATGCGGTGTTTGTGCCCCTCGGATCCCCCTCACCGTGGGATAACGTCGCATGTCATGAGCTGTGACTGGACATCCCGGGCCCGCCGTGTTGCCGCTGGCGAGCCGCTCACGCGCGAGGAAGCGCTCGAGCTGCTGGCCGCAGGCCCCGAGGAACTGCCCGATCTGATCGCTGCCGCCGCCTGGCTGCGCCGTCAGGCCTTCGGGATGAGCGTCAAGGTGAACTACCTGGTGAACCTGCGCTCCGGCCTGTGCCCTGAGGACTGCGGCTACTGCTCGCAGCGTCTCGGCTCCGAAGCGGATGTGCTCAAGTACTCCTGGCTCACCACCGAGCAGGCCACCGCTCAGGCCACCGCCGGTGTTCTCGGCGGCGCACGACGCGTCTGCCTGGTGGCTTCGGGCCGCGGCCCCTCCCGTCGCGATGTGGACCGCGTGGTGGCGATGACGGAAGCGATCAAGGGCCATGACCAGCAGATTGAGGTGTGCGCCTGTCTTGGTTTCGTAGACGAAACCCAGGCCGCCCGCCTCAAAGAGGCCGGCGTCGATGCCTACAACCACAATCTGAATACCTCGCAGGAGAACTACTCCGAGATCTGCTCGACCCACACCTATGAGGACCGCGTCAAAACCGTTTCCGCGAGCCGCGCGGTGGGCCTCTCCCCCTGCTCCGGTCTGATCATCGGCATGGGTGAAAGCGATGAGGGCCTCGTGGACACCGTGATGGATCTGGTGCGCCTGGAGGTGGACTCGATCCCCGTGAACTTCCTGATGCCTTTCGAGGGGACCCCGATGGAGGGCCGCTGGGAGCTGACTCCCTCGCGCTGCCTGCAGGTGCTTGCCCTGGCACGGTTCCTCGCTCCTCGCACCGAAATCCGTATCGCCGGTGGCCGCGAGATGCATCTGCGCTCCCAGCAGCCCACCGCCCTGCTGATCGCAAACTCGCTGTTCCTGGGCGACTACCTGACGAGCCAGGGGCAGGCCGCCCGGGCCGATCTCGAAATGCTGCGCGATGGTGGTTTCACCCGCACCCCCGGCGGCACGGTCGAAGACTGGGATGAGCTGATCGCCCGCCATGATGAAGCGGAAGCCGCCCGCTCCGGTGCTCCGGGGGCCGACGAGGAGGCGACCGGCCCGTCGGCCCCGGCGGGAACCACGGGAACCACCCCCTGTGGCTCCTCCTGCCCGCGTCCGGAGGACCGCAACCCCGAGGGCGCCCCGGTGAATCTGCGGATCCCCGCCGTGCGCCGCCGCGGCGCGGGAACTGCGGTGGCCCCGAATGCCTGAGCAGCCCCCCACCCCTGCCGCGCAGCACGCTGACGGCAGCCCGATTCAGGACCCGGTGATCGCCCGCGACCGCGGCCTGCTCTGGCACCCCTACGGGCCGCTCACCGGGCCGCTCCCCCGGCGCGTGACCGGCGCGCAGGGCGTGCGTCTGCAGCTCGTGGAGCCCGATGGCACCGAGCGGGAGGTCATCGACGCGATGTCCTCCTGGTGGTGCCAGGTGCACGGCTACCGTCACCCGCATCTGGATCAGGCTGCGCACGCGCAGATCGACCGCTTTGCGCACGTCATGTTCGGTGGCCTCACGCATGAGGGCGCCGTGGACCTCGGCGAGCGCCTCGTGGAGATCACCCCGCCCGGTCTCTCCCATGTGTTCCTGGTGGATTCCGGGTCGGTGAGCGTGGAGGTCGCGATGAAAGCAGCCCTGCAATACCAGGCGGCGCAGGGACGCCCCGGCCGCACCCGTCTGGCCTGCCTGCGCGGCGGCTACCACGGCGACACCTTCGCGACTATGGCGGTGGGCGATCCAGAGGGCTCCCTCCACGCCACTTTCCCCTCCCTGATCGCCGCGCAGCTCGCCCTGCCGAAACCTTCCCGCGGGCAGTGGGATGCCGAGGCCGATGATCTGACGGGCGATCCTGAGGAGATCGAGGAGTGGGCGGCGCAGGTACGCCAGATGCTCGAATCGGCGCGCGATGAGGTGGCCGGGGTGCTGTGTGAACCGCTGCTGCAGGGCGCCGGCGGAATGCACCCCTGGCCGATCCGCTGCCTGCAGATCCTGCGGGACCTGTGCGATGAGCTGGATCTGCTGCTGATCGCCGACGAGATCGCCACCGGCCTGGGACGCCTCGGGCACCTCACGGCCTGCGGCTGGGCTCAGGTGACGCCCGATCTGATGTGCCTGGGCAAAGCCCTCACCGGCGGCTACCTCGGGATGGCGGCCGTTCTCGCCAGTGAGCGCGTGGGTGCCGTCATCGACGCTTCCACGCTGCGCGCGATCATGCACGGGCCCACCTTTATGGCGAACCCCCTCGGCTGCGCGGTAGCGGTGGCGAGCCTGCAACTGCTCACCGGGGAAGTGCCCGGCGCGCCAGCCCCGCACGAGGCTGCCCGACGCATCGGACAGGGGCTCTCCGCAGCGCTCGACCCCCTGCGCTCCCTGCCCACCGTGGCCGATGTGCGCACCCTCGGCGCCGTCGGAATCGTGCAGCTTCGTCACCCGGTCGATGTCGCAGCAGTGACCGCCGCGGCCCTCGACCGCGGGGTGTGGGTGCGACCCTTCCGCGACCTCGTCTACACCATG
>JAEWEZ010000031.1 GCA_023389045.1 Actinomycetes bacterium
CTCAGACCCCGGCTTCACCGGCTGTTCACCAGCGGATCCACCACCCTGACCGGGTTCGGGACCATTCGTCACGGTGAAGGTGAAGGTGCCTTCAATCGGGTGCCCGTCGGAGGAAACCACTCGCCACTGCACGGTGTTCGTGCCCTTCGGCAGACCGTCGGGCAGATCGAGGATCGCGTTCGGCCCCTCGATACGGGGCGCCTGCTGGATCACGACCGTGCCGGCCTCATCGGTCACGCGCACGACGGGGCTCACGTGCAGGATGTTCGCGGAGTAGGTGAGGGTGATCGCCGTCGGGGCCGTATCGAGGGTGGATCCGTCGGCCGGGTCGGCTTTGACGAGGGTGTCGTGCGCCTGGGCCGGTGCGGCAAGAAGCATGCCCACTCCCAGGCCGACGGCGAGCGCCAGCGCGAGGAGCGCGGCGGGGAACGCTGAAAGGGTGGGCAAGGTGGGGCGAGCGGCACGACGGGTCATGCTCGCCAGGGTAGGCCACCGCGCATGGTCAGCGCAGAGGCACCTCGTGTTCGAGCACTGGCAGGGCGGTGCGGGCGGCCTGCACGCTGTCCACGTCTATGTCGATCACGATCATGCCGGGCTCGCGGCCGAGCTCGTCACGCACCTGGCCGAGCGGCCCGATGGCGGCGCTACGGCCCACCCCGCGCGGCGCCGAACCCTCCCAATCTTCCGGCGGGGCCTGATCGCAGGCGAGCAGGTGAACAGTGGCATCGAGGGCCCGTGCCCGCAGGAGCAGCCGCAGCTGTTCTTCTTTCCCGGGGCCGTCGCCCCAGGCGAGCGGAAGCACCACGGCGTGTGCTCCGCGCCGAGCAAGCGCCCGGAACTGCTCAGGGAATCGCACGTCATAGCAGGTGGAAAGACCAATCCGGAGGCCGCGTAGGTCCACGGTGACAAGTTCGCTGCCGGGTGCGACGGTCTCGGATTCGCGTGCGCCCCAGGCGTCGTAGAGGTGGATCTTGTGGTACTCCGCGCACACGGGCGGCTCCCCCGGCAACGCGCCGCGCACCAGGAGCGTGTTGTGTACGCGCCCGTCGGGCGTGGTGGTGAAGGAGCCCGCGATGATAACGAGACCGTGGCGGGCGCCGAGGGTCTCAAGCTGTGTGGCGAAGGCGTCGCCGCGCTCCTCGGCGGCGCGCAGGAGTTCCGTGCCGAAGGGCGTGAGCGTGGCCTCGGGGAGAACCAGCAGGTGCGCCCCGGCATCCGCGGCATCCTGAGCCGCCTGGGCAAGCAGCCCAGTCAGGGCCGACGGGTCTTCGGGCACGACAATCTGCGCCAGGACGATGCGGAGCCCGGTGGCGGCGCGGGCCGCATCGAGGTCCTCTGGGGTGTCGATATCGGCGGCTTCCTGCGCCTGCGCCGGCTCGGTGACCAGCGCGTCGGGCGCTGTCTCGGCCAGGGCACGGTAGAGCCGGTGCAGTCCCACACCGTCCACGCTGCCGCCGCAGGCGGAGGTGACCGCCTCGAGGTTCGCGCGCATCCGACCGAGCGGCCAGGCGGCGCAGAGGTACTGGGTTTTTCCGGCGGCGTCGATCAGGGCGTGCACGGCCCCGTCGGCCCGCGCCCCGTCGATCAGACGCTGCAGGGTGGGAGTACGCAGGAGCGGCATATCGCCGCCGAGCACCAAGACCACCTCGGCGTCGGCAGCCTCATGCAGTTCGTGCAGGCCGCGGGCGAGCGCGGCGAGGGGGCCACTGCGGGGCGGATGCTCCTGCACGAACTCGGCACCGTGATCGCGGCGCAGGGCCTCGGCGTCATCCCCCTGGTGCCCGACCACGATGCGGCGCTCCGCAGGCGCGGCCCCCAGCACGCGCTCGAGGCTCGTGCGGCCGGCGATCCGCGCCCGGGTTTTGTCCTCGCCCCCCATGCGGGTGGAGGTGCCTCCGGCGAGGATGATCGCGGCTGTGGCGGGAGCGTGCGAGGTGAGGTCGGTCATGCGCCGATCATCCCACGGGGGCATGCGGCGGTCGTCAGGGGCAGGAGGCAGCCGGGGTGCCGTAAGATGGCGCGGTGCCTCGACGCCCGTCGTCGAGAAGCGCCTCCGTAGCTCAGGGGATAGAGCACCGCTCTCCTAAAGCGGGTGTCGCAGGTTCGAATCCTGCCGGGGGCACCACCCCATGACCTGCCCACTTGACTAACCCTTGACCATTCGTGGCACCCTAGGGGCTCGGACGGACCGGTAGCGACGGTGCACACCGCACCGCACCAGACCGTCGGAGAGGACAGGACGATGAGCACCCTGGGACGACTCCGAACTGCCCGCACCGCGATGAGCGCGGCGGCCGCATCCCTGGCCCTGCTGGGCCTTGCCGCCTGCGGAGGATCCGCAAGCGACGCCCCGTCGGCCGGCCCGAAGGAACCCGCCCCGACCACGGAGGCCGGCCCGTCTGACGGTGGTGGCGCCCCGTCTGACGGTGGTGGCACGCCCTCCGACGGCGGTGGCGCCACCGAGAACACCGCGCCGCGCGTCATCCTCGCTGCCCCGCTGAAGGGGAAGCTGGAACAGACCCCGCCCGGCAAGCCGATCGAGGTGAATGTCGAGACCCTGCAGAAGACTCTCGAATCCGAGATGGAGGGCTCCGGCGCGTATGAGGGCGCGAAAGTGACCTGCGAGAAGCAGCTCAACGTGGGCGATAAATCCACCTCCACCTGCGATGTTGATTCGCAGCAGGGGAAGGAAAAGTGGAGCGTCATCGGGGTGTGGATGAACACGAAGGACACCCCGGGTGAGGCGCAGCCCTCGCTGCTGTTCATGCAGGGCGATTCTGTTCCCAAGGACACCCTGCAGGCGCTGAACCCCGGCTTCACCCTCACCGGCCTCGGCTTCGGTTCGATGTTCGGCCAGAAGCCGCTGACGGCAGAAGAGCTCAGCGACAGCACCCTGCAGGCCCTGACCTCGGAGCACTCCTACGCCCCCGCCACCCTGAAGTACGAATCGGTGGTGTGCACGGAGGGCATGGACTTTTCCTCCCTCACCCCGGTGACCTGCAAGGCCTCCACGAAGAACGGCGAGAAGGTAGCGGTGAAGGTCATGCCCGGCATGTTCGCCAATAACGATGCGGGGCTCATGGTCGCCGAGCCGCGCATGCGGATGCACGCCGGCTGAGCGACTCCACTCGAGGCCCTAGGAAGTCCGCACCACAGCCTTGTCGGTTGCACCCGGCGTGCGTGCGGCTTCCAGGGCCTCGCGCGCGCTCATAGGGGAAGACGTCACCCATGATCACCTGGTACTTCTCCCAGTTCTCGACGATGTCGTCGGTGACCTCGAAGATCTCCGTCGGATATCCCATCGCCCACACGATGGTCCGTTCGGTGGTGAGGAGACCGCCGAAATCCACCTCGACGGGTTTCTTGTGCACCGCGACGATCTCGAGGGTCGCCCCCCCTGGCATGTCAGCTCCGTGACCTGCTGGATCACGATCGGTGCGCCCGGGTTCAAAGTCGCGCACCACCACGAACTCCGAGAGTCCGTCCTGTGCGCCGCCGGAGCCGAGCAGCCCGTCGGTGAAACCGAAGGTGTCGATCACGACGTGCGCGCCCACCTCGATCCCTGTCACCTCCGCGCCGATCTCGACGACCTCGGCGGCCGGTTCATGCCCGAGCGGGGTCGCGCCAATCCGCGGCGGGATGCCGCCGTGCATCGTGTAGAGACCGTCGGAGCCGCAAATCCCGCAGGCACGCATTTTCAGCAGAACATCTCGGGGTCCGACGGTCGGTTTGTCCTGCTCCACCCAGTCCACGGTGTCTGGGCCGGTCACCTGCACGGTACGCATGGCTTATCCCTCCTGCCGGCACAGCCGGCGGTCACGCCGGCGACCTGCGCGGGGGCGTAGGAGGCAACGTTGGCATTGCCCCCTCAGGCTATCCCCGCAGATCAGCAGCGGGCCGGGGCCAAACGCTGCCCC
>JAEWEZ010000107.1 GCA_023389045.1 Actinomycetes bacterium
GCCTTCAGGAACACATTGTGCAGGCCCTGCTCGTTCCCTTCGAGGTCGGGGGTGAGGCCTTCGATCGGCTTGTAGGTGGGCAGGGTGATGTCGGCGGAGGCTTTCGCATCGCCTCGGCTTCCGCTGCTGCTTCCGCAGCTGGCGAGGCCGGCAGTGGCAGCGGTTGCGGCGCCAACGGCGAAGAGGTCGCGGCGTGTGATCTGGAGGGTCATCGGGGGTCCTTTCGGGTTTCGTCGCGGGGAGAACCGGCGGATCAGCCTTTGATGGCGCCGGTAATGACGCCCTTGGAGAAGTACTTCTGCAAGAACGGGTAGACGAGAACGATGGGGGTGAGGGCGACGACCACGACGGCCATCTTGATCGACTGCGGCGGCGGCGTTTGGGTGACGCCGAGCTGGTCGGCAGTCAGGGAGGTGCCCTGAATGACGTAGCTGCGCAGGATGAGCTGGATCGGCCAGAGGGTCTGGTCGTTGATGTAGAGCATCGCGTTGAAGAACGAGTTCCAGAACCCGACGGCGTAGAACAGCCCGACCACGGCAATAACCGCTTTGGAGAGTGGGAGCACGATCGACCACAGGATGCGGAAGTCACTGGCCCCGTCGATACGCGCGGATTCCAAGAGCTCCTGGGGGATTCCCATGAAGAAGGACCGCATCACGATGAAGTTGAAGCCGGCGAAGGCGCCCGGAAGGATCAGCGACCAAATGCTGTTGAGCAGGTGCAGTTCCTTAATCATCAGATACATCGGGATGAGCCCGGGGCTGAAGAACAGGGTCAGGATGATTGCCATCAGCATCGGTTTGCCCATGATCACCGGGCGGCTGAGGGCGTAGGCCATGCTGATGGTGACGAAGAGGGCCAGCAGGGTGCCCACCACGGTCACGAACACACTGACCCCGAGCGCGCGGAAGATCAGGGGGCTCGCAAAGATCGTTTCGTAGGCGGCCAGGGTGGGGTTCCGCGGGAACAGCACGTAACCGCCGGCTTCGCGGATCTGCTTGACAGGTTGGGCCCGAGAGTAGATGCTCTCGGGCACAATGTAAATCCATTCACTACAGAAAAGTTCTTGCGGTCTTGGCGCGCAGTGGCGCCACCACCGTGTGAGAACGGACGATGGGACAATGAGCTTCACCATGAATGACCTGCGCATTGGTGTGATCGGCTACGGTGCCCGCTCGGGCCTTGCCCGCCACGCCCACCGACCCGGCGAAGGCTCCCGGATTACCGTGGTGGCCGACCCTTCGCAGCGGGCGAAGGAGACTGCTCGCGAGCGCCACGGAGAAGATGTCGCCACATGCGACAGCGTGGAAGAACTGCTCACGAACCACGAGGTAGACGCCGTCATGGTGCTCGCCCCGGATTACGCGCACGCCGGGATTGCACTGCAGACGCTGGCCGCCGGAATCCCGACCTTCTGCGAAAAGCCGATGGCGATCTCGCTGGACGATGCCGACGCGATGCTCGCCATGGCGCATGAGAAGCGGGCCCGTCTCTACATCGGCCACAACATGCGGCATATGCCGGTGATCCGGCAGATGAAGGAGATCGTGGACTCCGGCCGGATCGGCCGGGTGCGCGCCATCTGGTGCCGCCACTTCGTGGGTGCCGGCGGCGACTTCTACTTCAAGGACTGGCACGCCGAGCGGGAGAAGGCGATGAGCCTGCTGCTGCAAAAGGGCGCGCACGATATCGACGTGATCCACTGGCTGGCCGGTGGCTACACCCGCCGCGTTTCCGGCATCGGCGACCTCGCTATTTACGGGGACATCACCGACCGTCGGGACAACTCCGACCGCCTCATGATCGACTGGTACGACGAGGACATTTTCCCGCCGACCACCCAGAAGGAACTGAACCCCGTGATCGACGTCGAGGACATCTCGATGCTGAACATGACGCTGGATAACGGCGTGCTCGCCTCCTACGAGCAGTGCCACTTCACCCCCGACTACTGGCGCAACTACACGGTGATCGGCGACGCTGGACGCATCGAAAACATGGGTGACACCGGCGGGCACCAGATCCACATCTGGACCTCCCGACGCTCCGGCCCCGGACGCCCCGACGCGGTGGAAGTCATCGACCGTGGCGATGGCGGGCACGGCGGCGCCGACCCGAACCTCGTGGCCGAGTTCCTGCGTTTCGCCCGAGACGGCGGCAGCACCGACGTCTCCGCCGTGGCGGCACGCGAAGCAGTGGCCACCGGTGTGCGCGGCGCCGAGTCGATCCGTTCGGGCGGCGCAGTGATGGAGGTTCCGCCGGTCCCTGCCGACGTTCGCAGCTACTTCGACGCCGGGCAGGCCTGACAATCGGAGGAGACATGGGGTCGGGGGAACGCCGCACACAGCGGACGGTGACATTGGCGGATGTGGCCAGGGCAGCGAATGTTTCCCCGGCCACGGCCTCCTTTGTCCTGTCAGGCCGGGGAGGCGGTGGCTCCTCCGGCTCTCCTCAAACCAAGGAGAAGGTGCGTCGAGCGGCCGAGGAACTCGGGTACGTTCCCAATCGTGCAGCGCAGGCGATGCGCACGCGCCGCGGCGGCGGAATCGTTCTGGCTCTGGGCACCATTGGAGACCCCTGGGGCATTCACCTGACGCGGCAGGTGCGTGCAGCCGCGCTGCCCCACGACCTCTCCACGCTCATCCTCGCTGATGAGAGGTGGTACGAGTACCTCCTCTCCGGGGTCTTTCCGGACTGCGCCTTCCTCACCGGTATCGACGGGGTTGACGGGGCTCCGGAGCGGGTCGCCCGGCTCGCGCAGAACCTCGGAGGCGGCATCATCGCCTTCAGCACGAGCCTGGAACCTGCGGGTTTCGATGTGGTCGCCTCCAGTGAGCTCGGTGCCATCGCGCAGGCCTACCGCATGCTCCGAGATCGGCATGAGGTGGTTCATTTCCTCTCCCCGCATCCGGTGGATTTCTCCCGACCGTTACGCGCACGATCCCGCCCGGCGGCTTTCCTCGCGGCTGCACGCGAAGCTGGGGACGGCCCTCCCGAGAAACTCTTGCGCACCTCCGAGCCGGGCGGCCGCGCCACGTACCGCACGGCAGTGCAGTGGCTGCAAGCCCCGGACGCGCCCACGGCGCTGATCGTGCAAACCGGATACCAGGCCGTGGCCGTCCAGGTGGCGGTCAAGAAGCTGGGTCTGCGTATGCCGGAAGACCTCGAACTCGTCTCCATCGGTGACGTTCCCGAGCACTCGCAGTTCTTCGAACCGATCAGCTATTTCGGTGTGGTGGATGTGTTCGACCGCCTCGCCACGATCATCGTGGATCGCGCTCGAGACCGCAGCGACCGTGAAGGGCGTCTGCACACCTTCACCTGGGAGTTCATCCCGGGAGCCACCACCCGAGAAGGCGGCCCCGAAACCTCTGAAAGGTAGGGGCCGCCCTCTGCGCGCGGCTATCTCTGGCTCAGGCCGGAATCTCCAGGGCCTGCTGCCAGAAGGCCGTTTCCATCCGGGTTGCCGTGCGGAACACCTCGATGAGTTCCTCGCGTCGGGCCGGGGTCAGCATCCGCTCAGCCAGCTGGTCCAGGCGGGTGATCGCATCGCGGGCGGCCTGCTGGAAGTCCTCCCCGGAGTACTCGTCGATCCACTGGGCGTAGGGGTGATCGGGGCGCGCGGCGCGCAGCGGGGCGAGACGGGTGCCGATCTCGGCGTAACCGATTGCGCAGGGCGCCAGCGCCACGCTCAGTTCGAGGAGGTCCCCGAGCTGCCCACTATCGAGCACGAAGCGTGTGTAGGCCACCGTCCCCTGCTTTTCGGGGGCGCGCAGCAGATCCTCGGTGGGGATTCCCCATTCCCTGGTCAGCGCCACATGCAGATCGGTTTCCCGCAGGATCGCGGTGAGCGCGTCGGCGGCGCCCTTAATCTCCTCGAGGGTGCGGCTCTTATAGGCCGCCAGTGCATTGGCGCGTGCGAAATGGATCAGGAAGATGTAGTCCTGCATCAGGTAGTCCTGGAAGGCCGGCAGCGGCAGGGTGCCGTCACCGAGCTGTTCGACGAAGGCGTGGTGCGTGTAGTCGTGCCACTCCTCGGCGCAGGCGGCGCGCAAATCCTCGAAAAGGGTCATTGGGCGGCTCCATCCTCGTCGGCCCCCGCGGGTGCTGCCCCGAGCGGAAGCGGGCTGATGTAGGACTCCTCGAAGAAGGCGAGTTCGAGATCCACCGCGCGACGGAAGAAGTCGCGCGCCACCTCGGCATCGGCGGGACCAACCCGGTCCAGTTCCCCGCGCAGGAAGGCCACGATCTCGTGGAAACCGGGGTAATCGTGCAGGTCAATCCATTCGGCGTGCACGAAGTTCTCCGGGCGCTGCGGGGCTGGATCGGTGGTGGCCCAGTCCAGGTAGAGCCATTCGGTCACGGTCAGCACGGCGAGCACGGCCGCGTAGCTGCGGGTGGCGGCGGCCTCATCGAAGAGGTCCAGGAAACCGCGGGCAGCGGTGGTGAGCGGCACCTCGCGGCGCTGCTGCTCGGTGACGCCCAGGGCCTCGAAGGCACGCAGGAAGTAGGTGTTCTCGTCTCCGGCGACCTCGCCGATGAACTGTGCCAGGCGGATCCGCGCGGCCTCATCATCGGTGGTGGCGACCCCCGCCCCGAGCAGGCCCAGGAAACTGTGCAGGAATCGGTAATCCTGCAGGAGATACCCGGCCATGACGTCATCGGCGATGGTGCCCTCGTACAGTTCGCGCACGAAACGGTGGGTGATGGCGGCGTTCCAGACCTGCGCCGTCTCATCACGCAGCTGCTGGGAAAAAGGTGTGCTCATGTGGACATCCCTCCGCGAGGTTGAGCTCGATCAGGTTCGGCGGGTGTTCTCTCAGCCCCGTGCGGGGCACCCCGTGTCGCGCCCGATGGTAGCCCAGGGTCGGGGAGCGGAGGATTCCGGAACCGTGCCGCCCGCGGGCAGTGTTCAATGGCTTCTATGAATGAGCATTCCTGGACCCTGCCCGGCCTGATCCTGCGCGACGTGACCCTTCCCGTGCCGTTGAACCACGCCGATGCCTCCTCGCCGCGTATCGAGGTGTTCGCCCGGATCGTGGCGGAACCCGGGGGAGAGGACCGCCCCTTCCTCGTCTATCTTCAGGGTGGGCCGGGGTCGGAGGCTCCGCGCCCGACGGAACCGGGGGCTCCGTCCTGGATGGCGCATGTGCTCACCACCCACCGCGTCGTGATGTTCGATCAGCGCGGCACCGGACGCTCCACCCCCGTCGGCCTTGATGCGCCGCTGCCCGCGGGCGCTATTGAGGGTGCCCGCACCCTGCGAGAAGCGACCCCCGAGCAGCAGGCGCACTATCTGACGCACTTTCGTGCCGACTCGATCGTTGAGGACGCGGAACTCCTGCGCGAAGCCCTCGGGGTCGAGCGCTGGTCCCTGCTCGGGCAGTCCTTCGGTGGTTTCTGCACGCTGCGTTACCTCAGCGCTCACGCTGACTCGGTGGATACTGCCCTGTTCACCGGTGGGCTCCCCTGCGTCGGCCCGCGCCTCGATGAGGTGTACAGCCTGACCTGGCAGGAGATGACGGCACGCTCCGAGGCCTTCTACCGCGAGTTCCCGCAGGACCGGGAGCGGATGCGCGAGCTTGCGGCGCGAGCCGAGGCCGGCGAGTTGATCCTGCCCGACGGGCAGAGCGTCGGCGTGGAGCGGCTGCGTCGCATCGGGCATCTGCTCGGCGCCTCGGGCGGCGTCGAGCGCCTGCACTACCTCCTGGATACGCCGCAGGATTCCCCGGCCTTCGCACATGACCTGGCCGCGGCGCTCCCCTTCAGCGGCCGCAACCCGATCTATGCGGTGCTGCATGAATCGTGCTGGGCCGACGGTTTTGCGACCCGCTGGGCGGGGGATCGGGTCATGCCCGATCAGGTGCGGGAGGATCCGACGCTGCTCGGTGGCGAGCATGTGCCGCGCTCCCTGTTCACTGAGGACCCGCAGTTCGCGCCCTGGGCGCAGGCTGCTGAGATTCTCGCCGAGCATGAATGGCCGCGCCTGTACGACGAGAACGCCCTCGCAGCGGTGACGGCACCCGCGGCGGCCGCGGTCTACTTCCGTGATGTGTACGTTCCGCAGGGGCCGTCGCTGCGTACCGCCGCCCTGGTTCCCACCCTGAAAACCTGGGTGACCAGCGAGTATGAGCACAACGGGCTGCGGGCAAGCGGCACGGGCGTGATCGAACACCTGATGGACCTCGCGGCAGGCCGCCGGCGTTCCTGAGGGAAGGCCGGGGGCGCATTACCGGCCACTGGGCTGATACTGTATCAGCCCAGTGGCCGTGTAGTGGCGGTACAGCCGGGTCTAGCAGCGGGCGAGGACTGGCCAAGCGGCGAGGCCGAGGCGGCGCCGGGCTGGTCCCGTCTAGGCATCCGCTGCGAGGCGGAACCCCTTATTGCCGCTTGTGTCTTCGGCGGCGGAGGCGTGTCGGGCGCTCACGCGATAGCGGGTGCAGTAGGAGTCGTGGCAGAGGTAGGAGCCGCCGCGCACCACCCGCACATCCCCTCCCAGCGAGGGGAGCGGCCGATGCCATCGGTCGGCGCACCACTCCCACACATTGCCCGCCACCTCGTAGAGGCCGAAACCGTTGGGCGGGAAGGTGCGCACCGGCGCGGTGCCGAGATACCCATCCTCGAGGGTGTTGCGGGTGGGGAAGATGCCCTGCCAGATATTGCAGAAGTGCTCGCCCTGTGGGGTGAGGTCATCACCCCAGGGGTAGCGGGCCTGGTCGAGGCCCCCGCGAGCGGCTTTCTCCCACTCCACCTCGGTCGGCAGACGCATCCCGCACCAGGCCGCAAAAGCTTCGGCGTCGCGCAGGGCGATGTGCACCACCGGGTGATCTCCCCGGGCGTGCACATCGGAATCTGGACCTTCGGGGCGGTCCCAGCGGGCCCCGTCGACCGCCCTCCACCAGGGAGTCCCTGGCGCTCGCGGACTGCGACGCCGCAGGTCA
This sequence comes from Actinomycetes bacterium, assembly GCA_023389045.1. GTDB lineage: Bacteria > Actinomycetota > Actinomycetes > Actinomycetales > Dermabacteraceae > Brachybacterium. Next base: position 6,942 of record JAEWEZ010000107.1, read on the forward strand.
GCGGGTAGTAGGGCCGCGAAAACGAAGGACCAGCCGTATTCCTCAGCCACCGTCGTGTACCCGGTATCGGCCACGAAGGCGGCGAAATCAGCGTTGGTCACGCACACCGGGTCGATCCGAAACGCCGGGACATCCACGCTGCGCACCGGCCCCTCCGCATCACCGGGGATCTGCTCGGGATCATCGGTTCCCATGCGGAACGGACCGGCCGGGATCAGCACGGTGCGCTCGATCCGCTCCCGATGCGCTTGATCATCCCGCTTCTGTGGGCCGACGGGTGGCGATTGTGGGCCGACGGGCGGCGATCCCGCGCCGGTGGGCACAACGTTTTCACTCCCAGTTCGGGCGGGAGCAGCAGCGTTCGCACTCTGCCGACGGGATGGACCGCAGCATCCCGTCTGCGGCTCGCCGGGTGCCGCAGACGGGGGAGTGGGAGGGATGGTCATGGGGTTGCCGGTGCTCGGCCTAGAACCTCGAGCCAGGCATCCGCCTGGCCGCTCAGGAGAGCCTCATGCAGCGCTCGCTCATCGAAGTGCTGCTCGCTTTGCAGGGTGAGCCCGATCAGAGCCAACACCTGCTCGGGGCGAGCCTGACGGATCAGCTCGGGGGTATAGGACCGTGCCGGGTGATCAAGGATCTGCACATTGGTGGTCACCAGGGGTGCTGCGGTCTGCGCAAACTCTTGACGCAATGCCGCTGTGGCGGCGAGATCGGCGCTGGATCCGCCCAGCTCGGCAAAGCGTGGCGTGAATTTGATCAGTTCGGCGTAGGGGCCATCGTTGAGCTCGTCCGCCGTGCCATCGGCATTGAGACTATCTGTGCCGCGATCCTCACCTCGCAAAGTGAACACAAGCTCATTGGGGTCAAGATCAAGCGCCTCAAAGAGAGCGCGCAGGAGCTGCACCTTTGTCATAGTGGAAGTGGCGACATAGACCGCCAGACCCTCGTCCACGGTTCTCCATTCGCGGTTGTCGGAGTTCACCGTCTGCGGGTCGGTGGAGAGCAAAGGCGTGGTCTGTGCTGCGGCATAGACAGCGGCCCGGTGATCGCGCATGAGCGCACGGATGATGCCCGGCATGGCCGCTGACCAGGTGCTTACCGTAGCGGAGACATCCCCATACTCGTAGGCCACGAGGGTGCGGCCCGTGAAGTTACTGTGATGGCCCATGGGTTCCCTCGGAAGGGTCGGTGAGGGCGGCGCAAAGTCAGTGGTGACGTAGGGCCAGAGATCTAGAGCGCTTTTCGTCAGTCGATCAGTGCGCCCAATGATCTGTTGCTCTCCCCAGACCTCCTGGTTCTTGACATCGCTATTCAGGCGGTACGGAGAGTCCCGAAAACCGCCATCCATATCACGCTTCTGGGAGAAGGGAGCGTTGGAATAGGTCGAGTTGTACCCGGTCACCGTGAGGTTGCCCAGGCGGTGGCAGTGATCGCGGTGGATCTGTTCATGGTTGGGTCCAAGATCCTTTTTCCATGCAGAAGTAAGGTTCTGCGGCATGATGTGCTCAACGGAGAGTTCGCCATTCTCTAGACGTTGAGCAATGTCCCGCGTGTCATTGGAGCGAAGGTTCTCGAGGCATTCAAAGAAAAAGCTCCGATTCTGGGAACGTAGACGGTATATGTTGCGCGTTTGAAGGGCATCTATGAACTGTTCATCTGTGGGGAAAGAGCCAGAAGATCTGTCGCGGCGACGAAGCAGGTAGATGAGGATCTCGGAGTAGGGTTCATTGCCTGTCCGAAGGCGTTGTATATCGGCATAGGCGGTCGCAAAAATCTTGTTGAGCGCATTGGTCCACATGCCACAGATCGTGCGGCGCAGAAGATATGACTCCAAGATGCGGATGATGCGTGCCATATCCTCGGCGCTCACGATGCCAGCGTGGTAGTCGCGCAGAACTGGCATGAGGAAAGGAAGGATTACACTGCTATGTATCGGCAAATAATGTGCCAGTGCCCGGTCGATCTCATCATTTCCAGTTGTGGCCTTTTTGATCTGCTCCGCGTAGCGTGCAAACTCGCGCATATCGTGGAGTAGTGCGTCGATATCGAGTTTCGAGCTCTTCGCGTACCGTTTGAAACTCTCGTAGATGTGATCCTCGCGAGGAGTGCGGGACGTGACTGTGACCAGATACCAGCGGATAAACCAGTCGGTTCGGAAGCCGACGGATTTCTCCATCGGATTCCATTCCTTTTCGTAGAGTTCTTCTTGTTTATCCACCGACAGGCCCATGAGAACGTGGTTTCGGATCTTATCGGCTTCCCGTAGGGCGAGGCCGGTAGAGTTCAGCGTCTCGAAAATTCGTTGAGGATCATCCCTGTCCTCCAGGTCCAGCATCATTACTTCTAGGCGAGAGATCGCATCCCAGATCTCATCAGCGCGGAAGGCGGTCTTCTCAAGCCGTTCGCGGAAGTAGGTGTAGTTCGCGGTGACGGTGGATTTAGGGAGGTGATCTTCGGTGGGGCCAAACAGCCGCTGATATGCCTCCGCATCGTCTTTGACAGGCTTCAGTTTTACTTTGGGCATGTCAGATTGCGTATCGTCATACAGGAGGTAGCTTTTTTCGAGCTTATCGGGCAATCCGGAGTCGTCGAGTTCTATGGTCCCGTTTCGAGCGGCGTGGATGAGAGCAAGGATGAGCAGGCTAATGGTGGTCAACCGCTGCTGGCCGTCGATCACGACCCATTTAAAGGACGTTTCCGCCTTCCCAACGAGAGCTCCGAAGAAATGCTTTTTCCGCCCCTGGGTGAGGATCTCCTCGAGGTCGTCGAAGAGGCGTTCGCACTGCGTCTCGGTCCAGTCATAGTTGCGCTGGTAAACGGGGATCACGAGAGCACGGGAACGGCTATCGAAGATGGTCCAGAGAGCTTTGACCGAACCTTGCATGGGGGCCTCCTCGCCGCTGCATTGCTTCTGTGCACGCTATCACCGCGGCCTCGGCCGGGCAGAGGATGCACCGCCCCATGCGCAGTGACATCATGCGGTACTCACTGACAAAAATTCGTTGTGAGCCCCTGCCGTGGTGGACGGCCTCCTTGGGACTCATGACTGTGTGGATGTGGGGCTGAGGCAGCGCCTCAGCGTTTCTGAACCTGCACCTGAGTGTTTCTCAACATGCATCTCAGGGTTTTTGAGACGTCGCCCAGTCCAGGAACTCCTCCGCGGTGATCACCGGCTTACCCAGTTCATGCGCTTTACGAGCCTTACCGGACCACGTGCCGATGGCGGCAACCACGAGAAGATCAGTCTTCGTCTTCGTCACGCTTGGCACCGGAACTAGGCCGCAGTCGGTCGCAAGCTGCTGCATGTCTTCCCGGGTGAACTTGCCGTGCCGAGCAGAGGTGACACTTCCCGTGAAGCAGACGCGGGCGCCGGGAACCAGCACATCACCGGTGGCCGGCGACGCTCTCGCGCCTCAGCTGGTGACTCGCTCGCCCGCGTTTGTCCAGCTCGCGCCGTGAAGCCCCGGGGTCGACGGTGCAATCTCAGCCGCTACATAAAAGAATCTTTTACCGCGTGGGGGTGCGGGTGTCGGCATGTGGGTGTCATTTGCGGGGCGCCTCCCAGGGATCGACGGGGGAGGAATCGGAGTATCCAGAACTGAGGTGTGGCGCTTGTCACGCAAGCCTTTCCATTGCTACCGTGCAGCACCACAGCCCGCTTCGATGCGTCTGCCTGCATAGGTAACGGGGAACGGCGCCGTCGGCGCAGATCCTCTCCCGCATCCCGGGCTCAGCCGCCCCGGCTCGCGAACGTCCCAACCGCCGGGGGAGCTAGAGCAACTCAAGGATGACGAGGAGCAATAATCGTGGAACTTTCTTCGCCCCAGCTGCAGTCCACTACGCACACCGCTCCGGCCCGCCCCGGCCGCCGCCGGATGCTGGCAGGCCTCGGAGCCCTCCCCGTGAGTGCTGTTCTCGGCACCGCTGCCGCGCAGGCTGACACCGCACAGGCACAACCGGCGAAGCGTACCGGCCGTGGAAAGGGGCGCCGCGGCCCCTTCCGGCTCGGCGTCGAGAACCTGCTGCGAAAGCATCTCGACGTGCTGGAAGGAGCCTCCGTCGGCCTCATCACCAACCCCACGGGCACCGATCGCCACCTACGCTCCACGATCGACCTTCTCGTCGATGCCCAGAAGAAAGGCGGCTTCACCCTCACCGCGCTCTACGGCCCGGAGCACGGGGTGCGCGGTGCCGAGCCCGCCGGCGGAAAAGTCGAGGACTACACCGACCCCAAAACCGGGCTCCCTGTGCGTTCGCTCTACGGGAAGACGCAGAAGCCCACCCCCGAGATGATCCGCGACGTTGACGTTCTCGTCTTCGATATTCAGGACATCGGCGCCCGCTTCTACACCTACATCTGGACCCTGTACTACGCGATGGAAGCTGCCAGCGAGAACGGCAAACGCTTCGTGGTGCTGGACCGACCGAACCCGCTGGGTCGCGCCGCCGAAGGCTTCGTTCTGGAGGAATCGCTCTCCTCCTTCATCGGCCTGCGACCCATCCCGCAGCGCCATGGCCTCACCGTCGGTGAGCTCGCCCGCTACTTCACCGCAGAGTTCCTGGAGAAAGATCTCGACCTCACCGTGGTGGAGATGAGCGGATATGACCCTGACGAGGTGCTTGGCACCGACTTGCCCTGGGTGCTTCCCTCCCCGAATATCCCTACCGGCGAAACCGCCGTGGTGTATGCCGGCACCGGCCTGATCGAAGCGATCAACGTCTCCGAAGGCCGCGGCACCACCACTCCGTTCCTGTGGTTCGGTGCCCCCTTCATCACCGAGAAACACATCGACGAGATCATCAAGGACCTCTCCTGCCTGCCCGGCCTGCTCGCTCGACCGATGTTCACCACCCCGAGCACCTCCAAGCATGAGGGTGAGTTCTGCGGCGGCGTGCAACTGCACATCACCGACCTGGAAAAGTTCCAGCCCGTGCGCACCGGCATCCACGTGATCTGCACGCTCATGCGCCGCGTGGAAGAAACCGATTGGCGCGAAGGCGAGAAGTGCCGCACCGATGAGGACGTGTGCTGGATCGACCAGACCACCGGCACCAAACGCACCCGCCGGATGATCGAATCCGGGCTCCACCCCGACATCATCGTCGCGGCCTGGCAGGACGAACTGGACGCCTTCAACCGCACCGCCGCGCAGTACCACCTGTACTGAGCAACCCGCGGCAGAAGTGCAAGCGACAGGCACTTCAGAGAAGCACGGCCGAAAAGCACGGCCGAAAAGCACTGCCCAGAAGAACTGCCCAGAAGCGAGTACGGCCAGAAACCCGACGGGAACCCGCACGAGCCCCACGTCCCGCCTATCAGGAGGAAGACGACGATGACCACCGACCGCACCGCCCTGAGCCGCCGAGGCTTCGGCGCGCTCGCCGCTGGAGCAGGCGCATCCCTCGCCCTCGCCGCCTCCGCGCAGGCCCGACCGGGTCGAGACGATGCCAAGGCTGTCGAGGAGATCCTGGCCGGGATGAGCATCGAGCAGAAGATTGGGCAGATGTTCGTGGCCGTCGGGTACGGCTCGCGCGTGGACCAGGCGCATAAATCCAACACCGAAACCACCGGGGTGGCGACGATCGCCGAGATCATCCGCACCCATCATGTGGGCGGCCTGATCTACTTCTCCTGGAGTGACAATCTCGAGGACTGCCAACAGGTGGCAAGCCTCAGTGACGGTGCCCAGAAAGTGGCCCTCGATGCGGACGGTATCCCCCTGCTGATCAGCACCGATGAAGAGCGCGGAGTGGTTAGCCGGCTTCCCGCGCCCGCCACGGAACTGCCCGGATCGATGGGCCTGGGCGCTACCGGATCCCGTTGGCATGCCCGTGCCTGCGCGAAACTCACCGCCAAAGAACTGCGTGTTTGCGGCATCGCCCAGGCCTTTGCGCCGATCGTGGATGTGAACGTGGATGCGCGAAACCCCGTGATCGGCGTGCGTTCCTTCGGGGCCGACCCCGAGACAGTCTCTCGCCTTGCGGTCGCCCAGGTCAAAGCTTTCCAGCGGGAGGGTGTGGCCTCGACCGTGAAGCACTTCCCGGGGCATGGCGATACGGCCGTCGACTCCCATGTGGGTCTGCCCGAGATCGACCACAGCCGCGAGGAACTCGAGCGCCTCGACCTGCCACCCTTCCGTGCCGCGATTGACGCGGGCGTCGATTCGATCATGACAGCGCACATTCTGGTGCCTGCGCTGGATGACTCGGGCCGCCCCGCCACACTCTCCCGGCCGATCCTCACCGGGCTGCTGCGCGAGGAACTCGGGTACGACGGAGTGATCGTGACCGACTCCCTGGCGATGGAGGGCGTGCGCACTCTCTTCAAGGACGACCGGGTGCCGGTCGAAGCGATCCTCGCGGGCGCCGACCAGATGCTGATGCCGCCGAATCTGACCACGGCGATCAACGGAGTGCGCAAGGCGGTGAAGGCAGGAGAGATCACCGAGGAACGCCTCGATGCCTCGGTGCGCCGCATTCTCACCCTGAAAGCCAAGCGGGGCCTGCTTGAAGATCCCTACTCCCGCCCCGACCGGATCGAAGCGGTGGTCGGTTCCCGTCACCACCGCTGGATGGCACGCACCGCCGCCGACGACGCTGTCACGCTGATCTCCAAGGAGGGTGACGCCCTGCCGCTGCGCCGGGGCCGTCGTGTGCTCGTCACCGGTGCCGGGGGAGATAGCTCCGAGATTCTCGCCGGGTATCTGCGTAACCTGCGGATTCAGGCCGAGCATTTCCCGATAAAGAAAGTCACGGCCGAGAGCGCGAAGCAGGCAGCCGCCCGCGCGGCCGACTATGACGCTGTCATCACGCTGACGTCCTCGGGTGCTTTCGAGACTCCTGCCGAGCAGGTGGCGTTGGTCAAGGCAGTGGTTGCCACGGGCGTTCCCACCGTGCACGTTTCCCTGCGCAACCCCTACGACGTGGTGCATGTGGGCCCGGTGGATGCCTCGATCGCCGCCTACGCCTACACCGACTGTTCCCTCCGCGCCGTCGCTCGCCTCGCGGCCGGGCGGATGCTCGCGAGCGGCAAGCTGCCGGTGGCGATCCCCACTGCGGATGGCAAGGGTGAAGCCTTCCCGATCGGGCGCGGGCTGTGCCGGTGAACGGGGATGGCCCGGCCGGTGGCCCGTCGGCAGAAAAACCGGCTGAAAAACCGGTTGGACCACCCGCCGACGCTCCGCAGGGACCGCCCGCCGACGCTCCGCACGGAACATCCGCTGATGCTCCGCACGGACCACCCGCCGCAACCGCGCCTGGGATCGCTCCCGCCAGCGCCTTCGGCACCGGCCAGCTGTTTCTGCTGAGCGATGCCGTCACCCGTTCCTACAGCGCCGAGAACCGCGACGGCCGTCCGGGCGGGGGAGGGCGCGCCGAACGCGGCGATCACTCGACCGCCTGGGCCTCCCGGGAACTCCCCGTCGGCCTGGACGTGACCTGAGCTGGCACGCCCACCGCACTGCTGGAAGGACGTACTCGATGAGCATCCGCCTTGTTCCCGGCACCAAAAAGCGTCTGCTGGATGCATCCCCGAGCGCCGAGGAACCCTGGTACATCAACGACCACACCCTGGTGAAGGACGAGGACGGCACCTGGCATGTCTTCGGGATCTGGCATCCCGAACCGGCAGCACCGCTGGATGAAACCTTCTTCCTGCACGCCTCCGCGCCCGATCTCCTCGAAGGCCCCTGGACTGTGCACGACCCTGTGCTGCACGCCCGCACCGACCGCGGCGAAACCCACGTGTGGGCGCCCCATGTGATCCGGCACGAGGGGCTGTGGTGGATGTTTTTCTGCAGCGGCACTGAGGACCATCAACGCTACGGGATCGACGTGGCAACCAGCCCGGACCTGTTCACCTGGACCTATCCGGTGGATGGGCCCCTATTCGTGGACGGTTTCGATGCGCGCGATCCGATGATTCTGCGTGATGAAAAAGCTGGCCGCTGGCTGATGTACTGCACTCGCACTGAACGCCCGGACGGTGGGCATCATGAGGTGTCGGTGCGCACCAGTGGGGATCTGCTGCACTGGTCTGAGCCGCAGGTCGCCTACCGCTCCGAGCAGGTGGGCACCTTTGGTGGTCCGACGGAATCGCCTTTCGTGGTTCCGGTGGGGGAGCAGTTTGTGCTGTTCATCTGCGAATCGGGGATCTACGACTGTACCCTTGCCTACGCCTCCACGGACCCGATGTTTTTTGAGGATGCGGGCCAGATCCCGGTGGACCTCGATGAGCACTGCGCAGAGATCGTGCAGGACGGTGAGCGCACCTGGATCACCGGTGGCGGCTGGGGTCGGGGCGGGCTGACGATCCGTCCGCTGGACATCCTGCAGGAAGGCTGAGCTGGCGCCTTGCGGCGCAGTGATGAGGCTCTACACGTCGCCGTCATCACCCTCGCCGCATGAGAGAGAGGACCCCGGAACCATTCCGAGCGATGCCCCCGGAACCGTTACTTCAAACCTGCCATCTTGATATTGGCAATGATCTGCCGCTGGAAGATCAGGAAGATGATGATGATCGGGGCGGCCGCGCAGGCTGATCCCGCCATCAGCAGCCCGAGCTCCGAGGCGCGTTCACCGCGGAAGGCCGCCAGGTATTGCTGCACCTGGTAGAGGTCCTTGCTGGTAATGGTCATCACCGGCCAGACGAAGCTGTTCCAGAAGGCCATGAAGCTGGTAATCCCGACCACCACGAAGGGTGCTTTCGAAAGCGGCAGGAAGATTCGCAGATATACGCCCCAGCGCCCGCAGCCATCCACGACGGCTGCTTCCTCGAGGCTGGAGGGGATGTTCAGGTAGAACTGCCGCACGAAGAACACGTGCCCGGCTGCAGCCATACCCGGCAGGACCAGCACCGCGAGAGTGTCGAGCATATGCAGGCGGCTGACGACGATGAACGAGGTCAGCAGGATCGTCATGCCGGGGATGAACATCGTCAGCAGCACGGCGGGCCACACAAAACGCTTGCCCCGGAACTCAAGCCGCGCAAAGGCGTAGGCGGCCATGGAGTTCACCGCGATCGACCCGATCGTAAAGAGGATCGCGCCGCCACCGGTCACCGCGAGAGTGCGCAGGAAGCTGGGGTCCTGCAGGATCTGTGCGTAGTTCTCCCACTTCCACACCTCGGGGAAGAACTGGAAGGGCGTGCGGACCACCTCGGTGCGGATCTTGAATCCGGAGATGACCATCCAGGCGAGCGGGAACAGCGCGAGCCCGATGATGATGATCGAGAAGACCGCTTTGAGCAGGAAGCGGGCGATCCACGCGGGGTGCAGCATGGTGCGTCGGCGGGCCCGACGGCGCAGAGCGCGCGCTTCCTCGGGGGAGACGTGATGCTGAGCTTCGGTGGCGCTGGGGCGGGTCTCAAGGCTTGCCGACATCTCAATCCACCAGCTTTTCAGAATTGACGATTCGGAAGATCACCGAGGAGATCGTGCCGAGCACGATAAACAGCAGCAGTGCCGCCGCAATTGAATAGCCGACGTAGGCATCTCCCCGGAAATGGTTGAAGATGAAGAGGTTGGGTAGCTCGGTGGCACTATTGGGGCCACCATTCGTCATCACCAGGGGAAGCTCAAACTGCTGAATGGAGCCCACAAAACCGGTGATCATCAGGAAGAGCAGCACATTCTTCATCTGCGGGATCGTGATGTAGATGGTTTTCTGGAACCAGTTAGCACCCTCGAGTTCCGCAGCCTCATAGAAGCTCTCCGGAATATCGAGCATCGCGGCGATCATGATGAGCGTTGTAATGCCCATGCCGAGCCAGATCGCAGGCACGGCGATTGCGGGCAGAGCCCAGCGGGCGTCTCCGAGCCAGGCTTGGTTCTCAATCCCGAACAGGTTCACGATCGCGTTCAGCAGACCGCCGGAGTAGTCGTAGATCAGCACGAAGGTGATGGAGGCGATCACGCCCGAGATCACCGATGGGATGTAGATGCTGATCTTCAGCACCGTGGAGACCTTGCGGGAGACGGAGGTGGCCAGGCTTGCCACCAGGAAGGAGAGTACGAGGCTGAAGGGGACCGTCATCACGACGAACAGCAGACCGCGACCGATGGCGGCCCAGAAGTTGTCATCGCTGAGTACGTCGATGTAGTTCTTCCAGCCGACGAACTCGGACTCGTTGTAGAAGCTCCAGTCGAAAAAGCTCAGGTAGATCGCCTGGATGGCGGGCCAGAGCACGAAGATCGACAGCAGCACCAGCACGGGCGCGAGCATGATATAGGCCATGCCGGTATCGCGCTGCCGGCTGGGATGAACCTTGGAGCGCCGACGGGGTGCGGCCTCGGTCGTCATCTCGACTCTCCTTCCTGGGGGAGTGGGGTGTAGGCGACGGTGGCGCCTTAGCCCTTCATCTCCTTGCGCAGCGTGGCGAGGCCTTCACGGTCGATCACCTTCTGGATCTCCTGATTGGCCTTGTCGAGAGCGGCAGCCGGTTCCATATCGCCGAGCATGCCGGCCTGGATCGCATCGCCCATCGCGAGGTTGACGTCCCACGGGTAGCGGGCCTCGGGGATGCAGTGCGGCACGATGTCCTCGAAGACGACGGTGGACCAGTGGGCTTCCTTCGCCTTGGGGTCGGCGTTAACCACCTCGGTCACTTCGTCGCGGGCGGGAGCCTTCGTGAACTGGGTGTCCACGAAGAAGGGCTTGAGCACCTCGGGGTCTCCGGCCAGCACCCACTCGAAGAACTTCGCGGTGCCTTCGGGTTCCTTCGACTTCGCGTCGATCACCCACTTCATATTGCCGATGGTGGAGATATCGCGAGAGAGGTCACCGTCGGACTGCACCCACGGGGCGACGCCGGTCTTGGCGACCATGTCGGGGTAGTCGGCAGCGATCTCGGACATGCCCCAGGAGCCCTGGGACATCATGGCGACCTTGCCCTCACCGAAGGGCTGCGCGGAGTTGCCGGCCCCGAGGGCCTGACGCGGGATCCACCCCTTGGACTGCAGGGTCTTGTAGAAGCCGATGAGCTCTTCGTACTTGGGGTCCTTCGCGTCCGCGGTCGACCAGTCTTCGGAGATCGGCAGGTGCCCGGCCACATGCTTCTGGGCCGCGACCGTGGTCCAGCCGAAGGTGCCGGAATCCACGGCGGTGTTGAGGGCGAACTGGCCGTTACCCATGACGGGCTTGAGCTTCTCGCAGGCCTGGTACATCTCCTCCCAGCTTGTGGGCGGCTTCTCCGGATCCAGACCGGCTTTCTCGAACAGTTCCTTGTTCCAGTAGAGGGTCATCTGCGGCTCCACCAGCAGCGGCATACCGAACCATTTGCTCTGGTACTGGCAGACTTCCTTGGTGACCTCGGTGAACTTGCCAAGCACCTCGGGGCTGAAGAGCCCATCGAGTTCGTGCAGCAGGCCGGTGCGGGCGGGAGTGTCCACACGCCCCGCCTGGACGTACATATCGGGGGCGTTGCCGGCGGCCTGGGCGGCCTTGAGCTTCTGGTCCCAGGCGTCACCGGGAACCACCTGGTAGTTCACGAAGACGTCTTCCTGGGCGTTGTTGAAGTCGTCGACGACCTTCTTGTACCAGGCATTCTCGGGGGTGGTGAACACGCTGCCCCAGAACTCAACGGTCGCGCGGCCCTTGGCACGCGGGTCTTTCTTGGACTCGCCCGGGGTGCCGCTGCCGCAGGCGGCGAGGGCGGTCACGCTAGCGGCTGCCGCGGCGGAGCTGAGGAATGTCCTTCTGCGCATGTCTTGTCCTTCCCGGTCGGTGCGCCTGTGCACCGGATTGGCGATGGGGTGGAGGTTGTGGGCTCGATGGGTGGGTAGCTGTTGGGCTGGGCGGCACTGCCGACGCCGTGTACTGCTGGAGTGCTTGTGGCTGCGCTGCCACCGTGGTTGTTGGTAGGACGTGCCTGACTGTGGCGGCAGTGGTCGCGGCAATAATGCCGAAGTGCAAGACCACGGGAGAAATCGTTTTCTATACGGTAGGGAGGCCTGCGGGCGAGTGTCAAGAGTGTTAGGCCTCTTCTTGGTGGCCCGTCGAGCCCTGAACTGACTCTGCGGTCACTTGTGCCCAGGTAAAAGGCATTTTTTAGACACTTTGGCAGCGAGGGTGGGCATTGACGCGAGCGTGACGCCGTGCATACAGTGCGGGAAAACGTTTGCTTTCCTGCGGTGTTTCGGAGGGTCCCTGAGGCTTCGTCACGGTCGCCGGCGACCTCCCATGAAGTCCATGTCCAGAGTCTCCGCCCAGACCTTCGGCGCGCATAGCCACCCGTCATTAACCCGTCCGTTCACCAGCTACCCAGAGCACCCAAGAACGAGGAGATCCCCATGCAGTCCATGCCCCTGTCGCGCCTTCGCAGCGTGCATACCCGTTCCATCAGCCCGGAGAACTTCGACGGCTCTGTCGGCGGCGGCGCCCGCGCCACCGAGGGAACCGGGGCGGCCTGCGCCCGCGACCTCGGCGTGGGCTGGAAAGTCTCCCCGAGTGTCCCCGTCAAGGGCGGCGAGACCTTCACCCTGGCCGAGATCGACGAGCCCGGCGTTATCCAGCACATCTGGATCACCACCCACACCGACCACTGGCGCACCCTCGTGCTGCGCGCGTACTGGGACGGCGCCGAGGAACCCGCCATCGAGGTGCCCTACGGTGACTTCTTCTGCAATGGCTGGGGAGTGTTTGCCCAGGTTGATTCGCAGATGGTCGCCGCGAACCCGAACGGCGGATTCAACTCCTACTGGCCGATGCCCTTCCGCAAAGGTGCACGTCTCACGATCGAGAACACCTCCGACGCCGAAGCGATCGTCTACTACCAGATCACCTACGAAACCGGTGGTGACTACAGCGAGGAGGCCTACTTCCACGCTCAGTGGCGTCGCTCCAATCCTCTGGATGAAGCCGTCCCGCACACGATCCTCGAAGGAGTCACGGGGCAGGGGCACTACGTCGGCACCTACATTGCCTGGGGCGTGAACTCCATGGGCTGGTGGGGCGAAGGCGAAATCAAGTTCTACATGGACGATGACACCGAGCACCCCACCATCTGCGGCACCGGCACCGAGGACTACTTCGGTGGTGCCTGGAACTTCGACATCCCCGGCAAGGGGTACACCGCCTTCACCACGCCCTACCTGGGCATGCCGCAGGTGATTCGCCCCGATGGGCTGTATGTGTCCCAGCAGCGTTTTGGCATGTACCGCTGGCATGTGGCCGATCCGGTCCGCTTTGCCACCGGTCTGCCGAAGGTCGATATCCAGGCGCTCGGCTGGAAATCCGCCGGCCGCTACCTGCCGCTGCGCGACGACATCGCCTCCACCGCTTTCTTCTACCTCGACACCCCCACGGCCAACCGCCCGTCGGCCCCCGGCTTTGAGGAGATGGAAATCCACCTGGGCACCGGCCCCGGCCCGCACTGCCCCACCGGCCCGGCTGCCGCGAAGGACTGAGCACCGTGGTCGCAGAAGAGAGGGCGCCGGCAGTGCAGGAGCCTGCCGGCCCACAGGTGGCGGTGCTTGCCGTTGATGTGGGCACCTCCTCCACCAAGGGTGTGCTGGTCGCGGCCGATGGCAGCATCCTCGGCACCGCGGTGCGCGAGCACGATGTGCAGCGGCCTACCCCCGGCTGCGTCGAAATGGACGCCGAGGTGTGGTGGGAGGAGTTCACCTCCATCGCCCGGGAACTCACCACCGCGCACCCGAAGGCAGAGGTGCAGAGTGTTGGTGTCTCCGGCATGGGTCCCTGCGTTCTGCTGACCACCGAGGACGGCACCCCGGTGCGCCCCGCGATCCTCTACGGCGTGGATACGCGCGCCACCGCGCAAATCCAGCGCCTCACCGAGGAACTGGGTGAGCAGGAGATTCTGGAACGCGGCGGCAGCGTGCTGACCACGCAGGCGGCGGGCCCGAAAATCGCGTGGGTTCGGGAGAACGAACCGGATGTGTATGCGCGGGCCCGACGTCTGCTGATGCCGGCGAGTTTCCTCGCCTACCGTCTGACCGGTGAGTACGTGCTGGATCACCACAGCGCGAGCCAGTGCAGCCCGCTGTACGACAGCGCCGCCCTGGCCTGGCATGAACCGTGGTGGCAGCAGGTGGCTGAAGGGATCGAAGCTCCCGCGCTCCGCTGGCCCGCAGACCAGGCCGGAACCGTCACCGAGCAGGCCGCGCAGGCCACCGGCCTGCCGGCAGGGATCCCGGTGGTGACCGGCTCGATCGACGCCTGGACCGAAGCGGTCAGCGCCGATGCGCAAAACCCCGGCGATCTCATGCTGATGTACGGCACGACCATGTTCCTGGTCGCCACGAGCGAGCAGCGAACCATGAGCCGCACCCTATGGGGCACCGTGGGTGCGTTCCCCGGCACCTACTGCCTGGCCGGTGGCATGGCCACCTCCGGGGCGATCACCGGCTGGCTGCGTCGCCTCACCGGTGACGCCCCCTACGCGCAGCTTGTGAAGGGAGCCGCCGAGGCCGGCCCCGGGGCTGGTGGGCTGCTGATGCTGCCCTACTTTGCCGGGGAACGCACCCCGGTGCAGGACCCCGACGCCCGCGGAACCCTGATCGGCCTGACCCTCGATCACGGCCGCGGCCACCTATACCGCGCCGCTCTCGAAGCGACCGCCTTCGGGGTGCGCCACAACCTGGAGGCTCTGCGCGAAGGCGGCGCCCCCATTAGCAGGGTGGTCGCCGTCGGCGGAGGCACCCAGGGCGGACTCTGGACCCAGATCGTCTCGGACATCACCGGGATCGAGCAGGTGGTTCCCACCTCCACCATCGGCGCTTCCTACGGTGCCGCCATACTCGCCGCAGATCACGCCCCCGGCATCGACGGCACCGCCACGGAACGCGCCGCCCAGTGGAACCCACCCGCCCAAACCCTCACCCCCGATCCGAGCCTGACCGCTCTCTACGACGAGCTGTACAGCCACTACCGCGCTCTGTACCCCGCGACGGCACAGATCGCCCACGCCCTATCCGACCTGCAGCGACGACGCTGACCCGATAAAGGAGAGCACCATGACCGCGACGACCAACCGCAGCTACACCCTGCCTCCCCAGCCCGAGGACATCCCCGCGCCGGAGAAAACCGCCTACCTCATTCCGAGCGGTGACCTGCGCGAAAGCGCGAATGTTCCGAGCTGGCCGTATCAGCAGCAGCTCGAAAAAATCGTGGCTGACGCCGTGGAAGCCGCCGGCTGGACAGTGCAGCGCGCCTTCGAGGAGGATCCGGAGCTCGGCCACGGCTTCATCCGCTCCCAGCGGATGGGCATGGAGATTTTCAAAACCATCCCGCCGACCGCGCCGCTGATCGTCGCCACCGCCAACTGGCAGTACTCCCACCACGTGCTCGCCGGTCTGCGCACCCACCGCGGCCCGATCCTCACGGTCGCCAACTTTGACCCGACCTGGCCGGGCCTCGTCGGCCTGCTGAACCTGAACGCGGGCCTGACCAAAATGGGCCGCGAATACGCAACTACCTGGACCGTGGATGGCACCGATGAGTGGTTCCGCGAGGGGATCCGCTCCTTCGTGGAGACCGGGAAAATCGAGCACGACGCAAGCCATGTGCGCGACCTCCCCGCCCTCCCCGACACTCCGGAAACTGAACTCGGCCGTGCTCTCGCCGACCAGCTCATGCGCAATAAAGCGATCATCGGCATCTTCGATGAGGGCTGCATGGGCATGTACAACGCGGTGATCGACGATGAAATGCTGAACCCGCTCGGCATTTACAAGGAACGCCTCTCGCAGTCGGCCCTGTGGGCGGAGATGCAGACCGTCACCGATGAGGAAGCCGACGCGGTGGGCCAGTGGCTGCTCGACCAGGGCATGACCTTCCGCCTGGGCACCGATGAGGCTACGGAGCTGACCGAAACCCAGCTGCGCTGGCAGTACAAGATGTATGTGGCGGCGCTGCGGATCAGCGATGACTTCGGGCTGGACGCCGTCGGCATCCAGTACCAGCAGGGCCTCAAGGACATCTGCCCCGCCTCGGATCTCGTCGAGGGTCTGCTGAACAATGTGCAGCGCCCGCCGGTCACCTCGCGTGACGGCTCCCGGGTGCTCTGGGAGGGCAAGGCCCTGCCCAACTTCAATGAGGTCGATGAAGGCGTGGCCGTGGATGCCCTGGTCACTAACCGGATTTGGACTGCGATGGGCATGGACCCGGCCACCACCCTGCACGATGTGCGCTGGGGTGAGGAGTACGAGGGCCAGTACGTCTGGGTCTACGAAATCTCCGGTTCGGTGCCGCCGAGCCACTTCCCGCGCGGCTTCCAGGATGCCGAAGGCTGGCGCCAGGGCCCGGCCTTCTTCCCCGCCGGTGGCTCCACTATCAACGGCGTGTCCAAGCCGGGCGAAATCGTCTGGTCCCGCGTGTTCGTGCAAGACGGCGGGCTGCATGTGGACATGGGCCGCGGCAGCGTCATCGAACTTCCCGAGGAGGAAGTCACCCGCCGCAAGGAAGCGACGAACCCCGAGTGGCCGATCGCCTCGGTGGTGCTGCACGGCGTGAGTCGTGACCAGTTCATGGCCCGTCACAAGGCTAATCACGCGCAGCTCGTTTACGCTGATGATGCCGAAAGCGCCGATCGGGCGCTGACCGCCAAAGCAGCCCTGTTCGACCGTCTTGGCGTGTCCGTTCACCTGTGCGGTGATGCAGTGATCGTCGAGAACTAAGCAGGAGGTTCCCATGGCATCGCGTCGGCCCACCGTCCTCGATGTGGCGCGAGCCGCGGGAGTATCCACTGCCACGGTGTCGCGGGTTATCAACGATTCCCCGACGGTGGACCGGCTGCTGCGTGAGCGTGTGCTCGAAGCAGTCCGGTCCACCGGCTACGTGCCTAATGCGGTGGGTCGTTCCCTGCGGCGCGGCGGCACGAGTGTGGTGGCGGTGGTGGCCCCGGATTCGGAGAACCCCTACTTCACCCAGATCATCAGTGAGGTGGAGCGGATCGCCCGCACCGAGAAGTACATGGTCACGGTCGCGCACACCGAACACGACCTCGAGTTGGAAAAGGAAAGCCTTGCCCAGCTCGTGCAGCGTCCGGTCTCCGGGATGGTTCTCATCCCGGTGGATCAGCGCCGCACGGATCTTTCGATGGTGAAGGCTGCGCGGATCCCGCTTGTGCTCGTGGACCGGTGGGTAGACGGGGCCAATACCGATCTGGTGGCCACCGACAACATCGACGCAGGGCGCCAGGCGGCGCTGCACCTGGCCGATCGCGGTTTCACCCGCCCCGTGGTCATCGCGGGTCCCAAGGACTTAGCCGCCACCGAGGATCGCGTCGCCGGGTTTGCCCACACGTGGCAGTTCAACGGGGGATTGTGGGAACCCGACCAGTTGCTTCGCGGCGACCTGCGCCTCGAATCAGGCCGCAAACTCATGGAGGGCATCCTCCAGCGCGGCTGGGCAGACTGCGTGTATGTCACCAATAACCGCATGTCGGCCGGTGCTTTCGAAGCGATGCGTGGGCGGGACAGCATTCCGGCGCTCCTCGCGACCGACGATGACCTGTGGACTCGCCTCGTCACCCCGTCTATTTCAGTGGTGAGGCAGCCGGTGAAGGCCACGGGACGAGCGGCCGCGCGGATGCTGGGGCATCGCATGCGGGACCCGCAGGAAGCCCCCTCGACCACTCTGCTGCGCCCCCGGATCGTGGAGCGTGAATCCACCCAGCCGCGTCGGCCCTGAACCCTGATCGCTCGGACCGCTCCCTCCCGCGAAGCCCCCGTCGTGTCCATGGGCACGCCTCTACCCCTGACCCCTCGGACTATCGCGGCGGCACCGCTCCGACCTCGGGGCGATGAAACCCTGTTTTCTGGCACTTTGGTGCGAGGGTTGGCGCAGCTTGGTTCCAAGGCATGAGCGCCCAACGGTTGTGGGCGGGCGCAGGGGAAGCGTTGGCTGGAGGCGAAGACCGACCGTCTTGTGTCAGGAGTGATCATGACCGACCGTACTCACACCCCCTCGCCGTCCGCACCCAGCGAGCTGCCCGGATCCGCCCTCGGCTCCACCATGCAGCGGCGTGACCTCTTCCGCCTCACGGCAGCCGGCGCGCTCGGCGTCGCGGGAGCCTTCGGAGCCGGAGCGGCGCTCGCCAGCCCCGCCTCTGCTGCCGGTTCGGTGAAGCGGCTCGGCCCGATCACCGGCCCCGGTCTGACCACCGCCTTCCGTATGGAAGCGACCGACCTCGGCATCCCCGTACGCTGCCCGGACGGTCGCCACCTCTACGTTTTCGGTGACACCTTCGAAAAGGCCGGGGTGCCGCTGCGCGATGCCGGTTTCTGGCGCTCGCCCACCGGTTTGTACACCGATGGTTCCCACCCCTCCAAGGGCATCCGCTTCACCGGGGCCGTCGGCGGGCAGACCGCCGAGCAGATGATCCCCTACGAGCACAACAAGGACGGTTTGGGAACCAAGATCCCCTCGGACATCATCGAGGTGGACGGCATCCTCTACCTGTATGTGTGGAAGTCCGGTACGGAAGGTTTCGGCACCCTCAAGGGCACCGAGGTGTGGAGTTCGAAGGACAACGGAGCCACCTGGCAACCCACGAAGGCGTACTGGCCGGCCGACGCCTTCGGCGGGATCCTGCACAACATGACCTGGGCGCGTCACCGCGACGGTTTCGTGTACATGTACTGCTCAAAGTACCGCAAGGGCCCGCTGCACATGTTCCGTGTGCGTGCCGAGAAAATCTGGGACGTGGCCGCGTATGAGCCGTGGGGTTGGACCCAGGAACGGGGCTGGCAGTGGGGCCAGGCTCCCACCCCGATCCTGCACGGTGAGTTCGGCGAGATGTGCCTGCGTGAGCTCGACGGTCGCTTCCTGCTGACCTTCTTTGACCCGAAGGCATACAACATTCGCGCACTGGTGGTGGATCAGCCGTGGAGTGATCTGACGGTGGCGCGTCAGGTCACGCTGCTACGCGGTGGCGCCTGGGGCATGGAGAGCGACCAGGTGGTTGCCCAGCTCTACGGCTCCTACGTGGTTCCGGGATCGACCCTAGCTGATCTGCATCTGGTGGTCTCGCAGTGGCATACGGGGGAGGGCAATAACGACACCCCGTATCACGCGATGCATTTCCAGTTCCGCGGCATGCTGTGAGCTGATCAGACACGCGCCGGTGCCACGGGGCGCGAGAGGCGAGTTCCCAGCAGGCACGACAACGGGCGGGTCCTTTTGAGAGGGCCCGCCCGTTGTGTTCCGCGGGTGCGTGCTATGCGGTGATGCGGCGCGCTGCGCGGTGGGGTGAGGGGAAAGGAACGAGAGCGCGCCGCCGATCGGAACCGTTCGCCCCATGTCCGATCGGCGGCGCGTCATGTCGCGACGGCTCGTGGTGCCCCCACAGCGTCTGCGACGTCTCGTGGTCAGTGGGCTCGGAGGTTTTCTCCCTCGGAGGTGTTCCCTCTGACTGATAAGAAGATTAGTCGGACCTTTTTGGATTTGGCAAGTCGCGAGTTGCGAAAAGATTGTGAAGGCGGTCACGGGAGTGTGGCGGGCGGTTCTCCGGCCTCAGAAGGCAGGCAAAAGACCAGATCAGCGCGGGAAGAAGTGGATGCGACGAGGCGGGCATTGGCCTCATCGGGTCCGAGCGCCCAGGAGCGAGCCTCCGTCGGCCCCTTGCCAAAAAGCTGATGGCGCGCCACGAGACGTTCCCGTCGTACGGGATCCGGAAGCTCCACAACCAGCCGGAGCCCTTAGCAGCGACGGAAAGAAAACTCGACATACGCCATGGCGAGCTCGAAGAGCCGCCCGACGAATGTCAGGGGGA
>JAEWEZ010000074.1 GCA_023389045.1 Actinomycetes bacterium
GGGTGTGGGGTGTGGGGTGTGGGGTGTGGCTGAGGGTGGGGCTGGCTGGCGAGGCGGATAACAAGCTCTTGGCAGAAAGTTAGCTTAGTCAAGTATCTGCGTGTGCGCGACTCCAAAAAGTGGACGAGTTGCCTGTGCCGGGTGGCGTCTGCCGGGTGGCGGTTCGCGTTGGCCGCCCCGGCTCCACCGCCGAGCACCGGCGTTATACGCCCCACTGCGACATATACGCCGCAGCTGGCGATATACCGCCCATTCCCAGTCGGTAACCCCATGTGGGTGCGCGCCGCCTGAGCAAAGCGGAAGCTAGGCTCCGGCGGCGGTGTGACTGCCTCCCCCGCGGAGAACTGGCGGTATGTGACCCGCTGCGACGTATACGCCGCAGCTGGCGATATACCGCCAATTCCCAGCCGGTAACCACGGTGTGGGTGGGGAGGCGGCCGGGCAGTGGGGAGGCGACTGGGCGGTGGCGAGGTGGGGCTACAGGTCACGGTTGTGGGAAAGCGGCTGGGTGGCGGGGTAGCCGGAGTGAGGCGGTGGTGGGGGCCTCGGGAAGTGGCCGCCGAAGCGAGGTGGTGGCTACGGGCGGTAGGGACGGGGCTAGGCTCGGGGCATGAACAGCAATCAGCGCTCCTCCTCGTCCGCCATCGCCATCAAGCCTGCGGAGGCGGTGAATACCGCGCCCGTCGTGGCCCTCGGCCTGGTGGGTGGTTGGCTCACCGCCCGCGAAACCGGCATCCGTCCGCTCGGCGGCGTTCTTCTCGGCGCGGCTGGGGTGTGGGCTGGCCGCACCTGGCTCAAGCGCACTGGCCCCGTGACCACTGCCGTGCTGGGCGCCACCTATGTGCTGGGCTTTGGTCTCTCGCATCCGCTCGCCAAGAAAATCGGCTCCTGGCCTGCGGTGCTGACGGTCACCGCGGTGAGCGCCGGCACCGCTGCCGTGCTCTCCGACATGGCCTACGACGACTGGACCCCGGCCGAGGACTGAGTAGCCCCTCATCCCCACCATCTCTTTTCGGCCCTCTTTCCAACCCCCCTCCCGGCCAGCTCATTCCCGCTCGCACAGTCTGCTGTGATGGTGTAGCGGGGAGACAGTGTGGTGGGCCCTCGTTCCCGCTCGCGCAGTGTGCTGGGACGGTGTAGCGGGGAAAGGTGTGGTGGGCCCTCATTCCCCTCGCGCAGCGCACTGATTGAGCGGCAGCGGGGTCATTCCCTCTGCCCTGCCTAGACGCGTCCCGTCGCAGCCATCTCGGCAGAGCAGAGGCTGTGTACGGCGGAAAAGCATGTCGGGATGTTAGTTGATATCGGTGAGGGCGGCGTATGTTGGGCAGAACCTCGACCCGTGCAGGAGGCCGCGATGATCCGCATGCGCATCGACTTTTACGCCGAATCCCTCGGAATGGGCACCTCGATGGTGGTGCTGTACCCGCAGGAAGCGGCAGGAATCGGTATGGGTGGCGCCGCCCAGGCCACCTCCGTTGGGACCACCCCCACCCCGGCCACCTCAGCCACCCCCACCCCCACCCCAGCCTCCCCGGGTGTGCCGGCGCTGTACCTGCTGCACGGTCTGAGCGATGACTGCACAATCTGGGAGCGCCGCACGGCCATCGAACGCTATGCCAGCGAGGCCGGCATCGCCGTGGTGATGCCGGAGGTGCGCCGCTCCTTCTACACCGACGAAGCCGTCGGCGAGGCGTACTGGACCTTCATCAGCCAGGAACTTCCCGCCCTGCTCGCCCGTACGCTGCGCATTTCCACGGCCCGCGAAGACACCTTCGTTGCGGGCCTCTCGATGGGTGGCTACGGAGCCTTCAAACTTGCCCTGAACCATCCGGAGCGCTTTGCCGCGGCGGCGAGCCTCTCCGGCGCTCTCGACATCGCGGCCCTGCTGGAGGGGCCGGAGCGTGAGGTCATGGCGCAGCGGATCCTCGGCGGTCGCCGCCTGGAGGGCAGCCCCGACGACGTCATGGGTCTGCTGCGCACCGTGGACCCGCAGGTCATGCCGCGCCTCTTCCTCGACTGCGGCACGGAGGACCCGCTGGCCGCAATGAACCGCGAGGCCATCGCGATTGCGCAGGAGCGTGGCCTGGACCTCAGCAGCCGGATGCGTCCGGGCAACCACACCTGGGATTTCTGGGATCAGGGCATTCAAGACGTCCTGGCCTGGTTGCCACGGAGGGCGTGACCGCAGCTCCCTCCCGTCGGCGCCTCAACCCGTCGGCCCCACTGCGTCGGGCCCTCAACCCGTCGGGCCCACTGCGTCGGGCCCTCAATCCGTCGGTACCCAGCCTTGCCAGCCCCAGCCCCGTCGGCCCCGAACTCCTGGCACTAAACGCCGCCGGCACCAAACCCCGTCGGCGCCCCTACACCGCCGCGACCACCGCGAAAACCAGGATGACCAGCGCAAAGAACGCATACATCGCGAGGGTGATCCAGTGCGGCGGGGTGAGGAGCTTCGCGCGGGCGCCCTCGAGGTCGGTCGGCAGGGCGGAGCGGATTACCCGGCGGTTGGCGATGAGCACGCCGACGATCCCGGCCATGGTGATGAGCGCCGGGATGGGCCAGGCGCCCTCCGGGAGCAACCCGAGGATGCCGATCAGGCCGACCGTGGAGGCGACGTCGAACGCCGCGAGCAGGATCCGCCAGGGATGCAGGTGGTAGCGCAGCAGCGCATGGATTTGCAGGGACGATAGCGCCAGTAGAACGACGGCGATGATGGTCGGCAGATAAGCCATCAGTGTGCTCACAGTTCCACCTTCCCGGTCAGGATCTTCACGGCCAGCGAGTCCAGGGAGCGCGAGGTGGCGCTCATCAGGACGACCCCGCGCCCGGTGTCTTCGTTGTAGCCGCAGAAGGCGGCGTATCCGCCGGTCATACCGTTATGCCAGACGATGCTGTGGTCGGTTCCGAACTTTTCGCGGATCCACAGCATGGCGTAGTCGCGTTTCTTGCCGGGTCGCAGCACCTCCGTGGTGGCGGCGTGACCAGGGGAGGAACCGTCGAGCATGCCGGTGAGATACACGGTCATATCGCCCGGGGTGGAGCGGATTCCGCCGGCCGGGGCGAGCCCGCCCATCGGCCAGGGCCCGCTGGGTAGGCCGCTCTTATTACGGCCGCGCGGCGCGGAGGGTTTGATCTGGTCGGCCGTGATCGGGCAGTAGGTGAAGGAGAGTCCCATCTGGTCGAACACCCGCTGCTGAAGCAGGCTGCGGTAGTCGGTTCCGGCGGCTTTCGCGAGGAGTTGTCCGAGCAGCCCCACCCCGAGGTTCGAGTAGTTTTCTTTCCCTCTGTTTTTGGGTTTTTGGGCGAGGGCGTCGTCGATGATTTCTTCGGCGTTACGGAAACCGTGCGGGTCTTTGCGCAGGAAATTGGAGATCACAATCCGCGGATAGTTCCCGGGTGCGAAACCGGGCAGGCCGGAGCTGTGGGTGGCGAGCTCGGCGAGGGTGACGTCCGCAATCGCGCTGCCGCTGGCGCGCTCCCCGAGGACGTCGGCGACGGTGGTTTCGAGGGTGACCTCCCCTTTCTCGACCCCGATGGCGAGCAGCAGGCCGGTGAAGGTCTTGGTCACGGAGCCGATCTCGAACTCGCCGCCTTCGTCAGTGTCGAAGCCGGCAAAGCGGCTGCCCTGATCGGGATCGACGATGGTCGCGGCCACGCGCGAGTGCCCGTCCAGGTGCGGGCGGAGCGCTTCGGCGAGGTCCTGATCGCCGCTGACGGCGCCGAGGCGCTGGGGGCGCGGGGAGGTGAGCCCGGGGATCAGGATCAGGGCGCCGAGGCCGACGCCGCCGGCGATGAGGGCCTGACGTCGGGTGGCGGGGCTCGGTGTGGCGGGGGCGTCGGT
>JAEWEZ010000056.1 GCA_023389045.1 Actinomycetes bacterium
GGGCTTCCCGGCGGAACCCCACGCGGTGACCTGGCCGCCGACGGCGCCGGCAGCGGTGAGGGCGCCGAGACGGCGACGGGAAATGGCAGTCATGTATGAGTCCTCGTGGAAGCAGGTACAGGGGGAGCGCTCGCCAGCGAGGTTAGCCTCAGTTCTTTCCTTTTCGCCACTTTAGAGTTGCGTAAATATCAACTTGTGACTGCCTTCACAACAAACTCTCAGGTTTCGTCGGCATATACCCGTCGGACCGTCACAACCTGCGCAATTACTCTGGACGCTTGCCTGAAATAACCCGCGCCATATCGTCGGCCGCCCGACGGACCACCTCCACGCAGTGCGCGGCACGATCCTCGTCAACCGACTTCTGCTCCCAGGTCAGCGACAGCGCCGCCACCGGCCAACCGGCCTGATCCAGCACCGCTGCACCCACCGAGACCAGCCCCTCAGCCACCTCGCCGCGCTCCCAGGCCACGCCCTCGCGTCGCACGGTATCCAGCAGCGCCTTGAGCTGCGCCGGAGAGGTCGGGCCGGAGGCGGAAGTTCGCCGCACAAAGTCATCCGGGCTGCTGTAGAGAGTGCGCAGATGCACCGCCGGGAGGGCGGCAAGCATGGCGCGGCCGGTCGCCGTCAGATGAGCGGGCAGACGCACACCGGTTTCGGTCACGAGGGAGAGGCGGTTACGCGCACGCTCCTCCACGATGTAGAGCACATCGCGACCGTGCAGGCTGCCCAGGTGTCCGGTCTCACCAGTCGCGTCGACCATGCGCTCCACAATCCGACGCCCCACGCGCGCCATCGGCGCGTGCCGCGAGTAGCCAGCCGCCACCTCATAGGCCGCCGGCCCCAGCGCATACTGCCGTTCCGCCGGCAGATGCAGGGCGTACCCGTGGTGCACAAGGGTGCCCAGCAGGTCGTACGTCGTCGACCGCGGCAAGCCGAGTTCCGCCGCGGCGCGCGCCGCCGGAACAGGGCTGCGCTGGGCGGCCAGGAAGGTCAGCAGGCGCAGCGTGGCGTCTGCCGCAGGTGCTTTCGGACTGGGCGACTTCGGTGCGGAACCCGTCGCGCTCTCGGAATCTGTACGTGCCATCGGGTCACAGCATGCCATCTCTTCGGCGTTTGCGATTGACCACAGTCGAATTTTATGGATGGCGTCGCGGGCACCACTGCCCTAGACTTGCCACGCCGCGAGGTCGACCACCCCGCACCAGACATCCGCTGACCAGCGCAAACACTGTCGGTGCCCTGTCGACTCCCGTGCCCTCGCATGCGCCTGTTCCTTTCGCGGCCCGCGCCCCTTCGCGCCCCGACCGCATGGACGCAGGTCCCTTGCGGGCCCCGATACGGAAGCACCCTCCTTTTTTCATGTCTTCACCCCTGAGCGCTTTCGCGCAGTACCGCATCCTGCCCTCGCTCGCCTCCCGCCCCTGGCTCACCTCCGCACTGGCAGCCCGTGCCCCCTTCGCCATGCTGCCCCTCGGCGTGATGACCTCCGTCACCGCCTCCACCGGCAGCGTGGCCCTCGGCGGGCTCGCCACCGGCATCTCCACCGCCTGCGGCGCGGTGGCTGCGCCGCTGCTGGGACGCTGGGCCGATCACACCGGCCAGCGCACCGTGCTCGGCACCCTGATTCCGCTGAACACTCTGGCCCTCGTGCTGCTGCTGGTTCTGACCCTGATGAAGGTGGACAACCTGCTGCTGTGGGCGGTCTGCATCCTGCTCGGCGTGACCACGGTGCCGATCGGTTCCTTCACCCGCGCGCACTGGGCGAGCCTCACCCGCAATCCGCGGGAGCTCTCCACCGCGTTCTCCTATGAATCCACGGTCGATGAGCTCACCTTCGTGCTCGGCCCGGCCCTCGTGGGCCTGACCGCCTCCGCCTTCTTCCCCTCGGCGCCAGTGGCTCTGGCCGCCGTGCTCGCGCTGATCGGCGGCATCCCCTTCGCTCTCACCTCCCCCACCAAGCCGCGCCCCGAAAAGGAGCCCGACACCACCACCGGCGACATGGTCGCCATCCCGCCGATCCCCACGGTTCTCCTGGCCGTGCTCCCGGCGATGGTGGTCATGCTGTGCATCGGCATCAACTTCGGTTCCGTGCAGGCGGCGACCACCGAGCGGGCCGCCCTGCTCGGCGCCGAGGGCGCCGGCGGCCTGGTCTACGCCCTCATGGGTGTGGGTTCTGCGGCGACGGCTCTCGCGGTGGTCATGGTTCCGGATGCGGTGCGTCTTTCCACCCGCGTGCTGGTGGGCGGCCTCGGCATGGCGCTCGCGCTGGTTGCGGCGGCAAGCGCCGACGGGTTGCTCTCCACCGCTCTGTTGCTGCTGGTCGTGGGCTTGTTCCTGGGTCCGACGATGGTCACCGCCTTCTCGATCGCGGAGCGCCGTTCCCCGCGTGGCGGCATCAGCGTGGCCATGACGACCATCCAGGGTTCGGTCACGGTGGGCGTGTCCGCCGGCGCGATGATCGGTGGCGCTTTGGCTGCTTCGGCGGGGCCGGTGGGCGCCTTCGGTTTCGCGATCGCGGCGGGCGTAGTGATCGTGCTCGTGGGTCTGGTAGGGCGCCTGCGCCCCTGAGGCGGCGGGTCGTGGGCCGACGGCCGCTGGGCCGACGGTTGCTCAACCGAGGCCGCTAATCCTCCCCAATCCTCGTTATCCACAGTGCCTCCCACTCAGGCAGGCCGATCAGAGATGATGGGCCGGTGAGCACACCGCCGGCCTCCACAGCACACACCAGAGCGCACCGAGCGGGATTCCTCCTGCTCGGTGCGCTCTGCGCCATCGGTGTGCTCACCCTAGTTGTCACACTGCTTCTCGCAGCCCTGCATTCCTCCGGTGTCATCAGCGGTTTTGGTGGCGTTGGGGGTCCCGGTATTGCGGGCGGTTCCGGGGGTTCGTCAGCGTCCGACGGGGGATCCGACGGGGTTTCTGGCGGGGAATCTGACGGCGGCGCGGGTTCCAGCACCGACGGATCCTCCGTTGCCGCTGCCGCGCTGGAACCTCTCGACCTGGCTAACGCCGGCGCCTGCCCCGTCGGCCCCACACCCTCAACGCAAGACAAACTCGAAGGGCACCTGCGCGGCGGCGTGCTCGATGCGCAGATCCCCGTCGGCTGGGAGTCACTCCCCGAGGGGTGGGAGGAGCAGATTGCGCTCACCGACCACGCCGGGGCCTGGCCCACCACCGGTGACGGATGGCGCCCGAGCCTCGTGCTGGGGCGAGTGCACTCCGAGCTACTCACCGCCCGCAAGGTCTACGACACCCCGAAGAGTCGCAACCTCAAACCCGCAGACCTGCAGGAAACTGCCCGCGCGATGATGACGTGCCTGCTCACCGCGCCCCACTCGCAGCGGCTCTACGGCACCTCTCCGCAGACCGACTATCTCAGCGGCTCCGCACTGACGGTGGACGGGCATCGCGCATACCGCCTCACCACACATGTGCGGATGCATGCCACGGCGGGGGCTGGGCCCGCCCGTACCGTCCTCCTGATCGTGGTCGTGGTGGACACTCCCGACGGGCCCGATGCACTGGCCGGTGGGGTTCCCGCCGGGGATGTCGGGCAGCGGATCGCCCTGGAAAAGATGGTGCGGGGCCTCACCGTGACTACCGACGAGCAGCACGTCTAAGAAGCCGGGGCCTGCGGGTTAAAGGGGATGCTGCCGCGCGGGGATCGCGGCGCTCAGGGAGTATCCGTGCGGTAGAGAGTGTCCGTGTCGTAGAGGGAATCCTATGATCGAGACATGCGCACCCTCATCTCTGTGATCCTGAACATCATCTGGCTGGTCACAGCCGGATGGGCCCTTTTCCTTGGCTACATGCTCGCGGGCATTATCGCCTGCATCTTCATCGTGACCATCCCCTTCGGCCTCGCATCCTTCCGCATCGCCTGGTTCGTGCTGTGGCCCTTCGGTCGTGAGGTGGTCGAGACCGGCCGCGGCGGCAGGCTCAGCCTGATCGGCAACATCGTCTGGTTTATCGTGGCCGGGCTCTGGCTCGCGATCGGGCATGTGGCCACCGCCCTCGCACAGGCACTCACGATCATCGGCATCCCCCTCGCCTGGGCAAATATCAAGATGATCCCGGTGACCTGCTTCCCCTTCGGCAAGGAGATCGTGGACTCCGACACCGCCCGGGCGCGGATGCTCCCGACGGTTCGCCGCTGACCGTCACACCGTCACGCCCGCGGAAGGTATGCGCAGGCGGCGCAGCGCTGCTGCGCTGCCGTGCTGCGAACGAGAAGCTGCCGCCACTGTGCATTGCGGATTGCCCTGCACGGACGGCGGCAGTTTCGCATCGTTCGGTGCGATGGGCTCGTGCTGAGGCGGCCTCTGCGCGCATGAGGGGTGCTGGGCATCGGCACGACCGGGGCGGCGGGAGCGGCACCGGCAGGCATGAACGCTGCCGGGCATCAGCAGCCCCGATTTCGTCATGTGAGCCTGCTCGCCAAGGCCCACCTCACTACCCCCTGAGCAGGGCAAAAGCACAGGTGAGGACAGCCTTTTCTTGCTTGTGGAGCGGGTACGAGAAGGCGTTTGATCCTCGCATGACGACTTTCCTCGCCCCCGCCGCCCCTGCCCCCACGGCGGCTCCCGCCGCCAGCACTTCCCCCGCTGCGGCAACCCCTGAATCCTCCTCCGCCGGCGGCTACCAGCAGCAGCTGAACCGGCTGCGCGCCGCTGTGCTTGGCGCCAATGACGGCATCGTGTCCGTCGCCGCCGTTGTGGTGGGCGTGGCCGGTGCGACCCCCGCGATCGGCCCCATCCTCACCGCCGGCGTTGCCGCCACCATCGGCGGCGCCGTCTCCATGGCCCTCGGCGAGTACGTGTCCGTCTCCAGCCAGTCCGATGCGGAACGCGCCAAGATCGCTGCCGCCCGGGCAGACCTTGAGGCCGACGAGCCCGCAGCCTTCGCTGAACTCGTCGAGCACTGGGAATCCCAGGGCCTCAGCCACGAGACGGCTACCCAGGTGGCCACCGAAATGCACCGGCGAGACCCGATCGCCGCACGCCTGGATATCGCCGGGGATGTGGATCCGGATGATGTGGTGTCCCCGTGGCATGCGGGCCTCGCGAGCTTCCTGGCCTTCCTGGCCGGTGCCGTGCTGCCGATGCTCGCGATTGTGCTGCTCCCGGTGGAGGTGCGGATCCCTCTGACCGTCGCCGCCACCCTCGCAGCCCTTGCCCTGACCGGGTGGATTGCAGCGCGGGTGGGCGAAGCCGATCCTCGACGCGCCGCCCTGCGTGTGGTGATCGGTGGCGCTGCCGCACTGACCATCACCTACCTGGTGGGCTCCCTACTCGGATCGGCCGGTATCGCCGGCTGATCCGTGCGCGCGACCCCGGTGCGGTTCCCCCTCCACTCCCCTGAGCACCGGAGTCTGCTGCGCCGAGGCGCGGCGTGCCGCGGCCATCCACTGGCCGTGCGCACGCCGCGCCTGTGCATGACGGCGGGCCGCTGCCCACCGCACGGCGCGAGCGCGGTCCCACGCCGCCGACAGATTCACCATGACGATGCCTACGGCCACGCCGATCGTGGTTTCCACAACGCGAGCCTGCAGCATCGGGCCGGCCTCCTGGGGATGAGCCATCTGCACCATCAGCAAGGCCAGTGGCGTGATGAACATCAGTGCGAGCGCATAGTTGCGCAGCACATACAGCTCAGCCACGAACTGCATCACCACCACCCACACCACCAGCTGCCACGGCTCGCTAGGGAAGGAGAGAAGGAAAGCGGTGGTCACGATGCCGAGACTGGAGCCGACCACACGGTGCACGCCACGTTCCACCTGGGCCGCACGCCCGGGTGCGGACAGCGGCACCACCGCTGCGATTTGCGCCCAATAGGGGAAGGGAAGGCCAGAGGCCAGGCCGAGAAGACCGGCGCATGCGGAGGCCACGCTGTAGCGGCCAAACTCCGCACCCATCTGCCCGAGGGTGAAGGTTTCGCGAGCCACCCCGACCCCGGCAGCAGCATGGCGTTCCCCGAGCCAGTGAAAGGCAAGCCCCAGCAACACGCACCAGGCTGCAGACGCAGCGGCAATCCCCGCGGCAACAGGAATCGACGCGGCAGGCGGTGCCGCCGCCACCGCAGCCACCGCGAACAGGGGAAAGACGGCACCGCCTGGTTTGAGCCCCTGCACGGTAATGAACACTGCCGCCGCCCCGGCCACTGCCGAGGAGACAACAAGAGTGAGCAGCGACGATGGCACACCGGGGAGGGCACTCCCCAGGGAGGCGAGGGACGCGCCGATCGTGACGCACGCGGTCAGCAGCACGGCAACCATGCTTTGGCGTCGCACTCTCGACCGCGTGGATTCATATCGGGAGTAGATGCCGGTAAAGGCACCGAAGCCGGCGTACATCGCCCAGTCCACCCGGTTGACCAGCAACAAGAGGGCCAGCGGCAAGGCCAGCCCCAAGGCGATACGCAGGGCGGGGATGTGGTCTACCCGTCCTGGGGAAAGGCTCATGAAGCGGCGCGCCATCTCGCGAGCAGATGAGGATGCTGCGGGGGCAGTGTTCACGTGGGGCCTTCCGGGGGAATACGAGTCGGGCGTTGAAAATGATCGGGTTTCTGGGGCCCGCAGAGCAAAAGAAGACCTGGCTGGTGCAATCCGCACCACGCTGAGCCTCGCAATCGCTTAAGCCCAGCTTCGCCCGGCCCAGCCCCAGCCCGGTCCAGCTCCCGCATGAATCCAGCCCCGCGCAACCAAAAAGGGGCCTCCAGCCGCACCAGCCGACAAAAAACTCCAGCACCTGCCCCCACAAGCCCCTTTCGTGCACGGCGGCGCTGCGGGCGGGGTGGAAATACGGCGACGCCGCGGGCAAGGCTGGAAATACGGCGGCGCCCCCACCAGCCCGCTTCTCTGCCACAATGGCGCCGGACGGTGTGCGCCGTCCCCGGAGCGTCCCGCAGCGGTTCTCATGGTCGAGCACCCCGGCCCCTCCGGCAGTAGCAGTGGAGGCAGCATGAGCACGGCGCCCGAGGGTGCAACGCGCGGTCCTGGCCTGGTGGAGACCACCGGCATCGAAATCATCAGCGAGGAGCAGCGCACGGCGAAGCCGCGTGACCTCTTCTGGCCCTGGTTTGCCGCCAATGTGTCTGTGTTCGGCATGAGCTATGGCTCGTACCTGATCGGCTTCAATATCAGCTTTGTGCAGGCCACGATCGTGGCGATCATCGGCACGATCATCAGCTTCGCCCTGTGTGGCCTGGTTGCGATTGCCGGCAAGCGGGGTAGCGCTCCGACGATGGTGCTTTCGCGCGCGGCTTTCGGTGTGCACGGCCAGAAGGTTCCGGGCATCATCTCCTGGCTGACTTCGATCGGCTGGGAGACGAGCCTCGCGATCACGGCGGTGCTGGCCACGGCGACGGTCTTCAAGGTCCTGGGGGTGTCCTCGGGCACGACGGTCACGGTGATCGCAGCAGTCTTGATTGCGGCGCTGATCGTCATCGCATCTGTGCTCGGCTACCACACGATCATGAAGCTGCAGTCGGTGCTGACCTGGATTACGGGCGCCATGACCGTGCTCTTCATGATCCTCACGATCCCGCATATCGACCTGCAGGCGGTGCTCGCGGCACCCTCCGGCCCCCCGCAGGCCATGATCGGCGCTCTGGTCATGGTGATGACCGGTTTCGGCCTGGGGTGGATCAACATCGCGGCAGACTGGTCGCGGTATCAGAAGCGTTCGGCCTCCGATGCCGGGATCGTCGCGTGGAACGTGATCGGCGGGGCGAGTGCTCCGATCGTGCTGGTCATCTTTGGTCTGCTGCTCGCCGGCAGCGACCAGGAACTGAACACTGCCATCGCGGGCGATCCGATCGGCGCACTGATTTCGATCCTGCCGATCTGGGCTCTGATTCCCTTCTGGATCGTGGCGGTGCTGACCCTGGTTTCGGGCGCGGTGCTGGGCATTTACTCCTCAGGCCTGACGCTGCTGAGCCTCGGGATCCGCATCCCGCGCCCGGCGGCTGCCGCGGTGGACGGCGTAATCCTCACGATCGGCACGATCTGGGTGGCGTTCTTCGCCACGAGCTTCATCGAACCGTTCCAGTCGTTCCTGATCACGCTGGGTGTTCCGGTGGCGTCGTGGGCGGGCATTCTGATCGCCGACGTTCTCTCGCGCCGTGCCGACTATGACGAGCAGGCGCTCTTTGACCCCTCGGGCCGCTATGGCGCTTTCGACTGGACCTCGATCGGCACGATGATCGTCGCCTGCATCCTGGGCTGGGGCCTGGTGGTCAATAACTTTGCGACCAATGCGGCGTGGAATAACTGGCAGGGCTATCTGCTGGAGCCACTGGGGCTGGGCACCTTCGTCAATGATCCGGCTGGGCCGTACTGGGATGGTCCCTGGGCCGACTCCAACCTGGGTGTTTTGCTCGCGCTGGTGCTGAGCTTCGCGGTGACGATGCTTCTGCGTCGGGGCAAGATCCGCCGCCAGGAGAAGGGTCTGGTGCGTCGTGGCTGAGCACGGCGCACCCGAGCCCTGGCTGCTCATCATCGATCCGCAGCGGATTTTCGCCGACCCCTCCTCCCAGTGGGCCTCGCCGTTCTTCCCCGAAGCCTGGGAAAAGATCCGCGCCTTGGCTGCGCACGTCGGACCGGAGCGCACGGTAGTCACGCGGTGGCTGCCGACGGCGGACCGCTCAACCTCCTGGGGCGAATACTTCGAGGCCTGGCCTTTTGCGGATGTTCCCGCTGATGACCCGCTGTATTCCCTGATCGACGGCGCGGCGGAACTTACCGCCTACCCGACGGTGGATCTGCCGACCTTCGGCAAGTGGGGTGCGGAGTTGGAGCAGGCCCTGGCACCGGCTCTGGGTGAGGCCCTCCCCCGCGGCGCCTCGGTGTGGGTCACGGGTGTGTCGACGGATTGCTGTGTGGTCTCGACGGTGCTGGCGGGCGCCGATGCGGGCGCGCGCCTGGTGGT
Organism: Actinomycetes bacterium; assembly: GCA_023389045.1. GTDB lineage: Bacteria > Actinomycetota > Actinomycetes > Actinomycetales > Dermabacteraceae > Brachybacterium. The sequence continues at coordinate 8,934 of JAEWEZ010000056.1, forward strand.
GGTCGAAGATGCGGTGGCTGCCTCGACGGCAGAGAACGGTGCGGCTGCGCTCGCGGTCATGGCTCTGTTCCCCCCGCAGGTGAGTATCGCGAGCACGCGGGATCTGCTCGGCTAAACCGATACTGTCGGCCCCACCCGTCGCCTCCACTCGTCGGCCCACCCTGGTTCACTCCCCCACCAACTCGCCCCCCACGCGGCCCGTCGGCCCCACCAACCCCACCATGGAAAGTTAACGCACTTATATACATGGTTGTGGAACTCGGTACTTAACGCTGCCCACAAGGGCACCGCGCAGTACTGTTGGCTGAGATTCCGCTATCGTATGCGGCAGGATTTCGTACACGCCGCTACAAAGTCAGTTCTGTTCGACGTGCACCAGTGGACGATCCCACATCCTGCATCGTCGGGCTTCAGCCCCGTGGCGCTCCGCATGCAGGCCGCCACCAATGCCGCCCCGCCCTGCTGAGCACCACAGTCAGGACGCCCCATGACCTCTCCCGAGAGCCCCTGGGTCGACGGTCCCTTCCCCGAAAGGCTCGGGGCCGCGATCTCCCTGCGCCGCCTCGGTCTGCAACGCCTCAGCGCGCACCTTCGCCGTCGCGGCATTTCCTGTTCAGCCTCTACCCTCAGCCTCTGGCGCGCAGGTCACACTCGTCCCCGCCGACTCGAAGGAAAACGCGCGATCCAGGCTCTCGAGGAAATCCTCGGCACTCCTCCCGGCTATCTCGTCGATGCAGAGCACATTTCGGTCGTGGGCTCGACGGAATGGTGGTCGACCAGCACAGATCCAGAAGAAGTACTGGTGCACGGGGCAAAGTACGCCGAGGCGCTGAACGATTTTGGTTTGGACACCCTCGATCAGTTCAAACGCCTGCACATCATGGAAACCCACCGGCTGGGCGCCGACCGGCACTGGGAAGGCTGCACCACCGTCCTGATCCTCGAAGCGCTCCAAGACGGGGTGGATCGGTTCGTGACCTCCACCTACTCCATGCTGTTCACTCCGGAGACCCCCTATCTGCGAATCTCCGAACCGCAGTCGGGAGCACGCCTGGGGCGCCGCCGCGTTTCCCGCAGCACAGGCCTTGTCACCAGCGAACTCATTCTGGACGCGCCCCTGCGTCGAGGCGAGGGGACCATGCTGGAGATCGAGGTGATTCCCGTCGATGGCCCTGAGCCGCCGATCAGTATCAACCCTTCTCACACTCTGCGCAGCACCCACCCCGTCGGACAAATGACTCTCATCTTGGACGCGCACCCCGATCAGCATCCGGTGCGAGTCACGGAAGAGGTCCAACGCTCCCCCACACCCATACCCAGCTCCACCCCGGGCAAAACGCGAGAGATCAGCATGGGTGATGGACGCGCTGTGGCCACGGCGCGGAACCTCGCGGGCGGGACTGGCCTCACGATCGAATGGACCTGGCCGGAGGATTCATGAGCAGCGCCAGCAGTGGAATGACGGAACGCTTCAGCGATGAACTTCGCGCTCTCGTGAAAGCCTCGGGGCGCTCCTTCCGTAACCTCGCCGAGGAATGCACTCGCCACGGCGGGGCCGTGACAGCACCCACCTTGCGGGCCTGGGCCGATGGGAGCAGTGTTCCCACGCGGCAGAAATCCTTCGAAGTTCTTGCCGTGCTGGAGCAGGTGCTGAATGTGCAGCCGGGGATGCTTGCACGTCATTTGGCGCCGAAGGTTGGCAATGAGCTTCCCCGGCTCGCCGAGGAACTGTCGCCGTTATTCGATGCGGCGCTCGCGATCCGCCGCCGCTGGGAGGAAGAGCAGAACCCCAGTTCAACGTGCGATCTGGTGATCAGCACGCTGACGCTTGCCGGCCCGGATGCCGAGGGGTGGGTGCATCACCGCACTCTTGTGCGCGCTCTGCACGAGGGTGTGGAACGGGTCGTGGTCACGGTCGACGGCACCGGGCACTCCTGTGGTCAGTTGCAGACGGATGCGACGATCCGCGGCGGGCACGTGAGGCGCTGCACCGTGATCGAGGATGAGATTCACATGATGGAGGTGATCTTCCCGCGTCCTCTGCGCGCCGGGGAAGTCACCGCGGTGGATCTGATGTATCCATTCGCTGATCGCAGCGCGGCTCAGGGGCGTTTCCGCGCACTCGTGCTGGTGCCGACGAAGATCCTGGTTGCCACCGTAACGGCGCCTCGGCATGGGGTGCCGATGCACTTCTCGCATCACGAGGAGCATGTGGGTGGGCAGGGTCCCACGCATAGCGCCGCGAGTGCGGCGGTGCTCGGCGGCTCGATGGATTCGATCGTGCGGGACTGCACCGTGGGGCTTGCCACCGTACAGTGGAGCCACACGCGGCCCCGTCCGGTCGTTCCGCCCGTGCTCTAGAAGCTCGTGCTCTAGGCGGGCTTGGTGAAGGCGGGCTTGTTTATCCGCCTCGCCCTCGCTCTACGCCGACTCAGCCGAGGACCGTCTGCACCAGGGTCGCGAGGGCGACTCCCGACAGGAGCAGCGCGAACAGTGCCGTGAGGGTGGAGGGCCGCGCCTGGGCGGAGAGCGGGCCACCGATCACGCCACCAACCATCGACCCGGCCGCAAACATGAGAGTGGGGATCCAGTCCACCTGCACATCGGTGCCGAGGCGCGCGAGCATGCTGGCAACGGTCGCGATCATCATGACCAGCAGGCTGGTGCCGGAAGCCCGACGCATGGCGAGGCCCACGGCCAGAACGAGCATCGGGACGACGATGAAACCGCCGCCCACACCGAAGAAACCGGTGAGCAGACCCGTCACGGTGGCACTGCCGAGCAGCACTGCAACCCGCGGGCGAGGGTGTTCCGCTGCCGGATCCTCGGGAACGTCCGGGGTTCCGAAATCGGTGGCGACCCCGTCGGCCCGCTCCACATGGTCGGGGCCCGGGGAGTCGAGCACCGGGTCGTCGTAGGTGCGCACCGGGTCAGAGTTTTCCTCCGCGTGGGCATCTTCCTCGCGGCGAGTGCGGCGCGCCTTACGGAACATGCTGAGGGCAACGCCAACAAGGAGAACGCCGAGGAGCACCATCAGGGTCTGGGCGGACACGAGATTGGCCAGCCGCGCGCCGAGGACGGCACCGATCACGGAGATACCGCCGAAGAGGGCACCCGCACGCCAGGCCACGTTGCCGGCCCGGGCATGGTGGATGATGCTGGTGACGGCCCCCAAACCCACGATGACCAGGCTCGATGCCGCAGCATCGTGCGGGTCCATGCCAAGCAGGAAAACGAGCACCGGCACGGCAAGGATGCCTCCACCGGCTCCGAGGGCGCCCATGACCACACCCACTCCGATCCCGATCAGGATCGGAACGATGATGCTAGTGAACACGGCAAGCCTCCGGCAGCTCGATACGGGCAGTTCCTCCAGGGTACGTCCGACCTTGGTTTCCCGAGGGTTATGTGGAATGTTGCGCCGCTGCATGGTGCCTGGCCTGCTTCCGGTGGCGCGGGGTGGGCTGCTGAGGGAGCGGCGGTGCACAAAAGGGGCCTGTGGTGGCAGGAGCCGGAGATTTTCTTCAGTGTGTGCCGCTGGAGGCCCGTTTTGGTTGCGGGTGGCCGGGTAGGGCTCAGGAACCGGCTCGGCGAGATAGGCGCCGATAGACTGCCGAGACGACCCCGCACACAGCCCGGCAGGAGGTGAGGGTCCGGTGTCAAAGAAGAAGGATCAGCCGACGACGACTGACCAGCCAAAGGACGACGCCCACGCGCCCGTCCCCGCATCCGCGCAGCCGGAACACAGCGACTCCCCTACAGCAGACTCCCCTACAACAGGCGCCCCCACGACAGACTCCCCCGCCCTGGACCCGACCTCCCCCGAGGTGGGTGAGCGGATCCTCGCTGCCTGGGCTGATGGCAGCCTCGTCCTGCCCATCCAGGACAGCGGCACCCCTGTTCCGCTTCCCGGCCGCCACTACAGTGCGCCGCTGCCGGAGGGCCTCGCCGGCGGGGCGAGCGTGGATCTGATCGGGATCGGGGAACGCTTCGTGGTCTGGCGCCTGGAGCCGGAGGACAACGCCCCCTTGGCGGTGCGGATCCCGCATGTGCCGCCGCAGCAGCGGGTTCAAGCGCTCCAGCATGAGATTGCGGCGCTCACGCATATGCCGCGGGGCCTCGGCCCCTCCCCCGTTTCCTCCCATGAGGATCCGGCGACGAGCCCGATCGGCCTGGCCTATGTGGCGGTCACCTTTGAGAGCGGGGAACCGCTGGCCCCGGAGTCCTGGAACCGCACCCACCTGCGCATTCACGCCCAGCGCCTCGCACGCCTGCACACCGTGATCGCCCCGGGCCGCGGCCCGATTGCGGTGGCGCGTGACCCCTGGGCGGAGGTGCCGGAGCGTCCGCTGAGCGTGCTCGACGAGGTCGATGCCCTGCTGGCCACCTGGCGGCGCGATCATGCCGACGTGCTCAGCGCGCACAGCCTGGAGCCGTTCCTCGATGCCATGCGCGAGCGAGTGGTGGATCTAGATGCGCAGATGCGTTCGGTGAACGCCTTCTGCCTGGTGCACGGGGATCTGTGCGCGACCAACATTTTGTGGCGGACGGTCGCCGATGGGTACGGCGGCACGGAGCCGGTGCCGGTCTTCATTGACCTGGAGTGGGCGCAGGCCGACGACCCCGCCCGTGACCTCTCCAGCATCGGCGGCACCATCCACGGTGGCCCCTGGTATGTGCCGATGGACGAGGACCTGCAGACCGCTTTCGTCACCGCCTACCTCAAGGCCCGCGAAGATCTGCCGATGCGTCTGCCGAGCCCGGGCAGCCCGCGGGCGGTACGCGAGCGCATGCTCGGCTGGGCCGCCTACGAGCGCACCGCCATGCTCGTGCACCTCGCGGTGCATCAGGATCAGGATTCCCCGCACCGTCAGATGCGGCGCGATGCGCTCCCGCTCCTGCGGGTTTCGCTCGCGCAGGAGTTCGGCCTCAAAGCCTGAGGTTCCGACGGGGTCGGAGCGTGTTGTTCCGACGGGATCGAAGCGTGATCGCCCGACCGCCTGTGGGCACGTTAGTCCGACGACGCATGAGCACTGCCCCGTCGGCCCCACAGCTCAGGGGACCGACGGGGCAACACCAAAGATCGACTCAGACGATCCCGAAGGCGCGCATCGCCTCGGCAACGCGACGGAAACCGGCCACATTCGCACCGACCGTGTAGTCGTCGGGGCAGCCAACCTCTTCGGCGGTCTCCAGGCAGGTGGTGTGGATGCGGGTCATGATCTGCGTGAGGCGTTCCTCGGTGTGCGCGAAGGTCCAGGTGTCGCGGCTGGCGTTCTGCTGCATTTCGAGGGCCGAGGTGGCCACACCGCCCGCATTGGCGGCCTTGCCGGGGGCGTAGGCCACCTTCGCTTCGTTGAGCAGGTCGATGGCCTCGGCCGTGCACGGCATATTCGCGCCCTCGACCACGGCGTGCACGCCATGCCCGATGAGGGTGCGGGCGTTTTCGGCGTTGAGCTCGTTCTGGGTGGCGCAGGGCATGGCCACATCGCCGGGAACGTCCCACACGCTGCCGGTGGCGCTGAAGCGGGCACGGCCGCCGCGGCGTTCGGCGTATTCGTGGATGCGTCCGCGCTCCACCTCTTTGATCTGCTTGAGGAGGTCGAGGTCGATGCCGTCTTCATCCACGACCCAGCCGGAGGAGTCGGAGGCGGTGATGGCGGTGCCGCCGAGCTGGTGCACCTTTTCAATCGCGTAGATGGCCACATTGCCGCTGCCGGAGACGAGCACGCGACGCCCGTCGAGGCCGCGTTCGTGTCGGGCCTGGAGCATTTCGTCGGCGAAGATCGCGGTTCCGTAGCCGGTGGCTTCACGCCGCACCAGGGAGCCGCCCCAGGTGAGGCCCTTGCCGGTGAGCACGCCGGCTTCGTAGCGGTTGGTGAGGCGCTTGAACTGCCCGAAGAGGTAGCCGATTTCGCGGACGCCCACACCGATATCGCCGGCGGGTACGTCGGTGTATTCGCCGATGTGGCGGTGCAGTTCGGTCATGAACGACTGGCAAAAACGCATGACTTCACCGTCGGAGCGGCCGTGCGGATCGAAGTCGGATCCGCCTTTGCCGCCGCCGATCGGCAGGCCGGTCAGTGCGTTCTTGAAGACCTGCTCGAAGCCCAGGAACTTGACGATGCCGAGGTTCACCGAGGGGTGGAAGCGCAGGCCACCCTTGTAGGGGCCGAGCGCCGAGTTGTATTCGATGCGGAAACCACGATTGACGTGCACATTGCCGGCATCGTCCACCCACGGCACGCGGAAAATGATCTGGCGTTCCGGTTCGCACAGACGGGTGAGGATGCCGGTGGCGGCTTCGGCTTCCTTGCCGTTGAGGCGCCCGAGGGAGTCGAAGACTTCCTCCACCGCCTGGTGGAACTCGGGTTCGCCCGGGTTGCGGTGGCGCACGTGGTCGAAAAGATCCTGCAGGGCGGGGTCAAGCACGGTTGGTCTCCCTCTCTTCGGCTAACGGGCGCGGCGTCCTCACGATCTCACGCCGCGCCGATCACGGCAGGGGACCCTCGACAGGTGAGAAAACCCCGCGCCCGAAAACCCGCCCGGGCCTGCGTACGTCTCCGGATGGTTCAGGAGGCAAGGTCCTCGCGCACCCACGCCGGATCGTCGGTGGTGATCGTGTCCACCCCGCAGGCCCGCGCCACGGCAAGCTGGCGAGCATCGTTGACCGTCCACGGGTTCACGCTGAGCCCCTTCTCATGAGCCAGCTCGGTGCCGTGCAGGCTAAGCGCCCCGATCCACGGGCCAATCCCGACCGCACCGATCTGCACGGCTTTTTCCACGGCCCCCTCATCCAAGGTCTCCACCAGCAGCGAGCAGGGGATCGACGGGGCTTCGATGCGGATCACCTCGAGGGCTTCGGGATGGAAGGAGATGACGGTTGAGGCCGACGCGGGGTGATCTGCCGGCAAGCCGCCGAGCATCTGCGCGACCGCCCGGGCTGCCGCCGGGGCTTTCACCTCCACGAACAGCGGCACCGTGGTCGCCTCCAGCAGTTCGTCCAGGGTGGGCACGGTTTCGCCGCCGCCGACGCGCACCTGCTTGATCTGCTCCAGGCTCAGGTCCGCCAGGGCTCCGGTGATCAGGGGGGAGTCGGGGTCGGCGGTGCGGTCGATAGTTTCGTCGTGCATCACGATCACATGCCCGTCGGCGCTCAGGTGCACGTCGCATTCGAGGATCTCGGCACCGTCACGCATGGCGCGTTCAAAGGAGGCCATGGTGTTTTCGGGGGCGTGGGTGGCGGCACCCCGGTGACCGACCACGCGCACGGTGGGCTGCTGGGCGGTCGTCGCGGCGGTGGCGTTCGCGGGGGACTCGTTCATGGTCTCTCCATCCGGTGGCTCGGGATCGTCTCGTCGCCAGTGTGCACCCTGGGGGCATCGCAGCCCGAAAGTTCTCTCGAACGGGTGCCGTCGATGGGGCGAAATCGTTCTTCCGACGGATACCCGTTCCCAGATCAGCGCCGTAGAATCCTGGCAGGCGTGCCGGGGCAGCGCCGACCCCACCACTTTTGATCTCCACCTGCTTCTGGCCACAGCATGGCGTCTCTGGACGCACGCATAGGCCGTTGTCGTCGCGGAGAACCAGGCCACCAACCGCGGGAGGACCACCATGACTCGAATGCGTGCAGCGCTGCCGCAGCGGGTGGACTCCGGCATTGCCCCGTCGGCCCTAAAACATATTCCGCAACCGGCCGCACCCCAGCCGGGATCACCACGGCAGGAAAGCCTGGCGCCGGGCACCGCCGTGGCGCAGCGTTTCTTCACCGGCTCGGCGCAGCAGCGTCCGCTGTGCCTGTGGGGTTCGTCCTCGATGAGTTCCGAGGGCGGCGCAGAGGGGACCCCGCTGGCGGTGCGCATCCATGAGCACCTCACCCTCGCCAATGCGCCGCAGCCTGTGCATGCCTACGGGGTGGGCGCCACCCGCTCCCAGCACACGCTGCTGATGCGCGGCCTGCTCACGCCCGAGGTGCGGATCCGTCACCGTGATCGCAGCAGCGGGGCCGCTGAACTGTCTCTGGGAAATCTGGCACCGGCGGGCCCCATCCGTTTCCCCGGATCGATCGATGGGATCGCCGGCATTCTCGACGGGTCCAAGGGCCGCTGGCTGTTCACGCCCCGCCAGTCCACGGCGGAGCTACCGCACCACGGCACCTTCACCTCCGATTTGGTGAAGGTGGCCGAAGGGGCGCGGCACCTGGTGTGGATGGGCAAGAACAACATCATGAATGTGGATCAGGTGCTCGAGGACACCCACACCATGTGGAAGGCCGCCCCGGATGACACCCTGGTCATGGGGCATTGGCCCACGATCCACGATGCGATCGGGTCTCCCGCCGAGCGCGCCATGCAGAAGGTCAATACGGAGCTCGCAAAGCGCTACAAGGAGCGGTTCCTTGACGTTCGCGCGGCGCTGGCCAGTGAAGATGGTCTGCAGCAGCGTCCGGTGGCGCCGCTGCGGCTGATGGAGCAGGCCGACACCCACCTGGCATTGGATCAGGGCGTGGTCCCGCCGGGGCTGGTGGCTTCCGATGAGATCCATTTGAACGGCTGGGGGAATCTCGCGGTGAGTGCCGCGATCGTGCGACGGATGAGGGAACTGCGATGGCTGTGAACGATTCCAAGCCTGCGCAGCCTTCAACGCCTGCGCCCGATGAGCCCAAGGCTGCCGCTGCGTCTGGTCCGCGTCGTCGTCGCGTTCTCGCGGGGGGCGCGGCCATGGCCGGTATCGCCGCGGCGGGTGCTGCGGCTGTGCATCTGCTGCGCGGCGAGCGCCCCGTCGGCCCCACCGCTGATCCCACCGCCGCTCCCCCGGCCGCCGAGGGTTCTTTCCCGGATCTGCGCGGGGACGAGGAACTGGTGGCCGCCTGCCGCTGGGCAGCTCAGCACCATATTCAGGACGGGCTTCCCGATGGCACCTATGGCGCTGAACGGGCCGTGACCCGCAGCGATGTGGCGCTTTCCCTGCATGCTTTCGCGGGCGCGCCCGCTGTTCCCGTCGATACGCTTCCCGCTCTCGTTGCGGATCTTCCCGAGAAGTCCGACCGTGCCCGCGCCCTGCTCTGGCTGCACGGACGCGGCGCCCTCTGGGGGGATGAGCATCTGCGGGTCTCCCCCACGGTGACCGCGACCCGCGCCGATGGCGCCACGATCATCGCCTCGCTTCTGCGGCCCGGACTCATCGCCCTCGGCACGCATCTGGACGCCGCCAACACCGACACCGAGGCGCTGCCCCGCCGCGAACGCGATCATGTTTCGAGCGCTGATGTGCTGTGGCTGCTCGCCGCCGGGGTGCTGCGCAAGGCGGACCTCAGCCAGTGGGTGAGCGATGCGCCGCTCACCCGTGGGGAACTCGCCCGTCTGTTGCGGCGCACGCAGTCTCTGCTCGAACGCTCGGTCGACTGAGCGCACCGGGCCACCCTGCCCGTCGGCCCCTGCCCGTCAGCCCGCCCCCGGCCCCGCCCCGCCGTTCCGCACCCTTCGGCTCAAAACATGTGCGCGCCACCACAGAAGACGCATAGGGTGGTGCCCATGTCGATGCCTGCTCACACCGCGTACCTTCGCCATGCCGATGTGCACGGGGAGGAGGTGATCTTCACCGCCGCGAATGACGTCTGGATGGCGCCGCTGGCCGGCGGCCGGGCCTGGCGCCTCACCGATGACGGCGCCCCCGTCTCCTTCCCGCGTTTTTCTCCCGACGGACGCCATGTGGCCTATGTGTCCCGCGCCAGCGGCGGCGCCGAAGTGTGGGTGCTGCCGGTGGACGGCTCCACGGAGCCGCGTCGTCTGACCACCTGGGGTCGCCGCAATACCCGCGTCTCCGGCTGGCTTGCCGATGGTCGCGTGCTGGTCAGCAGCTCCCAGGGGGCGCCCCTGGAGCAGGACACCGTGCTGAGCGCGATCACCCTGGAGGGCGCCGTTGAGGTGCTGCCGCTGGGTCGCTCCACCGAGATGGTCCTGCATGAGGACGGAACCACCGTGGTGGTCACCCCGTGGCGCAACCCTCCCGCCCACTGGAAGCACTACCAGGGCGGAACCGCTGCGAAGCTGTGGATCTCCCGCGAGGATGTGCCGCTGGATGCGCCCGCTGAGCGCCACGCGAAACGCTCCTGGGAGCCTCTGCTCGACGACCTTCTGGCTAATAAGACCCGCCCGGCCTGGTTCGGGGACCGCCTCATCTTCGCCTCGGACACCCCGGGGCTGGGCGCCGCCCTCACTGATCGCGCGAGCGGGAACCTCTGGTCGGTGGCCAAGGACGGCACTGACCTGCAGGTGCACACGAACTTCAGCTCCGAGGAGGGCTACCTGCGCGAGCCCGCCACCGACGGCTCCACGATCGTCTTCACCTCCCGCGGGCGCCTGTACGCGATGGACTCCCTGGAGGAGACCCCGCGCGAAGTGGAGATCCAGACGCCGGGCGTGGGCGCCCATCGTCGGCCCCATCCGGTCAAGGCGAACGAGCAGCTGCTGGCGATGCGCCCGGTGCATGATGCGCGCGCGAGCGTTGTGGAATGGCGCGGCACCGCGCATCTGCTCACCCACCGTGGCGGCCCCGCACGTCTGCTCGCCCAGGGTGATGGCCTGCGGATTCGTGAAGCGAGCCCGCTCGGTCGCAGCCCCTTCGCACTGATCGTCACCGACGACGCAGCCCAGGTGGATCGCACCGAGGGCGGGGTCGGTTCGGATCGTCTCGCGCTCGTACGTCTGGACGGTGGCGGGGAGCAGATCCCGCTGGACCTCGGCGCCGTGGGTCGCATCCTGCACGCCATCCCCTCCCCCGACGGTTCCCGCGTGGCGATCAGCACCCATGACAACCGGGTGCTGCTGGTGCGCCTGGGCGGCGTGGAGGATCCCGCCGGCGAGAAGGACACCGAGAAGGCCGGGACGGGCTCCTCTCAGAGTTCAGCTCAGGGCTCGTCTGAGGGCTCGTCCTGGCAGCAGGAGAGCACCGTTCCGGATCCCACTCTCGAGGGTGTGCAGGAACTGGGCCGTTCCACCGGCGGCGAGATCAGCCACCTCTGCTTCTCCCCCGATAGCCGTTTCCTGGTCTGGGCGCAGCCGGCCCCGCAGTCCTGGCAGCTCAGCTCCCTCATGCTGGCCGATACCGAGGAGTCCGAGCCGCAGGCCGTGCCGCTCACCTCCGGGAAGTACCAGGATCTGAGCCCCTCCTTCAGCGCCGACGGGAAGTACCTGGCCCTGCTCTCGATGCGCACCTTTGAAACGGTCTATGACGATCTCGTCTTTGACCTGGGCTTCGTCAATGCGCAGCGCCCCTTCCTGATCCCGCTGGAAGCCACCACGGCGGACCCCTTCGGTCCTCACCCCGATGGCTGGGGGCTCGAGACCGGGGAGGAGAAGCCCGGCGCCCATCCGGAGGGCTCCGCGCAGCACGCTTCCTCCGGAGAGAAGGGGGCCGACGGGGCACATGCCGCACAGGCAGAGCCCGTGGGTGCGGCAAGCCCCGCCGGGGCAGCCGAGGCGGATGCCCCGCAGCGCACCGTCATCGACCTGGAGTCGATCGAAGAGCGCATCGTGCCCTTCCCCGTCGAATCCTCCAACTACTCGCATCTGCAGGCGGTCAAGGACGGATTTATCTGGCTGCACCATCCGCAGGCGGTTGCGCTGGGCACATCCCGCGCCGGTGTCGAGGGTGAAGCCCCCGGCCCCTCGCTTGAACTGTGGAGCCTCAAGGACCGCAAGCTCACCGTTCTCGCCCAGAACGTGAGCGATGTGCGGGTCTCCGGGGACGGCGAGCACCTCGTCATCAAGCAGGGCGAGGAATGGCTGCATATCCCCGCCGGCCGCAAGGTCGAGGATGAGGATCCGGCGCGCGTGAGCATCTGCCTGAAGCGTCTGCGCCTCGTGGTCGATCCGGTCGCGGAACGCCGCGGCATGCTCTGGGATAACTACCGGATCATGGCCCAGCAGTACTGGCGCGAAGACATGGACGGGCAGGACTGGCACGCCATGTGCTCCTGGTACGACGAAACTGTGGACCGTCTGGTGACCGACGATGACTTCCAGGACATGATGTGGGAGGTCGTCGGCGAACTCGGCACCTCGCACGCCTACGTGCAGGGGGCGCCTTTCACCGTGGCCGAGCCCATGCCCGCCGCCTACCTTGGCTGCGAGCTGGAGCGCCGCGACGGCGACCTGGTGATCTCCCGGATCCTGCCCGGTGACTCCTCCGATCCGGATGCGCGCTCGCCGCTTCTGGCTCCCGGTGTCGCCGCCCGCGTGGGTGACGCCATCGTGCGCGTGGATGGCCGCGAGGTGGGCCCCGACGGTATCGAGCCGCTGCTCATCGGCAGCGCGGATCGGCCCACGGAACTGGTGCTGCGCCGTGACGGTCTGGAGCGTCGCGTCGTGGTTCGCCCGCTTCCCGCCGATGGGCAGCTGCGCTACCAGAACTGGGTGGCCACCTGCCGCCAGCGGGTGAAGGAACTCTCCGGCGGACGCCTCGGCTACCTGCACATCCCCGACATGGTCTCGAACGGTTGGGCGCAGATGCACCGTGACCTGCGCGAGGCGAGCCCTGCGAGGGCATGGTCGTGGACGTGCGCTACAACGCTGGCGGCCACACCTCCCAGCTCGTCACCGACCGGATCGCCCGGCGTGTTCTCTCCTGGGGCTTTGCCCGTCATCAGGAGCCGGACACCTACCCGAGCTTCGCGCCGCGCGGCGCGGTCGTGCTCGTCACGAACCAGGAAGCCGGCTCCGACGGTGACATCGTCAACGCCGTCTCCCAGGCGATGAAGATCGGCCCCGTGATCGGCACCCGCACCTGGGGTGGCGTGATCGGGATCGACGGGCGTTTCGATCTGGTCGACGGCACCGGGGTGACGCAGCCGAAGTACGCTTCCTGGTTCGAGGGTGTCGACTGGGAGATCGAGAACTACGGTGTGGATCCCGATATTGAGGTGCCCTTCCCGCCGAACGCCTGGGTGGCGGGTGCAGACCCGCAGCTCGAGCGGGGTGTGCAGGAGGCTCTTGCCCTGCTGGATGAGACTCCGGCCGCGGTGCCGCCGCCGCTTCCGCCAGCGCGTTTCTCCCGCAGCTGACCATCCCTCGGCCCGCTACCGAGAGTGAGGGCCGACGGGGTAGGGCACGTCGTCGGGAATGAACCGACGGTGCTGCCAGCCACTCATCGGGCGGGAACCGGATGTGATCCGGTTCCCGCCCGATGTGACGTTCCGACGACGATCCCGCCCCAAATCCCCCCTGGCCCCGGGGAAGTGACACACTGTGCCCATGCACACCACGGGCCCAGATCGCGTTCTGCGCGGCGCGGCCGCGGCAACAGTCGCGACCGCGGTGGCACTGTGCGGTCACATGGGAGCCGGGGCGCCCGCCCCGGGCTGGCTCGGACTGGCCCTGCCGTGGTGGCTCTCCATCACCCTGTGCACCGTGCTCGTGGGGCGTTCGCTCTCCCTGACCCGGCTCTCCCTCGCCGTGCTCGGCAGCCAGCTCGCCTTCCACGCCCTGTTCATCATGGGCTCCCCGGCGATGCCGCTGGCTATGACCGGCCCCGGCTATCAGCACGGGGTGCACGATCACAGCGCCCATCTCTCGGGCCTTGCCGCTGATCCTGCCGGGCTCGGCGGTGGAGCCGTCCATGCCCATGCCGCCCACGGGGGTGGCGCGGAGCATCTCGCGCATCTCTCCCATGCCGCGCATCTGACGCCGGGCATGCTCGCCGGTCACCTCCTCGCTGCCGCCCTCACCGTGGCGCTGCTCTACCGCGGGGAACTGCTCGTTCGTCGGGCCCTCGGGCTCGCTCTGCGGATCCTCGCCGGCCTCGCGCACCTGGTCGCGGGGCATCTGCCGCAGCAGACCCTCGTGGCCTCGGTGCGCACCACGGCCACGCCCCTGTGGCGGGTGCCCGTGGCCCGTCGGCCCCGCATCCTTGCCGGCCCCGATGTGGGCCGCGCCCCACCCTGTCCCCTCGGAGTCTGAGATCACTCCGCGCATGGTCCCCCGTGCGCGGTTCCCCGCGTCTGGCCACCAGTGGCCAACGCTCTTTGACCTGGCGACCCGCCCCTGTGCGGGCGCATCCGAAAGGACATCTGAATGACTGCACGTATCCGTCGTGACCTCGCCCCTGCCCGCCCCACCCGTCGTGCCGCCCTGGCTGGCGTTGCGGGCCTTGCCGCTCTGGCCCTCGCCTCCTGCGGCTCCTCCGAGAAGAAGCCCGCCGATGCCGGCGAGAAGAAAGAGGAGAAGAAGGGTGGCGCCGATCAGGGCCTCAAGATCACTGATCCGTGGGTGAAGGCTGCTGATAGCGGCATGACCGCCGCCTTCATGACGATCCACAACCCCGGCCCCTCCGAGCTGGCTCTGAAGGCCGCCCAGTGCGACTTTGCCGGCGTGGTGGAACTGCATGAGGTATCCGGTGGCACCATGCACAAGACCAAGGGTGACCTGCCGATTCCCGCCGGTGGCGACCTGGTTCTCAAGCCCGGCGGCTACCACATCATGTTCATGGACCTAAAGAAGCCGCTCAAGGCTGGCGATAACGCCGACTTCACCCTCGAGTTCGCCGACGGTTCGACCCAGAAGGTCTCCGCTGTGATCAAGGATTACGCGGGCGCCAAGGAGAACTACGGTGATGGGCACGGCGCCTCCGATGGCGGCGGCGAGCACAAGGGTCACGACCATGGGGACCACAAGGGCCATGACCATGAGGATCACGAGGGTCACTGATGAGCACCTCTGACGAGTCCGAGCGTCGTTCGGCCTCGCACCCTGACCCGGCGTCCCCGCAGGGGGCGCCGGGGGAGGCGGTCGTCCCGTC
>JAEWEZ010000050.1 GCA_023389045.1 Actinomycetes bacterium
TGGTGGGCTTGTGGAAGGGCACGCGCACGAGCGCTGAACGGTTGTTATGCCCCCAGCACACGTAACTCGGCGCCTCCTGCGCACCCCACAGGCGCTTATAGGAGTTCACCCACTGGTTCGTAATCGCGCAGTACTCGGGGGCGTGGCGGAGGAGGCCGGCGATAAACTGCCGACCCATCCGCGAGAGCCCGTATTCGGCGCCCGGTTCGTGGAAGGCGTTCTTGCCGCCCTGGAACAGCGAGAGGTGTGTGTGCATGCCGGAGCCGGGATGCTCGATCATCGGCTTCGGCATGAAGGTGGCCACCTGCCCCATGGAGAGCGCCACCTCCTTGACCACGGTGCGCAGGGTGATGATGTTGTCGGCCGTGGTCAGCGCATCGGCGTAGCGCAGGTCGATCTCGTTCTGGCCCGGCCCGTTCTCGTGGTGCGAGAACTCCACCTGGATATTCATCGCCTCCAAGTGCTGGATCGCGGTGCGGCGGAAGTCTTGCCCGAGCCCTCGATATACATGGTCGAAGTATCCGGCCGTATCCACCGGTTGCAGGGCCTCCCCGCGGGTGTAGGCATCCTCGAAGAGGTAGAACTCAATCTCCGGATGCGCATACAGCTCCAGCCCCTTCTCCTCCGCGCGGGCCAGGGCGTCCTTCAGTACGCGACGCGGATCCGAAGCGGCCGGTTCCCCATCGGGAGTGAACACATCGCACATCATGCGCGCGGTCCCGGCGGTGTCACCGCGCCAGGTGAGCAGCTCAAAAGTGTTCGGGTCGGGGCGCAGGATCATGTCCGACTCATAGGAGCGGGTCAGGCCCTCGATCGTGGAGCCGTCGATCCCGATCCCCTCCTCGAAGGCGGTTTCCAGATCCGCCGGGGAGATCGCGATGGACTTCAGCGTCCCCGCGATATCGCAGAACCACAGGCGGATAAACCGCACATCCCGTTCGGCCGCCGTGCGGATGACGTCGTCATGATGCTTCTCCATGCCCCCAGTCTGCCGCACTTCGCGTGCGGGAGGTGGGGCCGACGGGGGCGGGCGGGAAAGAGAGCGGGACGGGGAGAGGTACCGGGATGGGAAGCGAAAAGGGGCCGACGGGAACCGGGCACACGCAGACAACGCAAGCCCAGCCAAGCGGGCCCAGGAAAGCGAAGCGCCCGCTCCCCCACACCGGGGAGAGCGGGCGCTGCGATGAGGCTCGCGGTGGGATCAGCCGTTCAGGCTCTCCATCAGGGCGTTGGTGTCCAGGTACCACTGGCCATCCTTGCCCTTGACCATCTTGATTTCCTGACCCTTGGGGCCCTTGATGCTGACCGTGCCGTCAGCATTGCCCTCTGCCTTCAGCATCGACTTGTCGAAATTGGACATGTCCTGCTTGGGCTTGCCCTTGGCGGTGTCACCTGCGCCCTTCGCGCAGGCCTTCTTCATCTCCTCGCTGACGCCCTTGCCGGTCGAGGGGTCGATCAGGTAGCCGCACATCTTCTCGAAGTCATTGTCGGCAGTTGCCTGCAGGAATTCGAAGAAACGACCCTTCGCAGCCTCGACGTCTGCATCGGACACGGGGCCGGAGGCCCCACCCTTGTCTGCGTCAGAGTCCTTGTTGCCGCCGGAGTCCTTATTTCCGTCGGAGTCCTTGTTCTCCTCGGACCCCTTGTCGCTGTCCTTATCCCCCTCGGAACCCTTATCGCCCTCGGAGTCCTTCTTCTCGTCGTCCTTGGGCGCCTCGGTCTTCTTCTCACTGCTGCCGCGATCATCGCTGTCTCCGCCAAGGCCCAGCATCCCGCAACCGGCGGTGCCGAAGGCCAGGGCGAGAGCCCCGAGACCCAGGGCGCAACGGCGAACGGTGGTACGAATCGTCGTCGTGGTCATCCTGTGTGTCCTTTCCGTGCGGGGCGCGGCGCGCACCGCTCTATGGGATGTCCTGGAATCGATCCAACCACATTCAGCCGTCAAGGGACCTTTATCCACAATGGCATCAAACCGAAAGTTCACCCGTTTCATACACGAAAGTTGATCGGTAGAGATCCCGGGAGCCGGCGCCGCTCAGGCCCGGCACAAGACCCGGCACAGGGGCACACAGCGAGCCCCGGCACGAGACCCCACACCAGACCCGGAAGCATGGCCGGAAGGATGCATGCGGCGCCCCTCAGAACCGCTAGGCTGAGGCGACGCGAAAGCACCCGCCCACGGCACCGCCGCGGGCACCGCCTCACCGCACCTCAGGAGTCGTTCCCGTGAACAATGCCGCCCCCGTCGGCCCCGCGAAGATCCGTATCCGCCACCTGCAGGATGCGAAGGAACGCGGCCGCCCCTTCTCCATGCTGACGAGCTACGACGCTTTCAGCGCGCGTGTTTTTGAATCCGCCGGTATCGACGTTCTGCTGGTGGGTGACTCTGTGGGCACCACCGTGCTCGGGCACGAATCCACCACAGCCGTCACCCAAGAGGACATGCTCCTGTTCACCGCCGCCGTGGCCCGGTCGGTCAAGCGCCCCCTGGTGGTCGCCGACCTCGCCTTCGGCACCTACCAGACCGGTCCCACCGATGCGGTGCGCCACGGTGTTGAACTGGTCCGCGCCGGCGCCGAAATGGTCAAGCTCGAAGGAGGGCATGAAATCGTCCCGCAGATCAAAGCGCTGGTCGCCGCGGGCATTCCGGTGATGGGTCACCTCGGCTTCACCCCGCAGTCCGTCAACGCGCTCTCCGGTGCGCGTGTGCAGGGCCGGGACACCGTGGCCGCCGATCACCTCGCCGAAGACGCGATTGCCCTGCAGGATGCGGGCGTTTCCGCGATCGTGCTGGAGCTCGTGCCCACCCAGCTGGCCGCCCGCATCACCGAGGTCGTGAACGTGCCGACCATCGGTATCGGCGCGGGCCCGCACTGCGATGGCCAGGTGCTCGTCTGGCAGGACATGGCCGGGCTCTCCGGCTTCGAGGGCCGCTTCGTGAAGACCTTCGCGCATCTGCGCTCCGAGCTTCTCAAGGCGGCCAGTGACTACCGGGCCGAGGTGGAGGCACGATCCTTCCCCGGCCCGGAGCACGGCTTCGAGTGAGTGGATGAGGGCCGACGGGTCACTGACCCGTCGAGCCCTCTCCCCAGTTCTCCCACCTCTCATCGGCCTCATCCCATGCCTCATTGCGCTTGGCCGCGATCGCGAGCGCATTTTCCGCGTCCTCGCGGGTGGCGTACGGCCCCATGCGCTCCTCATTCGGTGACTGGCGGCCCTCCTCCACCTGGCCGGTGGTGGTGTTGTAGAAGTACTCGATCGGCTCAGTCATGGCGAAACCTCCGTCTGTGTGGTCGGCCGGTGTGGGTGAGAGACTACGGGCATGACTCTAGAGCAGCGATGGATCCGGCCGGAGGGCCGCGATGTGCTGGTGCCGGGGCAGCTGAGCCCGCGCCGCGCCGTGCCCTCACGCATTGAACGCCCCGAGTACGTGGGCAAGGACGAAGCGGTGTCGGATTCCGGGCCCTACCGGCAAAGCGCCGATGTGATTGAGCGGATGCGTGAAGCCTCCCGCATCGCGGCGCTCGCCCTGCAGGCCGCCGGTGAGGCTGCCGCCCCCGGCGTGACCACCGACCACATCGACCAGGTGGTCCACGATGTGTTGATCGCGGAGGGCGCCTACCCCTCTACCCTCGGCTACCTCGGCTTCCCGAAGTCCTGCTG
>JAEWEZ010000124.1 GCA_023389045.1 Actinomycetes bacterium
CCATGTCACGCCTCTGGCAGACGGTCCGCCCGATCCGTTTCCGCCTCTACCTGGCCCTGATCACCGCAGTCGTCGCCTCGCTGCTCGCCCTGATGATCCCGCAGGTGCTCGAGAACGTGGTCAACCGCCTGGCCACCGAGCCCTCCGCCGTCGCCGTCTGGACGGGCGCCGCCCTCGTGCTCGGCCTGGGCCTGATGGAATCCACCCTGATGTTCCTGCGCCGACTGTTCGCGGTGAACCCGGCCACCGTGATCGAAAAGAACATCCGCGTGGCCTTCTACGCGAAGGTGCAGCACATGCCGGTGGCTTTCCACGATGCCTGGGGCTCGGGGCAGCTGCTCTCGCGTGCCGTTTCGGACATCTCCGTGATCCGCCGCTGGATTGCTTTCGGCGTCATCATGCTCGCCACCACCGCCATCACGGTGGTGGTGGGCATGGGCCTGCTGATCCGTTCCCATCTGGTGCTTGCGCTGGTCTTTTTTGTGGCCGCGGTGCCGGTCTCGGTGATCGCCTACCGCTTCAACCGCAACTTCGCGGTGCTCTCGCGCCTCTCCCAGGATCAAAGCGGCGACCTCGCCACCACGGTCGAGCAGTCAGTCCAGGGCATCCGGGTACTCAAGGCTTTCGGTCGCGGCCCCACAGCGCTGGAGGGCTTCACCGCGCAGGCTGAGGAGTTGCGCACCACGGAGGTCCGCAAGGCGACGGCCATGGCGCGTTTCGACATGTTCATGTTCATGCTGCCGGAGCTGGCCCTGGGTGTTTCTCTGTTCCTGGGCCTGCATCTGACGGCCCGCGGCGATATGACCGTGGGCCAGCTCGCCTCGTATTTCGCGACCGCAGCGATGATCACGGGTCCGCTGCGGATGGTCGGCATGCTGCTCGGGCAGGCGGTCAATGCGACCACCGCTCTGAATCGCCATTACGAGGTGATGGATGAGCCGATCAGCATCCTTTCCCCCGAGCATCCGGTGCCGCTGCCGGATCCGGTGCGAGGCCTGGTGCGCCTGGAGGGTGTGCATTTCCGGTACGCGGATTCCCCGGCGCATGTTCCCGACGTGATCGACGGGGCTGATCTGGAGATCCGCCCGGGGGAAACGATGGCGCTGGTCGGCGTCACCGGCTGTGGCAAGTCCACTCTGCTGCAACTCATTCCACGCCTGTACGAGGTCACGGCTGGGCGCATCACGATCGACGGGATCGACATTCGCGATCTGGACCTCACGGATCTGCGGACCCTCACGGCGATCGCTTTCGAGGACTCGACCCTCTTCTCGGATTCGGTGCGGGAGAACGTGCTGCTCGGCGCAGACCCTGCGCTCTCTCCCACCGAGCGTGAGGATCTGCTGAACCTCGCCCTGGACACCGCCGATGCCGCTTTCGCCTATGACCTGCCGCAGGGCGTCGATACGCGCATCGGTGAGGAGGGCATGTCGCTTTCGGGTGGGCAGCGGCAGCGTCTGGCCCTCGCCCGCGCCATCGCAGCCCGCCCGACGGTGCTGCTGTTGGATGATCCCCTCTCAGCTCTGGACACCAAGACGGAGGAGCGGGTCACGCAGCGTCTGCATAAGGTGCTCGCCACCACGACCACCCTGATCGTCGCGCATCGCACGTCCACGGTGGCTCTCGCGGACCGCGTCGCCCTGCTGGATAACGGCACGGTGGTCGCGGTGGGCACGCACCAGGAGTTGATGGCTTCCTCGGCACGGTATCGCTGGGTGATCGCTATGCAGGAGGAGGAGAACCGACGCGACCAGGAGGTCGAAACCCTCACCGCGGAACTGGAACTGCGCGGCGCGCAGGGATCGGAGGGGGCGCGATGAGTGCGGCGACGATCTCGACCGACGGGGAGCAGCTCACCTATACCCGCGAGCAGAACCAGGCTTCGCGTCAGCGTTCCCTGGCACTTCTCGGTTCGCTGCTGCGCCCGGTGCTCGGCCAGTTCGCCATCATGGCGGCGATGCTGGTCGTGGCACAGTTCGCGAAGGTGGCTGGTCCCGCCATCATCGCCTGGGGCATCGACCATGCCCTGCCCGCGCTGATCGAGCGGGGCGACAGTACCCCTGCCTTGATCGCCACGGCTCTGCATCTGACGGCGGCGCTCCTCGGCGGTCTTCTCACCTTCGGTGAGGTGCGGCTTGCGGCCGTGGTGGGCCAGCGGATGCTCCTGAATCTGCGCCGTCGGGTGTTCCGCTTTACCCAGCAGCAGGATCTGGAGTTCCACGAGCACTACACCTCGGGCCGGATCGTTTCGCGCCAGACCTCCGATATGGAGGCGCTGCGTGAACTGCTCGATTCGGGTGTCAGCGTCGTGGTCGGTTCGGGCCTGTCCATGATTCTCACGGTGGTTTTGATCGTGAGCATGGACTGGGTGACGGGCCTGGTCATGCTGCTCATGCTGGTTCCGGGCGCCTTTTTCACCATGTGGTTCCAGCGTCGTTCGCGCGATGAGTACCGTTCGATCCGCACGCATTCGGCGCGCATGATCGTGCATTTCGTGGAGGCCATGTCGGGTATCCGCGCGGTCAAGGCCTTCCGCCAGCAGGCCCGCAATCAGGCGGAGTTCGATCGGCTTGCGGGGGACTACCGCGACGCGTCACTGCGCTCGGTGATGGTTTTCGGTGTCTACCAGCCGGGGTTGAAACTCCTAGCGACTATCACCATCGCCGCCGTGCTCCTGGTGGGTGGTTTCCGTGCCCTGAGCGGTGATCTGCAGGTGGGCGCGCTGGTGGCCCTGGTTTTGTATTCGCGGCAGTTCTTCATGCCGGTTGATGCCATCGCCACCTTCTACAACACCTTCCAGTCTGCGGTGTCGGCGCTCGAGAAGATCTCTTCGCTGCTGGCGACCGTGCCGACGGTGCGGGAGGCGGAGAATCCCACGCCGCTCGAGCGGGCTTCGGGGCAGATTGAGTTCGACGGGGTGTCGTTCCGTTACAGCCAGGAGGGCCCGACGGTTCTGCACCCGCTGGATCTGCACATCCCGGCGGGTCAGACGGTGGCTCTGGTGGGGCAAACGGGCGCCGGTAAATCCACGATCGCTAAGCTCATCGCGCGTTTCTACGATACGAGCGAGGGCCGCGTCCTCCTGGATGGCGTGGACCTGCGGGATATCTCGATGCAGGACCTCACCCGCAATATCGTCATGGTCACCCAGGAGGCGTATCTCTTCTCCGGTTCGGTGGCAGAGAACATCGCCCTTGGCCGCCCGGACGCCAGCCGCGAGGAGGTCCAGCAGGCTGCTGCCGCCATCGGCGCCGATGAGTTCATCGAGCGTCTTCCGGAGGGCTACGACACGAATGTGAGTAAACGCGGCGGACGGGTCAGCGCTGGTCAGCGGCAGTTGATCTCCTTCGCGCGGGCCTTCCTGGCTGATCCGCGGGTGCTCATCCTGGATGAGGCCACAAGCTCCCTGGACATCCCCTCGGAGCGCATGGTGCAGGAGGGTCTCACGCGCCTGCTCGGCAAGCGCACGGCGCTGATCATCGCGCACCGTCTCTCGACGGTGATGGTCGCGGACCGGGTTCTCGTGGTGCACGACGGGCGCGTGGTCGAGGATGGGTCGCCGCAGGAGTTGATCGCGGCCGATGGGCGTTTCGCGGCGCTGTATCGCGCCTGGCAAAACTCCCTCTGAGCACCGCTGTCACCGCACGAACTCACCGCACCGGCGGGAAGTCCTCCATCGCGGCCTTGGCGATCTTGTTCAGGGCCTTGCGGTCGGTCCAGGCGCCAATGATTGCGCCGAGGAAGGGGATGGCCTTACCGAAGAGCTTCACCGAGCGCAGGCCGAAGCGGGCCAGCACACGCCCACCGATCGCGCGGGCCACGGCCGTGGAGGGATCGGCGGCCGGGAGGCGCTTGGCCACATGCCGGGTGGCGGCGCCGGCCACCGGGCCGAGCCCCACCGTGGCGAGCACATCGTCGGACTCTTCCGCGACGAGCGCAGCCAGCACGCGGGTACGGATTTCCTCATCGCTGAGCTGGTGCCCGCGCACGGCGGCAATGGCGCCCACCATGCGCGTGGCCTGCACATAAAACTCGACGATATTGACGGGCAGGAGCACCGCGAGGGTGACGATGCCGCCCAGGCCGGTGAGGAAACCGCCGAGGGTGACGCTGCGGCGGTGGCTGCGGATGATGCGCCGCACGGCCTTCTCAGGGTTCTTGCGGTGTTTCTTGAGGGCGCGGTCGGCCACGGTCTGGGCGGAGGAGAAGGTCAGCCAGCCGTCGAGGCCTTTGTCGCGGAACATTTCCACGAGCGACTGCAGGGCGCTGGACTTCTCTTCGGTCTGGGGTTCCTCACCGCGGCGGGCAGCCTTGCGGGCCGCCTTCTCTTCTTTCTGGGCGCGACGACGGCCGCGGCGGGAGTTCGCCTCCCGCGCTTCCTTGATCGCGTCGCGGGCGGTGCTGGTGCTGTCCTTATCGCGGCGCAGCAGGCTGAACAGTCCCATGGTTGTCTCCCTGGGGTCGACGGGCCGCCGGCCGCGGGGGGCGCGGGCGGGCGGCGGTACCCGTCGATCTTCTCGTAGCTCGGCGGGCTGGTCCACTTGGGACCGGCGGGCTGAACTACTTGGGGCCGACGGGCTCGTCCACGTGGGGCCGACGCGCCCCAGGCTCAGCCCACCTGTTCCCAGCCCTCCAGCACGGGCTCATCGCGCTTGCTGTCGAGCAGGGTGCGCCGGCCATCGCGCACGCGCAGACGTTCGAGGAGAACTCCCAGCCCGAGGGCGGATTTGTCGGTGGCCATGCGCAGACGGATCTGCACTTCCCCGCTCTTGCCAGCCAGGGAGAAGCAGCCGGTCCACTGTTCGCGCTCGCCCCAGCCGCTGATTGCCCCGTCGGGCACTGGCACCTCGGCCCCGCCCCGTCGGCGCAGGGTTCCCGCAAGAGGCGCCCACGTCGTGCCCCCGTCGCTGCTGCATTCCACGGTGAGCACGTCGGAGGCTGTTTCGAGGTGATAGTGCAGGTCAAGCTCCAACTGAGCACGGTCGGATCCCTCGCCGAGGTCCACGGCGGCACTCAGGGTCGCGGTGGTTTCGTCCTCGCGCTGCGGCGCCCAGCCGCGCCCGGTGCGGAAGGCCGGATCGAGGCCCAGGGCGCGGGCCACGGCCGTGGACACATGCCGGCGCACCACGGAGGTGGTGGACCATTCACGGGTGGGGTGCACCGAGTTCGTCAGCATGATGACGACGGTGTCGCTCAGCGGGTCGATCACGAAGGAGGTGCCGGTGAAACCGGTGTGGCCGCCGCTGTAGGGGCTGGTCAGGCCTTCGTGGTAGAACCAGGCTTCCAGTTCGGGGCCGAGCCCGCGGCGGGCTCCGCCGTGCCCGGTGATCTCGGCAATGTGGTCGGTGAACATGGCCTGCACGGTTTTCGCGCGGAGCACGCGGGCACCGCGGTAGGTGCCGCCGTTGAGGAACATCTGCGAGAAGATCGCGAGGTCAGCGAGGGTCGAGAACACGCCGGCGTGTCCGGCCACCCCGCCCAGGGAGGCGGCGTTCTCGTCGTGCACGATCCCGCGCACCACCCCGCGCCCCTCCTGCCATTCAGTGGCGGCGATCCGCGAGTGCAGTTCCTTCGGCGGGTTGTACATCGTCTCGTGCATCCCGAGGGGCTCGGTGATGTTTTCTCGCACGTATTCGTCGAGGCCCTTGCCGCTGTGCTTCTCGACGATCAGGCCGAGGGTGATGAGGCCCAGGTCGCTGTAGACGTATTCGGTGCCGGCGGGACTCTTCGGCTTCACCGTCAGCACAGCCTGGATCCGCTCCTCCACCGTCTGGTACTCGGAGTAGAGGTTGATGAAGGGCGGGAGCCCACCCACATGCGTGAGCAGGTGCTTGACCGTGGTCGCGCCCTTCCCGTTCTTCGCGAAGTCCGGCAGGTGGGAGGCGACGGTGTCCTCCAGGCGGACCACACCCTGCTCCACGAGCTGCATCACGGCCACGGCGGTGAAGATCTTGGAGATCGAGGCGAGGTCATAGATGGTGTCGGTGCGGGCGGGGGTGCGCTCAGCCAGCGGAAGTTCTTCTTTGCCGTTCTTCCAGTGCACGGCCCAGCCGCGGGCGCAGCGGTGCGCCACCTTCCCTTTGCGCATCACCAGGGCGCTTGCTCCGCTGAAGCGGGCGGGGTCATTGTCGATGCCGGCCTGGAGCAGATCGGGGATGGTTGCGAGCACATCGGCGTCGAGGCCCGGTACGTGCCCGTGCCCCTCACGCACACGTCGGGCCGGCACGTGGCGGCGATCCCAGGGATGACGCCCGCGGGGAACGCCGTGGCGCGCGGTGGGGGCGGCACCCGCCACTGCCTTCTCGGGGGCGTCACCGGCCGGGGCGGCCTGGGCGGCGGCGGGCAGGGCGAGACCGGCGGCGAGCGCGGCGGTGCCCTGCCACAGCAGACGGCGTCGGGTGGGGGTGAAGTAGGGGGCGACGGACTGGGCATCCATGGGGACTCCTTCGTCAGGTGCGTCGTCTGCGACGTTGCGGGGCGCGTCGTCGGAGGTTTTGTCGGGGCTCGTTATCGGGCCGCTGGTCGATGGCGGGGGCAGGGTCGCGCGCGGCCGCGGGGTCGCGCAGTTGGGCGCCGACGGTAGTCCCGCCCGTGTGACGGGTTCAACGGTTTCTCACGTATCAGGCCCCAGATGCGCACCTTCGTCGGACCATCACCCCCGGCCCCTGCCAGACTTCTGGCACTTTCGTCGAGCATCTGTCCAAAAGAACGGCGGGGCGCGCGCTCCTCGCACCCGGTCTTCGCGTCCCCCGCCCGACGCATCCGTCTCACTCACCCCTCCACTCCCCCGCCGGTCCCACCAACAGTTCGCGCCGCCGATCCGAGGATCGACGGCGCGAACGGGATGCGCTCAGGTCAGCGACCGAAGAGGCGGGCGAAGAAGCCGGTGGACGGCTCATTCTCGTGACCCGCGCAGCGGTCTTTCTGCGCGACACCGCGCATGACCTGGTCCACGTGGCGGCCGCAGCCAGCCCAGGTGGTCTTACCGCAGCGTCGGCAGGCGACGGCTCGGCACATGATGTTTCTCCATTCGGACAGGGTGAGGGGGCGTTTCTCGGGGAGCTGTCCCGGCCTGGCGCTCAGGCCAGGGCCAGGAACAGCTTCTCGAGCTCAGAAACTGTCATGCAGTCCTCGCCGGGGTCGTCACCCTCGGCGCGGCTCATGCAGTCCTTCATCGCGTCGGCCACGATCACGAAGCCGGCGCGGTCCAGGGCCGTCGAGACGGCGGCCAACTGGATGACGGTGTCGCGGCAGGAGGCGTCATTCTCGATACCGGCGATCACCGCATCGAGTTGCCCACGAGCGCGCTTCAGCCGGTTCAGCACCCGACGCTGCGTGTCAGGTGCGCACGCGGCCGTGCTCACGCGCTCTGCTCGCTCTCGGCGTCCTCAAGGCCGGTCTCGGGCTCCACGCCCTGCTCCTGCGCCCAGGCGGACCAGCCCAGGTAGCTGCCTTCGAGTTCGACGATCTTGTAGCCGGCGCGACGCAGGGCCGCAGAGGCCACGGCGTTACGGGCACCCGACTGGCAGTAGGTGACGATGGTGCCGTCGGTGGGCAGCTCATCGAGATGCCACATGACGCGGCCGGCCGAGAGCTGATCCGAGCCGGGAACGTGACCGGCAATGTGCTCATTCTTGGTGCGCACATCTAGCACGAGGGCGGCACCGAGACCTTCGAGGTCGGCGGGGGCCACCGAGGCGGGAACGGTCAGGTCCAGGCCCTCGAGGCTGGTCACGTAGCCGCTGATGGTGTCGATGCCGACGCGCACAGCGTGGTCGCGGAACTCTTCGGCGGTTTCGCGGTCATCGGCCAGGATGATCAGCGGGCGGCTCTCCTCCTCCGGGTTGTAAGCCCAGGAGCCGTAGCGGGCGGCGGTCGAGGGACCGGGGATGACCAGGTCGTTCTCCACGGTGCCGGTGCGCACTTCGGCGGGGGTGCGGGTGTCCACGAAGATGCTGGAATCATCCTGCAGCTTGGCCTTGAGGTCCTCGATGCTCATCTCGTGCAGCGGGGCCAGGGGGCCGAGCACGGCGGGGCCGTCGCGGTTCTCGCGCTTCATCCGCCCGAAGTAGGCGTGCGCATCAGGCTGCCCGGAGAGCAGTTCCTTGCAGAAGCCTTCCACGTCGTTCTTCTCGAGGTAGGGGGCCCACCAGGAGAAGCGACGCTCGTAGCCGACGGTGGTCGAGGGGATCGCACCCAGGGCCTTACCGCAGGCACTGCCGGCGCCGTGGGCGGGGTAGACCATCACGTGGTCGGGCAGCTCGAGGAAGACGTTCTTGACGGAGTTGTAGAGGTCCTCGGCGAAGCCGAAGCGGGTGCCTTCGCCTCCGGCGGCCTCATCGAGCAGGTCGGGGCGGCCGAGGTCGCCGACGAACACGAAGTCGCCGGAGAAGAGGTAGCCGGGGGTGTCGCTGAAGGCACCGTCGGTGACGAGGAAGGAGATGTGTTCGGGGGTGTGGCCGGGGGTGTGCAGGGCCTTCACGGTGATGTTGCCGAGGGTGATCTCGTCGCCGTGGTGCAGGCGCTCTGCCTCGAAGCCGTACTGCCAGTCCTGGCCGCCTTCGGCGGACACGTACGCGGTAGCGCCAGTGGCGTGGATCAGCTCACGGGTTCCGGAGAGGAAGTCGGCGTGAATGTGGGTTTCGGTGACGGCCACGATGCGCATCCCGTGATGGGCGGCGAGTTCGATGATCGACGCCACGTCGCGTCGGGGATCAATAACGATCGCCTCGCCCTTGGCCTGGCAGCCCACGATGTACGTCGCCTGCGCGAGGTCTTCGTCGTAGATGCGTTCGAGAAGCATGCGGGTCCCTCCTGGGGTGTCGGTTCAACCAGCATGTCATATACCCCCGGGGGTATTCAAGGGTGGTCGGTAGACCAGCCCTCATCCCGCGGTGCGTTCCGCATCAACTCCTCCTGCCGGGCACGGAAGCGTGCGTGTTCCTTCGCTTCCTGCGCCCGACGAAGAGCCCGGTAGCGCGGGAAACCGACCACCAGCATCGCCCCGGCCACCACGCTGCCGAGCAGACGAATCCCCATCGTCAGATATGACTCGTAATCCCCCTGCCGGAAGGCATAGGAGAAGCTGGCGCCCGTCGGGTAGAGCTCGGCGGGATTGCCCAGCAGGTAGGTGAGCAGGTAGCCCAGAACCATCGTCACCATGCCGATGGCCGCGCCGGCGATCACGAACCGCACCTGCCCCCGACCGACCACCACGAGCCCCACGAAGAAGACCGCGGCGCCGAACGCATCCGGAATGGCATCGAGAACCCGCAGTGCTGTGAAAACCAGCCACTGCATGAATCCACTGCTCTGCGTGAGACTCTCCGCGTAGTGACTCAGCAGGAGCGGAGCTGCCAGATCCGCAATAACCATGAGCGCGGCCTGGGCGAGCAGCAGAAGCATGAGCCCCGGCACGAAGAGATCCACAAGCTTCTGCGGAATGCGCTCCAGCAGACGTGAAGCATCCGAATAGGCCATGTGGGGCCCCTCCCCCGCCCCGTCGTGGCGTTTAGCTGCGCTCTTGTGCCTCCAGGAGCGCCCGGAAGGCACCCTGCCGCGAGGCTAGCTCATCCCAGTCTCCCCTCTCGACCACCTCACCGGCTTCCAGAACCAGAATCTCGTCGGCTTCGCGGAGCACGTCGAGACGATGCGCGATCACGAGGGTGGTGGCGCCGAGTGCGCGTAGGGAACGCACCATCCGGGCCTGGGTGAGGGGGTCCTGGTGGCTAGTGGCTTCGTCGAGCACGAGGATGGCGGGCGGCTCGGGCGTCGGGCGTGTTGTTTCTTGTGCCGGTTCTGCATGGCCCGTCGGCCCTGTTTCTCGCGCCGGCCCTGTTTCTCGCGTCGGCACTGTCGCTTCCGTCGGTTCCTCGCAGAGCCGGGAACGCACCAGGGTGCGGGCGAGAGCCAGACGCTGACGCTGCCCGCCACTGAGCGCGCTGCCCCGTCGGCCCACCGCCCGATCCAGCCGAAGATCGCAGGCGGCTGCCTCGAGAGCCCGCAGCAAGGTCGCCTCCTCCGCCTCGGGATCGGCCAGGCGCAGGTTCTCCTCGACCGTCCCATCCAGCAGGAACGGCTCCTGATCGGCCACGGCCACGCGTCGCGCCACCCGCGCGGAACCAAGCTGAGGGGCGGGAACCCCGTCGATCTCCACGAGCCCGTCGGGATCAAAGTGACGTTGCAGCAGCCGCGCGAGAGTCGATTTGCCCGAGCCGGTCGCGCCGACCACACCCACCATGGTTCCGGGGCGCAGGTTGAGGTCCACCCCGCGCAGCACCGCCTCGCTCCGCCCGGGATAGGTGAAGTGCACCGACTCCATGCGTGCCCGCGCGGTGTCGTCCGAAACCTGCGGCGCCTGGTCGGGAACGGTGGGGTCGACGGGAGTCTGCGGCTCGGTGACCGCCGGCGCACCGGCAGCCAGGGCGCGAATCCGCGCCGTCGCCGCAAGCCCCGCCGGAAGCGAGGTCGCCAGACGCTCCACCGTGTCGAGGGAGGCGACCGTGCCGGGCACCAGGGCCACCGCGATGAGCAGCCCCGGCAGGTCGAGGATGTCGGGGATCGTGAGGAGACCGATCAGGAGCACCGCCCCCGCTCCCCACCACACGCGCAGCTGGGAGAAGGCGTGCCGGAGCCCCGACTTCACGCCGCCGCGCATGAGCACGCCGCCGAGCTGCGCGCCAAGCGCATCGAGGCTGTCCAGACGCTGCTGCTCCGCCTGCGCGGCAAGGATGTCTTCACGCACCCGAGCGGTGTCAGCCACGTGCTGACTGAGGTCGGCGCGGGCGGTGGCAAGGCCGCGGGCCGCATCCAGGGAGCGCCGCGCCCCCAGCAGCGGGAGCAGGATCCCGAGGGCGAGCACCACGGCGAGCACTGCCGCGACCGCGGGACCGGCGGCCGCCCAGGCAACGCCCACGGCCCCGAGCGGGATCAGCACCGCACTGATGGCGGGGGCGATGGTGTGGGCGAAGAACACCTCCACGCGATCCACATCCCGCACCGCCACCGTGTGCAGGCGGGCGGCGCCGGTGCCGTCGGTGACCGCGGGCGCCTGCGGGATCAGACGGTCCACAATCCACACCCGCATATCGCCCATGAGACCGAAGGCCGCGAGATGCCCGTACAGCTGCTCGATATAGCGGCATACGCTCTTGACCAGGGAGATCACGGCGAAGGCGAGCAGAACCGCGAGCACGAAACCCCAGCCGTGACGATCCGCGGCCCCACCTCCGGGACCGCCCGCAGCAGTGCTGTGGAGGACGGGCTGGATGGCGAGGGAGCCGATCGCCCAGGCCGGCAGGGCGAGGGCGGCAGCGATCCCGATATGCCCGACCAGACGGGCCGCCACGGAGATACCCAGGCGGCGGGTC
This sequence comes from Actinomycetes bacterium, assembly GCA_023389045.1. Classification (GTDB taxonomy): domain Bacteria; phylum Actinomycetota; class Actinomycetes; order Actinomycetales; family Dermabacteraceae; genus Brachybacterium. The sequence continues at coordinate 11,370 of JAEWEZ010000124.1, forward strand.
GCCGGGCGGGCGAAGCGAAGCAGCCAGAGCACGTCGCCGATCATGCGCGCACCTCCTCAGCCTCAAGAGCGTCCCGCAGGTATCCGGGGCGTTCGCGCAGTTCCTGCGGGGTGCCCACGGCAGCCACTTGCCCGTCAGTCATGACCACCACCAGGTCGGCACCGAGAATCATGTCGAGCCGATGCGCCACATGCACCACGGTGCGACCGCGGGCAGCGCTCTCCAGACTCGTGCGCACCAGCGCTTCAGTGCGTCGGTCGAGGTCAGCGGTCGGTTCATCGAGCACGAGGGTGCCGGTGTGGCGCAGCAGGGCGCGGGCGAGGATCACGCGGCGGCGCTGCCCACCGGAGAGGAGCGCGCCCTGATCGCCGACGGGGGTGTCGAGGCCCTGCGGAAAGGTGCTGAGGTCCAGGTGGGCGCGGGTGCAGGCCTCTTCGAGCTGTGCGCGCGTGGCCTGCGGGGCGGCAAGGAGTAGGTTCTCCGCGATCGTTGTGGAGAGCAGGCCGGCACGCTGGGAAACGGTGGCGCAGAGGGAGCGCAGACGTGCGGGGGTGGCGGGGCGACCATCCACGGCGATCTCACCGCGGGCTTCCTGCAGCCCGGCAAGCACCCGCAGCAGGGTGGTCTTCCCGGCGC
>JAEWEZ010000001.1 GCA_023389045.1 Actinomycetes bacterium
GTCTTGCACCGTCCGTTCGGGCGCCGGGTCTGCTCCTCGCGCAAGTTCCAACACTTCGGCCGCGTCGGTGACGAGCACCGCTCCCCTCTCTCGCACGAGCACATGGCATCCGGCACTCGAGGGAGAAGTGACAGGTCCAGGGACAGCACCGACCGGACGTGAGAGGTCGTCGGCCCATCGTGCGGTGTTGAGCGCGCCGGAACGGAAGGCAGCTTCGACCACGACGGTTGCCTCGCTCAGTGCCGCGATCAGACGATTTCGCGCGAGGAAGCGCCAGCGGGTCGGGGCGGTTCCCGGTGGAGACTCTGACAGCAGCACACCGTGCTCAGCGATCTGGTCAAAGAGGGCACTGTTCCCGCGCGGGTAGACGGAGTCGAGTCCGCAGGCAAGCACGGCCACGGTGCCTCCTGTTCCACTACCGAGCGCGCCTCGATGGGCCGCGGCGTCGATTCCGTAGGCACCACCGGAGATCACGCTTCGCCCCCGGTCGGCCACGCCCAGGGCGAGGCTCGCGGCTGTGTCGGTGCCATAGCTGCTGGCCGCACGTGAGCCGACCAGGGCGACGGGGCCCGCGTGGAGCAAGGGGAGCCTCTCGCTGGATCCTCGCGCATAAAGGCAGACGGGTTCTTGCTCCTCCAGGTCAGCGAGATATGCCGGCCAGGCATCATCGCCGGGGGCCAGCACTCGGATCCCGTGGTCGACGCAGGTGCGGGTGGTGGCGGCGAGATCGGTGCTCTCGAGTCGTGCCTGCCAGCGTTTCAGCGCCCGCTCGGCGCGTTCTTCCACATTGCTGCCGCCCGCTCCGGGGGTGTCACTGTCGACGGGGAGATTTCCACCGGTTGCTGCGAGAAGGTCGTGTGCTGTGGCGGTGCGCGCCAGGCTGAGCGCCTCCTCCACCCCGAGGACTGCGCGTAAGTGCTGGGCAATCTGGTCGGTGGGTTCGGCAATCAGGGACCACAGCACGCGGGCCCGACGTTGATTTGCTGAGCTGTTCACTGCAGTTCTCCTCCTCGGAGAGTGAGGGCCCGGCCGATGTGGTCGGCGTCGGGGCGGTCGGTGCCGTCGAGGTCCGCGAGGGTCCAGGCCAGGCGGAGCACCCGGTCGTGTCCGCGCAGGGTGAGGGCTCCGCTGGTGAGGGCTTTTTCGAGGAGCCGACGGTGCTCGGCGGCCGGGGCGAGGGCACCGCGTAAGAGCGAGCCGGGGACCTGCGCGTTGAGGTGGATGCCGTGGGGCGCGAGACGTTCATGTTGGCGCTGCCGTGCGGCCTGCACTCGGCGGGCGATCACAGCACTGGACTCGGGGATTTCTTGCCCGTGAGCCCGCAGGTCGACAGCGCTCACGCCGACCCGCATGTCGATGCGATCGAGGATCGGACCGGAGAGGCGGGTCAGGTAGCGGCGCCTCTGCCCAGGGGTGCAGGTGCAGTCGGCGCCTTTGCCATGACCGCGGCCGCATGGGCAGGGGTTTGCCGCGAGAACGAGCTGAAATCGGGCTGGATAGCGGGTCACGCCGCGGGCACGGTGGATGCTCACATCACCGGTTTCGAGGGGTTCGCGCAGGGCCTCCAGAACGGATGCGGAAAACTCGGGGGCTTCATCGAGGAACAGCACCCCGGCGTGTGCACGGGAGACTGCTCCCGGCCGGGCAGTACCGGATCCGCCACCGACGATCGATGCCGGTGTGGCGGTGTGGTGCGGGTTTTCGAAGGGTGGGCGACGGATCAATCCGCTGGAGGCATCGAAGCGTCCGCACACCGAGTGCACGGCGGACACAGCCAGGGCGTCCTCTTCCGTGAGGCTCGGCAAAATCCCGGGCAAACGCGAAGCGATCATGGTTTTCCCGGCCCCGGGCGGTCCAAGCATCAGTAGATGATGGCCTCCAGCCGCGGCGACCTCGGCTGCGCACCGTGCCTGTGGCTGACCGAGCACATCGCTGAAATCAGCAGGGGTGGGGTGCGAAGGTGAGGCGCCTGCGCTGTGCTCCTGCTGATCGCGCGATGGGTGGAAGCCGCTCTCGTAGCTGGGCAGGTCCGGGACCTCGAGATCTGCACCCCACTGATGCAGCACCTCCCCCAAGCTATTCGCGCCAATCACTTCGATCCCGTCCACAAGCTGCGCCTCACTGAGGTTTGCGCTGGGCACGATCGCGCGGCTCACCCCTGCCTGCCGGGCAGCGATCAGAGCGGGGAGCACCCCGGGCACGGGCCTAAGCCGCCCGTCCAATCCGAGTTCACCGAGGTGCACCACCTGGGCGGGGCCGGACACGTCGATCACTTCCTGTGCGGCGAGGACGGCCACAGCGATGGCGAGGTCAAAACCAGAGCCATGTTTGGGCATCCACGCCGGCTGCAAGTTCACGGTGATGCGACGCGGCGCGAGGGAGGCACCGCTGCGTCCAGCAGCGGCACGGACTCGATCGCGGGCTTGCAGCATGGACGAGTCGGGCAGGCCGACGAGCGAGAAGGCTGGTAGGCCAGCGGAGACATCGGCTTCGACGTCAACGACGGTGCCCTCCAGACCGCTGAGCGCAATCGCGAGGGTGCGGGCGTGTCTCATGCGCCCACCCCGCGCAGGTGCTCGAGAACCGTGGTGCCATGCGGGTCGAAATACACTGCCACGACGTCGATCCGCACATCAGCGTGCGGCGGGGAATGCTCCTGCAGGTATTGCCCGGTCAGTCGACGCAACTGTTGCAATTTTTGGGCGGTGACGGCGGCCTGTGGAACTCCGGTGACAAGGGACCGCCTGGTCTTCACCTCGGCGACCACCAGGGTGCGCCCGTCGAGGGCCACCACGTCGATCTCTCCGCGGCCTAAGCGAATATTGCGGTGCAGCACGTGCATTCCGGCCGCCTGCAGATGGGCGGCGGCGAGGTCTTCTCCGAGGATTCCGAGTTCTCGGGCGCTCAGGCTGCGCAGTTTCGCCCCCGGGTCGGGGCGGCTCTCCTCAAGCAGTTTCTGGGCTCTGTGCAGTGCCGTTTCAGAGCGGCTGTGTCTGGGCGTCGCGGTGTTCGTGGTGTTCATGCCACCAGGGTGCTTGTTTTCTCTCCGCCCTGGTCAGGGGTGTGTATAACCCTGTATGGGGAGGAAACGCGCCCCATCGACGAGGCAGCCGCTGCCTGTTGTGCACGCGCATCCGTCGTATGTTCCGAACCGTCTCTCGTCCAGACACAATGCGCCCACCCGGACGCACCACGGCACAGCTCAAAACGACCGGCAGCTCCTCAGCGCCGCCCGAGTCTCCTTAGGACGGCATGGTCAGGTCCGGCTTCGCCAGCTCCTCGATATTGACGTCCTTGAAGGTGACCACGCGAACCGAGCGCACAAAACGATGGGAACGGTAGATGTCCCAGACCCACACATCAGCGAGGTTCAGCTCGTAGAACACCTCGCCCCCGGCACTGCGCGGCTGCAGATCAACCTGGTTACACAGGTAAAAGCGCCGGTCCGTTTCCACCACGTAGGTGAAGAGGCTGACGACATCGCGGTATTCGCGAAACAGCTGCAGTTCGAGGTCGGCCTCGTAATTCTCGAGATCCTGACTGCTCACCGGCTCTCCTCCTGCTGCGTGGCCTGCGGTGGCATCGTTTGCGCACCGCTGTCCCACAGTACGCCAGGGATTGGCGTCGGGGCAGGCCGTGTGAGCTTCCAACTGCGTCGATGCTGCTCATGCACGCCGTACTGTTGGATCGCTTCCCGGTGCGCGGCAGATCCGTACCCCTTGTTACGTGCCCACTGGTACTGCGGGGCCTGCTCATGCAGCCTCATCATCAGGGCGTCACGCTGCACTTTCGCCAGGATGCTCGCTGCGGCCACACTCGCACAGTCACGGTCAGCTGCCACCCGCACATGCACGGCGGGGGCTCCCGGGCCTCGGGCAGCAAGCGCGGCGCTCAGCACATCGGCATTGCCATCCAGCAGGACCGCGTCGGGCACAACGTCTAAGGCATCCAGCGCTTTCAAGGCGGCCGCAGTCAGCGCAGCAACGATCCCGTCGGCATCAATCCGATCCGCACCAACCATTCCCACGGCACTGGCCGCAGCGGCCTGCTGAATAGGCTCCACGAGTTGTTCGCGACGGATCGCGGAAAGCTTCTTGGAATCCCGCACGCCGGGCGGCAGAACCGTCGGATCTGAACCTCCAACAACCACCGCGCAGGCGCCCATTGCGACCGGGCCGGCGAGGGCGCCACGCCCCACCTCATCAATGCCGACGATGATGCGCGGTCCGGGCCCGCAGGCTGCAGCGATCTGCTGTTCCACCTCGAGCGTGGGGCCCGTCGCTATGGCGCGCGCCCTGCCTCCTGACGCCTGAGCGCTCACCGAGACCTCATCGCTCACGGATGATCGGGAACGTCTGCGAAAGCGTCGTTGCCGCCGCCGAGACCGCTCCAGCGTCCGATCGGCCAGAAGACCACCTGGGCCTTACCGGTGATGTCGTCGATCGCGATGAAGGGGTCCTGGCCGAGTTCCTCGTGGTAGGCGGAATCGGCCGAGGCGAAACGGTTATCCCCCATCACCCACACATGCCCCTCGGGCACCGTGACGTCGAAAGCGACCTGGCAGGCGGGCGTTTCCGGGTTGATGTAGGGCTCGTCGATCACTGTGCCGTTGATCTGCAGCTGCGAGCCCTGCGATTCGCACACCACGTGGTCGCCGGGCATACCGATGAGGCGTTTGACCAGGTGATCCTGGGAGGGGTCGGGCGCCAGGCCAATGAGGCTGAGCACCATCATGAAGCGCACCCGCAGGGTCGGGTTATCGGTGGCATCCCCGGGGATCCAGTTCGCGGTGTCCTCGAAGACGATCACATCGCCGCGTTCCAGGTCGAACACACCGGGGTGGAGTTTCGAGACCAGGATCTTGTCATCCTGCAGCAGCGTCGGGTTCATCGAGGCCGAGGGGATGTAAAACGGCTGGACCAGGAAGGTTTTGACCAGCACCGCGATCAGAACCGCGACAGCCATGGTGATCAGGGTGTCCAGCCAGACCGGAAGGTTCCGGCGCGAAGGACGACGCGAGATCCGCGAGGGGCGCTCACCGCGGTGGGCAGGAGCCTCATCCTGCGTGGGATCCGACGGGGTGGAAGTGCCCGACGGGGAGGAGGAGGCCGACGGGGAGGAGGCCAACGGGGACGCCGCCTGCGAAGCGGAAGCCGCCGGGGTGGGCAAAGGGCCACCGGGGCCGTCCGCAGACGGCGACGGCAGGGCGGGGTCGCGTGGCTCAGTCATCGTCGGGCATCTTATCGGCCCTACCTGCATACGGGATGTGACCGGCCCGCGAGAGCGGCCAGATGACACGCTTCACCGGGCCAACCACTCGTTCCACCGGGATCATTCCCCCGCCCGGAGCACCCAGCAAAAAGCGCGAATCCGTCGAATCACCCCGGTTATCCCCCAGCACGAACATGCGTCCCGCAGGAACCTCCAGATCAAACTCCACCTCGCTGGGCGCGATGCCCGGGGCAAGATACGGCTCCGCAAGGCTTTCGCCATTCACGAGCAGCGCCCCGTCGGCGTCACAGCAAGACACTCGATCCCCACCGACCGCGATCACTCGCTTGACCCAAAACGCTCCCCCGCCGTCAGTCGGACCGAAATACCCGCTGCCATCGAACACAACCACCTGGCCGCGCACCGCCTGACCACGCCCCGAGCGATCAGCCAAAACCACATCGCCCTCACGGAGTATCGGGTTCATGGAGGAGCTGGGCACCACAAAAGGCTGGGCCACGAAATGCCGCACCGCGAGAGCGCCCAGGAGGAGCACAACGACACAGACGGCGGCGACCACCACCCGGGGGGGTCGCCGCCCCCGGCGAATGCTTAGATAGCT
>JAEWEZ010000029.1 GCA_023389045.1 Actinomycetes bacterium
CCCTTAGTGGGATGATCAGGTGCTCTTGTGTGGCGTCACTTCGCGGAGATGTACACCGGCTCTCCCGTGAAGTTCAGCAGCATCGAAACCTCGAACAGGCCGCTGTCGCCGTTCATCTCCACGGGGATCGCAATCACGTCTTCGTACTCGGCCGAGCCGCCATCATGCAGTGCATTGACCGTGATGCGTCCCTTGTTCATCACCACGATGGTGTCCGTGGTGCTGAAGGTGTTGCCGGTGTTGGAAACGTAATTGAGGGTGAGGCCAATGCTCGGCGTGAAGTTCTGCGAGCCGTGGTAGGTGACCTTCACCGGGATGATCACGTAGCGCTTGCCCTCGGGGGCCTTCTCGTTGAACTCATTGTTCTGCGCGACGACGTCGTTCCCATTCCAGTTGGGGGTGCCAATCACGACCTCGACCTTGCCACCCTGACCGTCGTCCAGAGTGAAAGGCTGGTTCAAGGCGTAGGGCGCATCCTTGGTGCCTTGGCCCGTGCCGGTGGCAGGATCCGCGCCGCCGTTATCGGAGGCACCCGTCGGCTCCTCGGAGGGTTCTTCCGTGGTGGGTTCCTCGGAGGTCGGCTCATCCGACGGCTCTTCGGACTGCTCGCTCTGCGTGGGAGAGCTGCTCCGGTCGTCGCCCTTGCCGGAGAAAAACCACAGGCCGGCGCCCGCGATACCGAGCAGCAGCAGAAGGACGGCACAACCGGCGCACACGATCAGCGCGATCTTGCCGCCGTTCTTCTTGGGCGGTTCAGCCGGCGCCATGGGGCCGCTCTGGCCGAAGGCGGGGGCCTGGCTGAACTCCTGTCCGTATCCATTGGGCGAGGGCTGCCCGAAGGACGGAGCCTGGTTAAAGTCCTGACCGAAGTTGTTGGACGATCCCTGGCCGAAACCGTTGGCGGAACCCTGGCCGTACGACGAATCCCCCTGCGGGCCCCACTGATTCTGCGGTGGCTGTGACATATTCAGATGGCGCCGCCGAGGCGCCGTCCCCCTCCCGGGTCAAGTCCGCATCAACGCGGACGCTTTATTTCAATGAGCACAGAATTCGTCTGCCCGTGACCTGCGGGCATCTGGCAAGGTCCCGGTCGCGTCACAATCCTTCACCGGGGAAAGAGCAGCGGCTCTGGCCTTACTTCGTGACAGCGGGCAGAGACGTGGTCACGACGCGGCCCTCACCCAGAAACTCCTCCAGCTGCAGTTCCTTGAGTTCCGTTCCCGGCGGTACCTCAAAGACGATGTATCCCTCGACGGTCTCGCCCGGCTTCACCACCTTGATCTGGAACAGTTTCCCGGGTGCATCGAGGAAAATTCGATCACTCGCCTGGTGGACTGTGCCCGTCGAATCCATCGCGCGAAAGTCGTCGCCACCCAATAGATAGTCATCGGTGCCCTGTAGGTGAAGCGGAAATCCACCAGGAGAAAAACCTGGTCGGTCGTTTCGCGGAAGGCTCGCGACCCAATGCTCTGAGTGGCGCGGGCCGAGGGTGAGCTGAGCGTTCCCAAGGGGAGCTGTTGTGCGGTCGGTGACTCGGAGCGCGGCTTTTCTTCCACCGGGCTCTGCCCTGCCGGTTCTTCCCCAGCCGATTCCTCCCCTGACCATGCGGTGGGTTCCTGCGATTCCTCCACCGGAGCCGATGAGTACTCAAACCGGCTCTGCTCAAAGAACATCGTGATGCCCATGATCCCGATGGCAGCCAGGAGCACAACCATGCCGCAGCCGAGGACTGCCAGCACAGTCCACGTCGAGGAACGCCGGCTGCGGGGCCGCACGTACTCGGCAGGATCACCGTCCCCTTCTTTCCATGCCTGGTAAAACCGATGTCCGGTCTGGAAAACCTTCGACTCCATCATCGTGGACTCGAAAGCCGTCACCTGACGTTTCTTCCCTTTGCCGCGTTTGCCTTTTCGTTTCGACCCAGGGTGGTAATCCGCCTCGCTCTCCTCCGACCAGACCGGCGTGGACTGGGACCACTACGGGGCCCAGGAGTCCGCGGAGTGATCGGTGGATCGATCACCGTTCGAGCGGTCTGAGGAAGACGAAAACGGCAGGTCATCGCGGTGCGGGGACGTGGGAGAAGCAGGCATGGGTGCTAGGAGCGGAGGCTCCTCCTCCTTCGAGACCGATAAGGGCCAACGTACGGGGCGTGAATGCGGGTTGGGCGGGAAGCGAGGCAGGCTAAGGGCCAGGCGGGGCAGGAACGAGGGCCAGGCGGCATCCCAGCGGGACAACTGGCGTTATATGACCAGGTACGACATATGCTCCGCAGCCGGTCATATACCGCCAGTTCCCAAACTGGTAACCACGTGGAAGCAGAGCTAGGCCAGGTGGAAGCAGAGCCAGACCACGTGGAAGTGGGACTGGCCGGGCGGCAGGTAGGAGTAAGGGTCAGGACCGGGCGGGAACACGCCAAATGCGGGCAGAGCAAACGCGGGCAGGGCGGGAATACGGGCTAGCAGGTGGAGAAAAGCAGCTTAGAACAGCGCGACCAGGACGAACTGCACCAGGATGAGGAGTGCAACCACTCCGATACAGGCCATCCAGCAGCCGAGGTCGCCGTCGTGATCCACCCCTTCCTCGGAGGAGCGAGGCGTGCCATCCTCTGACCGCACCGGAGCCGACCGGTCCTCGCGCGAAAACTGCGGTGTCCATGGATTCGCACCGCGCCCTGCACCGTCTGCTTGGGGAGACGACGGGTCACGCTCCGGTCGAGCAGGAGCCGAGGGCGCGCCCTCTGGGAAGCGTGCGGAGTCGGTCCCGTCAGGGAGGGCAACGAATCCGTGAGGGCCGACGACGGGGGCAGCGCCAGGGATACGCGGCTGCCCGCCCGGAACTGACCCGCCCTGCAGACCAGGTCCCGCCGGGGCCGGTTCGCTCTGCGGTCCAGGCCATCCCTGGGGAGGAATCCCTCCCTGCGGAGCACTGCGAGGCTCGTCGTCACCAGGGTGGTTCCCCTGCTGTGGATACCCCTGCTGGAAAGGCCCCTGCTGCGGATGTCCCGCCGGCAGATATCCCTGCTGCGGATACCCCTGGTGCAGATTTTCCTGCCGTGGCAGTCCCGGCTGCGGCATGCTGCCCTGATTGTCCTGCGGAGCGCCACGCTGGCCTCGCCCCGGCCCCATCCAACGGCCCGGTCGCTTCCCCGGCCAGGGGAACCGCCGACCATGCGGCGGAGGAAAAGACGGCGGCTGAGACATCATCGACCGAGCACCACGCGGCGCTCCCCCTCCTCCCTCGATACGCGGGCCATAGCGTTGACGGGGTGTGACAGCGTCTTTCGCTCTGCGGCACCTGCGCCGCACCCCCTTGAGCACCCAGATTCTAGAACGGCTCTCCCCCGTCGGCCCCATCCCCCGTCGGCCCCATCCCCCGTCAGCCCCCGTCGGTCCCCAGAACCCCCATCAGCCCCCCCAATCGCACCGCGCCCGGCCACCCCGCAGAGGGGCGACCGGGCGCGATCAGCGTGCGAGCGTTCTCAGGCCTCCTGGCCCGTGAAGCGCTCCCCGTGGAAGGTGCGTCCGACGGTGCGCTGCGAGGCACCCACGGCATCCAGGTACGGCGTGATGCCACCGCGGTGACGGGGGAAGCCAGCGCCCAGGATCATGGCGAGGTCCACCTGCTCGGGATGCTCGACCACACCTTCGTCGAGCATGAGCGCGATCTCCTCGGCGAGGCTGTCCTGCACCACAGCCAGGAGCTCGTCGCCGACAGGGGCAGCGGAGCGGGCGGCCTCGTCGGCCCCCTGCCCGCACACCTCACCCACCTGCGCGCTCACCGGCTGGTGCACAACACCGGCGGTCTTCTCGGTGAAGCGGCCCTTAGCTTCGGCCATGGCGTGCAGGCCCGGGGAGGCGTGGAAGCGGTCGCCCAGCTCCTCGCGGAGCACCTCGCCCACGTGGTCGGCCACGGCCAGACCCACCAGGTCAAGCAGGGTGAAGGGACGCATCGGCATGCCGAGCGGGTCCAGGGAGGCGTCCACGGCGGCGGGGTCGGCGCCCGCGTCGAGGGAGGCCAACACCGCACCGAGCACGCGGAAGAGCAGACGGTTGACGATGAAGCCGGGGGCGTCGGCGCTACGCACCGCGAACTTGCGCAGGCGGCGCACCACTTCCATGCCGGTGGCGAGGGTGACCTCATTGGTGGCGGGGGTGTGGATCACCTCGACCAGCGGCATCTTCTCCACGGGGTTGAAGAAGTGCAGGCCCACCACACGCTCGGGGTGCTGGAGGTCTTCGGCCATGGCGGCCACCGACAGAGAGGAGGTGTTGGAGACCAGGAGCGCATCGGGGGCGAGCACCCCTTCGAGCTCCGCGAAGACGGACTTCTTGATCTTGAGGATTTCCGGGACAGCCTCAAGCACGAGATCGCAGTCGGCCAGGTCGCTCACGGTCTCGGTCGCGGAGAGCAGCTCGGAGACCTCGGCCGCGGTGGCTTCGTCGATCGCTCCGCGCTGGGCGGTGCGGGCAACCACCTCGCGGGCATTGGCAAGGCCCTTGGCGGCGATCTCTTCGTCCAGGTCACGCAGCACCACGGGCACGCGCAGCCCCAGGGCGAGCTGGGCGGCAATCTGGCTGGCCATCAGGCCGGCCCCGGCCACGCCCACGCGGCGGATCTCGCGGGCGCCGTCCACGGGGGTGCGACCGGGCTTGCCGCGGCGAAGCATCTCAGCGGAGTACAGGCTCGCGCTCGCACCGAAGCTGCGCACGAGGTCCCCGAGGGCCACGGCTTCACGGTCGAGGGCGTCGCGCAGGCTCGACCCGGGCAGCTGATCCCACAGGGCGATGACGCGGGCAGCGGCGGGGGCACCCTGGGCTTCCATCCGGGCGGCGCGGTCGCGGCGGCTTTCGCCGGTCGGTCCGGCCACCTCGAGGGCGGCCTTCAGCTCCTCGGCGGCGGGGCTATCGAGGGTGGGCAGCACTTCGGGGCGGGTGAAGGCGGGCTGTTCGCCGGCGCTGCGGCGGCGTTCCGCCACGATCCCGGCGAAGAGGTCGAGGGCGGCGGGGAGGTCGGCGGCGAGCGCATCGACGAGCCCGATCTTGTGGGCCTGGGCGGCGCTCAGGGTGCGGTCGCGCTGCGGGTCGTCGAGCACGAGGCGGGCGGCGTTCTCCGCGCCGATCACGGAGGCAACCAGCGTGGTGCCACCCCAGCCGGGCAGGATCCCGAGGCTGGTTTCGGGCAGGCCGATGCCGCGCACGTCCTCTGCGGCGGTGCGGGTGGTGGCGAGCAGGGCCACTTCGAGGCCGCCGCCGAGGGTGGCGCCGTTGAGGTGGGCGAGGATCGGCACATCGCTTTCGCGCACGCGAATCTGCAGGTCGTGGGCAGCGCGAGTCATCTCGTCCACATGGGCGACGGCGGTGGCGTCGGCAAACATGGAGAGGTCGGCGCCGGCCAGGAACACCTTCCCGGTGCCGGTCAGGGCGATCGCCTGGATCTCGCCGGCGGCGGCACGGTCGAGGGCTTCGGCGATGGCGCCGGTGACAGCCTGGATGGACTGGGGGCCGAGGGTCGCGGGCCGCTTCTCCTGCCCTTCGGGCGGGGCAAAGCGCAGCACGGCAACGGTGCCGAGCTGCTCGTGGCGGATGTCCTCTGCGAGGACGCGGGTGACGTGCTCGGTGTAGGTGTTCATCGGGGCTCGTGGTGCCTTTCGTCTCGTCGTCGAGGGCGCGGCGGGTGGCGAGCGCGGGCCGTGGTTGGGGGCCGACGGGGCACCGCCAGAGATATTGATACCGCCAGTTTCAGGTACAGCATGCCGCACACGACGATCGCTGTCCACCGCGGGCCGCTCGGCGTCCTCTCCCCGCCGGCAACCCACCGTCGTCTCACCGGCTCCCACTCACCGCCCGCCTCCCCGCGCCCGCCCGCGCCCGATACCCCGCCAAGCCCACCAGGGCAGTTCCGCCCGCCCGCCGCGCAGGTCCACCGGTAGCGTGGTGACACGGTGAGAGCCGCCACGGTCCGCCGTCGGAAAGGACAGCCCGTGACCACACCGCCCAGCACCCGCAGCGCCTATCTCCGCCCCGCCGAGGACGTTGCCCGCGACCTGGAGGTTGACCCTCGACGCGGGCTCAGCGCTCAGGAGGCCGCAGCCCGTCTGGACCGCTACGGCGCCAATGAACTCGTCGGATCCGACCGCGAACCCGCCTGGAAACGCTTCCTCGCCCAGTTCGCCGACCCGCTGATCTACCTGCTCTGCGGTGCGATCGTGGTGGCAACCATCGCCTGGGCGCTCGATGGGGCGCAGGGCATTCCCGTGGATTCCCTGGTCATCGCGCTGATCATGATCGCCAATGCGGTGATCGGTTTCGTGCAGGAGAACAAGGCGGCCGATGCCGTCGCGGCCCTCGCAGATATGACCGCCGCCCACTCCACGGTGCTGCGCGACGGGGAACTCGTAGACCTCGCCTCCCATGACATCGTGCCCGGCGATGTGCTCGTGCTCAGCGAGGGAGATGCCGTGGGCGCCGACGCCCGCCTTCTCACCGCCGCCTCCCTCCGCGTGCAGGAAGCCTCCCTGACCGGCGAATCCGAGGCGGTCACGAAACACCCCGAGCCCCTGCCGGACGAAGTGCAGATCGGGGACCAGCTGCCGATGGTCTTCAAGGGCACGGCGGTTGCCTCCGGCACCGGCCGGGCCGTGGTCACGGCCACCGGCATGAACACCGAGATGGGGCATATCGCCACCCTGCTGGAGAACACCGAATCGGATCCGAGCCCGCTGCAGGTGGAGATCGCACGGATCTCAAAAACCCTCGGCTTCGTCGTGATCGGGATTGCACTGCTGGTCATGGGCACCATGGCGGTGCTTCACGGGGTCAGCACACTCGCGGAGTTCGTGGAGGTGCTGCTGCTCGGGGTGTCCCTCGCCGTGGCTGCCGTCCCCGAGGGCCTCCCGGCGATCCTCTCCCTGGTCCTTGCGATCGGGGTGCAGGCAATGGCCCGTCGAAACGCTGTGATGAAGGACCTCCACTCGGTCGAAACCCTCGGCTCCACCTCGGTGATCTGCTCCGATAAAACCGGCACCCTCACCCGTAATGAAATGACCCTGCGGGAAATCATGACGGCTTCGGGCCGGGTGCGCCTGACGGGAACCGGCTACGCGCCGGAGGGCAGCGCGGAGGTGGACGCCGAGGAGGGGGCCGACGAGGACGCCCTGCTTGCCGAAGCACAGCACGTGCTCGCCGGTGGCTCCCTGGCCAGCGACGCCCGCCTCAGCCGCGAGGATGACACCTGGGTGGTGCGGGGCGATCCCACCGAGGCGGCATTCCTCGTAGCCCGCGCGAAGCTCAACGGCGTTGACCACCTCACCGAGGGGCATGAACGCCTCGCCGAGGTGCCCTTCTCCTCCGAGCGCAAGATGATGTCGGTGCTGTCCCAGGGGCCGCGCGGCCCGCGGGTGCTCACCAAAGGGGCGCCCGACGTTCTCCTGGAACGCTGCACCGCCGAGCACGTCGGTGACGACCACCGGCCCCTGGATGATGCGCGGCGTGAGGCGCTGCGTTCTCGCGTGGAAGAGCTCGGCGCGGAGGGATACCGCACGCTCGCGGTGGCCTGGCGCGAAGGCAGCGCCGAGGCCGGGGCAGCCACTGACTTTTGCGAGGACCACGAATGCGACCTGGTCTTCGCCGGGGTGGTCGGCATCATCGACCCTCCCCGCCCGGAAGCGAAACAGGCCATCGCCGATGCGCATCGCGCCGGCATCCGCACCGTGATGATCACCGGGGATCACCCGGTCACAGCCGCCCGGATCGCCGCCGATCTCGGCATCGTCGAAGCCCCCGCCGACGGCGGCTCGCCAGCTCCACGGGTCGTCACCGGGCAGGAGATCGCCGCGATGGATGAGGCGGCGCTGCGCGAAGCCACCGCCACCACCAGCGTGTATGCGCGCGTCGCCCCTGAGCACAAACTCCGCATCGTCGATGCCCTGCAGGACCAGCAGCATGTGGTCGCCATGACCGGTGACGGTGTCAATGACGCCCCCGCCCTGAAGAGCGCCGACATCGGCATCGCCATGGGCATCACCGGCACCGAAGTGACTAAGGAAGCCGGTCGGATGATCCTTGGCGACGATGACTACGCCACGATCGTCGCAGCCGTGCGGCAGGGCCGAACCATCTTCGAAGACATCAAGAAGTTCATGCGCTACCTGCTCAGCTCCAATATGGGTGAGGTGTCGGCGGTGTTCCTCGGGGTGGTTCTCGCGGGCGTGATCGGTCTGAGCGATCCGGCTCAGCCCGGTGTTGCCGTCGTGCCCCTGCTCGCCACCCAAATCCTCTGGATCAATCTCGTGACCGACTCCGGACCGGCCCTCGCCATGGGCGTTGATCCCGAAATCGACGATGTCATGGCGCGCCCGCCGCGACGCCTCAGTGACGCGATCATCGACCGGGCCATGTGGGCGCGGATCATCACGATCGGCCTGGTCATGGGTGTGCTGACCCTGATCGTCTACGACCTCACCCTCCCCGGAGGGCTGCTGGGCGGGCTCGAACATCTGACACCCACCGAGGATCAGCTCGCGGCGGCCCGCACCACGGCCTTCACGGCGCTCGTGCTGATGCAGCTGTTCAACGCCCTGAACTCCCGCTCGGACCGCGCCAGCGCCTTCAACCACCTGTTCACGAACCGCTGGCTCTGGCTCGCCCTCGGATTCGGAGTGATCTCGCAAATCGCCGTGGTGCATGTGCCGCTGCTGCAATCGGCCTTCGGCACGACGCATCTGCAGTGGCAGCACTGGCTGCTCGCCCTCGGGGCGGGCGCGATGGTGCTCGGGATCGAGGAAATCCTCAAGCTGGTGCGGCGGGCCCGTCGGCGCTGAGGGGCCGACGGGGCCCGTGAGGGGTTGACCCCGGCTTACTGAGCTGTGCCGGGCTGGCCCGGCTTACTGAGCCGTACGCAGCCAGACCGCAGTCTGCCCGGGCAGTTCCCCGTCATCCAGGAGTGCCGAAGCGACCAGCACCTCACCCTCCGGCAGAGGGTAGGGCTGCTGCCCGGTGTTGAGCAGCGCCTCCCAGCCGCCGGGGCGGCGCAGATGCAGAACATCCTCGCGGCCCGTCTCCAGCCATTCGAGTGTCTCTTCCGTCTGCAGGTCACGACGCAGATGCAGGGCGGTGCGGTACAGCTCCAGGGTGGACCCCTCCACGCCCTGCTGAGAGGCCACCGAAAGCTCGGCGAAGCTCTCCGGCTGCGGCAGATGCGGGGCAGCTTCACCGAATCCGAGCGAGGGCCCGTCGGCCTCCCACGGGATCGGAACCCGGCAGCCATCGCGCCCCACGCTCACCCCGGGGCTGCGGAAGAAGGTCGGGTCCTGCCGTGCCGCATCGGGAATGTCGCCCACCTCGGGGAGCCCGAGTTCTTCGCCCTGGTAGATGTAGGCCGATCCCGGCAGCGCCAGCATGAAGAGGGTTGCGGCGCGGGCCCGACGCAGACCCCCGGCCACATCGACGTCCTCCTGCCGCCCACCCGACAGCAGCCAGCGCGTTCCCCGCTTCGGCAGGGCGGGATCCTCCAGTTCCGGCAGACCGTAGCGGGTGGCGTGACGCACCACGTCGTGGTTGGAGAGCACCCAGGTTGTCGAGGAGCCAGCCTGTGCGGCAGCCTGCAGATTCGCGTCGATCACCCGCCGGAAGGAGGGGGCGTCAAACTCCTGTTCGAGCAGGTCAAAGTTGAAGGCCTGGCCAAGGCTCGCGGGATTCGCATAGCGGGCCCGACGTTCGGCCGTTGCCACCCACGCTTCGGCCACGGCCGTGCGCGGCGGATCGTACTCATTCATGATCGCCCGCCACCCGGCGTAAATCTCCTGCACCTCATCGCGGTCGCGCAGCGGATGCGTGCCGGTCACATCGGGCATCGCGTCGATCTCCGCCTGGGAGGGCATCGTGGTGGCGTCCGCGGCGATGTCTTTCTTCAGGAGGTTCGCAACATCCACCCGGAAACCATCCACCCCACGGTCGCACCAGAAGCGCACGGTGCGTTCAAAGTCGGCGATCACATCGGGGTGGTTCCAGTTCAGATCCGGCTGCTCGGGGGCGAACAGGTGCAGATACCACTGACCGTCTTCAACGCGCTCCCAGGCCGAACCACCGAAGGCGGCGATCCAGTCCGTGGGCGGTTCTGACCCGTCGGGACCTGCGCCTTCACGGAAGATGTAGCGTTCACGCGCGGCACTGCCGCGACCACCCTCAAGCGCCTCCAGGAAGAAGGGATGCCGGTTCGAGGTGTGGTTCGGGACGATATCCACGATCAGTTTCATCCCGTTCTCGTGGAGCGCCGCGATCAGCTCATCCATATCTGCGAGGGTGCCCAGGCGCGGATCAACATCACGGTAATCGTCCACGTCATAGCCGCCATCGGCGAGCTGCGAGGGGTAGAAGGGTGACAGCCACAGGGCGTCCACGCCGAGCTCGCGCAGATAGGGGACGCGGCTCGTGATGCCGCGAATATCACCCAGGCCGTCACCATCGGTGTCGGCGAAGCTGCGCGGGTAGACCTGGTAGACAACGGCCTGGCGCCACCAGTCGGCACCGCCGCGGGCAGGGGCGGTTTCCGCGGGTTGCGCCGACGTCTCCATGCCGCTGTGAACACTGGTATCAGCGCTGGTCTCGCTGCTTTTCGCGGGGTCCGACGGGGCTGCGGTGGGGGTGCTCTCGGTGCTCGTCATGGAATCCATTCTCGCGCATCTGGCCCGTCGGCCCCACCCCTCCTTTCGACGTGGCCGTCCCGGGCACCTCCCCGACCCGGGGCCTTGCTTCCGCGCGCCGCGCCCGGAGATTTGGCACAGTGGTGCGGTGACCACTGACCCTGTCTCTGCTTCCTCCGCCGCAGACGCCGCCCCCTCGGGCGCCGCGGCACCCACCGTTGGCGCCTCCGACTCTGCCTCCGCAGCGCCTCCCGCTTCTGCCTCGGTATCCGCGCCGGCGGCCACTTCCGGCACGCACAGCATCGGGGCGCAGATCGCCGCATGGTCGGTTCACGCCCTCACCCTTTCCGGGCTGCTCTGGGCCACCCTCGCCGTTTTCGCGCTGGTCGACGGGCATATCGCGATGATGTGGCTCTGGCTCGGCATCGCCCTGGTGGTGGATGGGCTCGACGGCACCCTCGCCCGCCACGCCCGCGTCAAAGAGGTGGTGCCGTGGTTAGACGGCAGTGCGCTCGACATCGTCATTGACTATCTGACCTGGACGTTCATCCCGGCCATGTTCATCGTGGCGCATCTGCCGTCGGGCCCGCGCCTCGTGGGCGCCGCACTGATGGCGCTGATCCTCATCTCCTCGATGTTCTGCTACGCCAATGAGCGCTGGAAGTCCACCGATCACTACTTCGTCGGTTTCCCCGCGGCGTGGAACGTCGTGGCGCTCATCCTGTACCTGCTGGGGACGGGCGCAGCCTTCAACGGGGTGGTGATCGTGCTGCTCGCCATCGCCACCCTCATCCCCACGCACTACACGCATCCCTTCCGCGTGAAGCACCTGATGGTTCCGAACATCCTCGCGGCGGTCGCCTGGATCGGCTCCTCGGCCTGGCTCGTGGTCACCCACCCGGAGCAGCCGCTCGTGGCGGTCATCATTTTCTGGGTGAGCGGCGGCTGGTTCATGCTCTCGGGCGCGCTGCGGACCATTCACGGACGGATCGCGCGCAAGAGCGCGACGGAGGCGCCGGAACTCTGAAGTACTTAGGCTCTGCGGCGCGTGGGGAGTCTCAGCGCCGCGCGTCGGGAGCGGCACGAAGGCCCGCTGCCACCTGACGGTCACGCAGCCAGCGCACCCCCTCCAGGGCAATCGCGCCCACGATCATCCCGATCACCACGAGGTTCACGCTCAAGGGGTAGTCCTTGCCGTGGCTCCAGAAGTACAGGTAGGGCGCCACAAAGGTCACCACCGCGACCACCAGGCCCAGAAGACGCATCGGCAGCGTCCGCGCGGCAACCATCGCGATGATGCCCCAGGTGTACGGCAGGGCCGTGACCAGGTCGATCGTCCACAGCACCCAGAGTTTGCCCACGAAACCCGGCACCAGCGTGACCGGAAGCGCGCGCAGCGCTGAATACAGGAGCACCGCCGCGTAGGCGATAACCCGCGGATGGCGGGCAAAACGCAGCACAGCGCTGCGTTCAATCACCGAGACCCCCGCGACGCGCAGGGAGCGCACCACGCCGCTGCGCAGCGTGAGAGTGTCGAGGCCGGCAAGGGCATGCCGGAGAAATTCACGACGGGGGCCGGGCTGCGCACACCAGGCTTCCACGACGGCGCGAGGGCTGATCGCAATCGGCTGCAGACCATTCGCGCCGAGCGGCCCCGCACGGTGCACGAGACCCTCGCCGATCAGATGCTCCAGTTTGCCGAGCCGGGCGGGGTGCACTTCGGCGAGCGCGAGCACCACGCCGTGCTCCAGGGAGGCGCGCAGTTCCTGGCCGATCGCCACGGTTTCCGCGGTGCGCACCGCGAACTGCGAGGGGTCTTCCAGGGTGAGGTCGGCCAGCAGCGGTTCCTCGACCACGATGGAGGGACGTAGATCGCCCAGGCGCGAGGCGCCAGACAGTTCCAGCAGCAGTTCGGCATCCAGGTGGTGGCGGCGGACGATCGGCAGGTCGAGCACAGACAGTGCGGTCAGACCACGCGAGCGGGGCGCGGTATCCGGCTCGCAGGGAGCAGCGGGGGTGACCTGCGCGTTCTGCTGTGCGTTCTGCTGCTCGCCCGTCTGCTCACCTGCCTGCTCCCCGGGCTGCTCCGGGCCTGCGGGCTCGGCGCCCGTCTGCCGCTCACCGGGCAGCGTAGGGCCGACGCCCGGGGTGCTCTGATCCTTCGTCACGGCATAAGACTGACACCTGGCAGCGGATTTCGGGGGCAATCCATGGTCGATGTCTGCTACGACCCTGGGATGGTCCGGGTCCGTAGACATCCCGTAGGCCCTCCGGGTGACTCGTTTGTCAGGGCCTATCGCTACCCTTCGAACCATGCGTGTCGGCATTGATCTGGGAACCACTCGAACCGTTGTGGCTGCGGTAGACCGCGGCAACTATCCCGTGCTCGGAATGGAGGATGTGTTCGGCGACCAGCATGATCACCTCCCCACCGTGGTGGCCCTGGATGGTGAGCGGATCGTGTGCGGCTGGGAAGCGCTTGCCCTCAACGACGGCCAGGCACCGCAGGCACGCTCCTTCAAACGCCTGCTCTCCTCCCCCGATGTCACCGCCGCCACGGCCGTGCCGATCGGGGCAGAGCACCGCCTGCTCGGGGAGGTGCTCGAAACCTTCGCACGGCATGTGCTGGAGCAGGTCCGTCGTTCCCTCGGGGCCGACGAGGCAGAGCCGATTCAGGCCGTTCTCGGCGTGCCCGCACATGCCCACAGTGCGCAGCGTCTGCTCACCCTGGATGCCTTTGCGCGCGCCGGCGCCGAGGTGATCGCGCTGGTCAATGAGCCGAGCGCCGGCGCCTTCGAGTTCACCCACCGCCATCCGCGGGCGCTCACCTCCCGCCGCACCGGCGTGGTGGTGTACGACCTGGGCGGTGGCACCTTCGATGCATCCGTGGTGCGGATCAACGGCACCGATCACGATGTGGAGCGCTCCACGGGCCTCGCGCGTTTGGGCGGAGACGACTTCGACGCTGTTCTGGCACGCCTAGCCGCGGAACAGATCGCCGCTGAACAGATCACTGCTGAGCAGGGCAGCAGCGCGTCCGCGCCCTGCGAGGCCGAACTGCTGGAGGCAGCGCGTCTAGCTAAGGAGCGCATCACCCCGCAGTCTCGCCGCACCCTCGTGGAGTTGCCCGAGGCGGATGTCGCCGTGCGCGTGGACGCTTTCTATGAGCAGGCCGCGCCGCTTGTCGAGGCCACCCTGGAGGTGATGGAGCCGCTCCTCGCGGAGGGTGGGGCTCTGGCCGATACCGAGCTTGCCGGCATCTACCTGGTCGGTGGCGCCACCGCGCTCCCCCTCGTCGCGCGGATGCTGCGCGACCGCTTCGGGCGGCGCGTGCACCGCTCCCCACATCCCTCGGCCTCCACGGCGATTGGCCTGGCCATCGCTGCCGACCCGGAGGCGGGTTTCCGTCTGCGTGACCGGCTTACCCGCGGCATCGGCGTGTTCCGCGAGGCCCGCGACGGCGCCGAAGTCACCTTTGATCCGCTGGTCGCGCCCGGCACGGTTCCCGCCGAGGACGGCTCGATCACCGTCGTGCGACGCTACCGGGCCGCCCATAACGTCGGCTGGTTCCGCTACGTGGAGTTCCCTGCCGCGGGAGCCGGTGAAACCACGGGGGATCTGACCGCCCTCGCGGAAGTGGTCGTCCCCTTTGATCCTGAGCTGCGCGACGGGCGCGACCTCACTGCCGTGCCGGTGAAGCGATGCGAGAACGGGCCCGAGGTGGAAGAAACCGTGCGGATCGACGCCAATGGCATCGCGACGATCCGCACGGTGCTCGAAGACGGATACTGCGTGGAGCGTTCCGTCGGCTGAAAATCAGACGAAAGCGCTGGTCCCGGTGACGGAACGCCCCACAATCAGGGACTGCATAGTGTCGGTGCCCTCGTAGGTGTGCAACGCCTCGATGTCGGCCATATGCCGCGCCACCCGGTTCTCCAGGAGGATCCCGGAGCCGCCGAGCAGATCGCGGGCGTTAGCGGCGATCTCGCGGGCACCCCGCGTGTTGTGCACCTTCGCGAGCGAAGCCTGCTCAGCGCTCACCGCACCGGCAGCCTCCAGCTCCGCGAGGCGTCGGCAGTGCAGCTGCATCGAGGTGAGGGTGGCAAGCATGTCGGACAGACGCACCTGCACATGCTGCGCCTTGGCAAGCGGGCGACCGAACTGGATGCGCTTGGTGGCGTGCTCCAGGGCCGCCTCGTAGCAGGCGGTGGCGTGCCCAAGCGCGCCCCAGGCCACGCCGGCGCGCGTCGCAAACAGCACCCGCGCCGTGTCCTTGAAGGAACGTGCCCCCGGCAGACGCGAGTCCAGCGGGATACGCACCTCATCAAGCGTGATGTGAGCCTGGTGGATGGCACGCAGAGCCGTCTTACCGCGGATCACCTCAGCGCTGTAACCGGGCGTGGACTGCTCCACGAGGAAGCCGCTGACCTGGCCATTCAGTGCCTCGTCGGAGGGATCATCAACCCGCGCCCACACCACGGTGAGATGCCCGCCGGCCCCGTTACCAATCCAACGCTTCTGGCCGCTCAGAACCCAGTGGTCACCGTCGCGGCGCGCCGAGGTCTCCAGCGAGACCGAATCGGAGCCGTGATCCGGCTCGGTCAGCGCGAAGGCTGCAAAAGCCTCACCCGTCGCAACCGGCTCGACCCAGCGGTCCTTCTGCTCCTGCGAGCCAAGCAGCACGATCGAGCGCAGAGCAAGACCGCCCTGCACACCCACCATGGTGCCCACCGACCCATCCAGGCGGCTCAGCTCCATATTGACCAGGCCCGTGCCGAGCGGGCTCGTGTGGCGGTGCCCGGGGATCTCCATCCCGTCGATGAACAGGTCTTTCTCGGCGAGACGACCGATCAGATCGGTGGGGTACTCGCCGCGGTCCCAGCACTCGTCGATCCGCGGAAGCACATGCTCCGCCATGGAGCGGGCCGCCGCCCACGCATCGAGGTCCTCACCCGACACATCCGCGAACAGGCCGTAGTGGTCGGCGGTGCGCGGCAGGAGCTTCTCGGGGCTCGCCGCGCTCGCATCGGGGGCGCTCACGACAGCGCGCTCGGTGTGGACGGCGGGGCGATCCTGTGCGGGTACGTCCGTGGGGTGCTGGGAAGACTGATTCTGAGCCGACTGATTCTGGGGGGACATCAGGACATCCTTTCGACGATGAGAGCCATTCCCTGGCCGCCGCCCACGCAGAGCGTGGCCAGGCCACGCTCGGCATCGCGCTCACGCAGGGAGTTCAACAGGGTGGTGATCATGCGGGCGCCGGTTGCGCCCCACGGGTGGCCGAGGGCGATCGCGCCGCCGTTGACGTTCAGACGGTCGTGGTCGATGCCGAGGTCCTCCATCGCGGGGATGACCTGCGCGGCGAAGGCCTCGTTCAGTTCGGTCAGGTCGATATCGCTCATGCTCATGCCGGCGAGCGCGAGGGCCTTGCAGGTGGCTTCGACCGGGCCGAGGCCCATGATTTCGGGGCTGAGGCCGCTCACGCCCGTGGAGACGATCCGCGCCAGCGGCGTGATGCCGAGGTCGCGGGCGTAATCGGCATCCATGACCACGAGGGCGGAGGCACCGTCGGACAGCGGGCAGCAGTTGCCGGCGGTGACGGTGCCCTCGGGGCGGAACGCGGCGTCGAGGCCCGCGACCTTCTCGAGGGTGGTGCCGGGGCGCGGGGAATCATCGGCGCTGATCACCGTGCCATCGGGCAGCGTGAGCGGGGTGATGTCGCGCTCGAAGAAACCGCGGGCGATAGCGGCTTCGGCGCGACGCTGCGATTCGACGGCGTAGGCGTCCTGCGCTTCGCGAGAGACACCGCGCAGCTCGGCCACGTTCTCGGCCGTGTGGCCCATCGTGATGTACGGATCGGGCTCCTCGCCATCCGCACGCGGGTCGTGCCAGGGGGCGGGGATATCGCGGCAGGCGCGCTTTTCGGTGCGCTCCCAGGCGGGTTGGAAACGGGGGTCGCGGGCGTCGTCGTCGATCAGACGACCGGTGCCCAGCGAGAGCGATTCGACGCCGGCGGAGATGATCGCGCGTGCCTCGCCAGCGCGGATGGCGTGGAAGGCGGTGCGGGTGGTCTGGATGCTGGAGGCGCAGAAGCGGGTGACGGTGGCGCCTGGAACGGTGTCGAGCCCCAGGCGAGAGGCCACGATGCGGGCGAGGTTGCCGCCCTGGTAGCCCTCGGGGATGGCGCAGCCGAGCTGCAGGTCGTCGATGGTGGCGGGGTCGAGGGCCGGCACCTGATCGAGGGCGGCGCGCACCATTTGCGCGGCCATGTCATCGGGGCGGAGGTCCTTCAGCGAGCCCTTGCGGGCACGGCCGATGGGTGAGCGGGCGGCGGCGACGATGACGGCCTCGGGCACGGGGTCTCCTTCGACGGTGGCGATGCGGGGCGGCACGGCAGGGGTGGCCTGCTGGGCTGCTCGGTTGGCGGGCTGCTTGCTCGGCTGGTGGCCGGGCGTGTGCTCGGTTCATAACCGGGCAGATGCTGTGGCTTCTTACCGGGCTGGTTGCTCGGCAAGTCGCTACCCCAATCCCGGCCTGGGTGGCCGGGCTGAGAGCCGGTGCCCCGCGTAGCGGAAGTGCTTAGCGATACTCTGCGTTCTAGATACTAAGGGTTTCGGGTAAGTCTGTGAAGGGCGCGGCAAAATCACAGCTCATCGCCGCTGCCCTCCCCCGCACCTCCCGCTGCTGGCAGCCTCACCCCAGCCGCCACCCTTTCCCCGCCCCAGCACACCCCTCGCCACCGTCCCCGCCCCCAGCAAACCCCTCGCCACCGTCCCCGCCCGCCAGTTACCGGCGAGCAACTGGCGGAATATCGCCGACTACGACATATACGCCGCAGTCGACCAAATAGCGCCAGTCCTCCACGGCACAGCCAATCTAAATCGGCTCCGGCGGCTACCCCGAGTCGGCTGATTGAGTTCAGCGCAGCCAATCGACCCGAGCGCGAGCCTGACTCCTCAATAGACCCCCCGCTCATGAGCGAGCCCCGCGACACCTCCGATGCCAGCGCAACCCACACCGCTGACGACGCTGCCCACGACAGCAGCAACGAGAACACCGCCGAGAGCACCGCCCCCTCCACCGACCCGGCCTCCGGCTCCGCCGCCAAGGAAGCCCTAGAGGATGAGCTCGTCGAGGAGTTCGAGTCCACCGTCACCGAGGGGTCCGAACGGCTGAACCGCACCTGGCGTGCCCTCGTTATCACCGGCCTGTTCGGCGGCATCGACGTGGCCCTCGGCATCATGGCCATGCTCGCCGTACTCGACGCCACCGGGTCAAAGCTGCTGGGAGGCGCCGCCTTTGGCATCGGCCTCTACGCCCTGCGGCTCGCACACTCAGAGCTGTTCACCGAGGAGTTCCTGGTGCCGATCAATGCGGTGGCGGCGAAGAAGAGAACCCTCACGCAACTGGTGCGACTCTGGGTGGTCACGATCGTGACCAACCTGGCCGGCGGCTGGGCTTTTATGTGGATCGTGGTGCTGGCCTTCCCGCGCTTTGAGCAGACTCTGATCGACACCGCCACCGGCTATTTCGAGGGCCGCCTCACCGCGAAGGAGATCGGCCTGGCCCTGCTTGCCGGCTTCACCATCACGCTCATCACACGCATGAGCCAGTCAGGCTCGAGTGACTTCGCCACCTTTATGAACTCGATCATTTCGGGCTTCCTGGTGGTGGGCCTCGGGATGCTCCACGGTGCGCTCAACTCCGTGGTCGTCTTCGGTGCGATGCATGCGGGGGCCGACATCACTTATGGCCAGTGGGC
>JAEWEZ010000070.1 GCA_023389045.1 Actinomycetes bacterium
CACGGCGGCCACGCGAGCCCTCCGCATCCTTCGCGCCGCGGGAATCCTTCCCGCCGCGGCCTCCGCGCCCACCGCGACCACCACGGCCGCCACGACCGGAGCGCTCACGACGCGCATCCGGGCCACCAAGATCCTCGATCTCCTCCGCGTCCAGGCCCTCGCGGGTCCGCGCCTCCTTCGGCAGCGTGCCCTTGGTGCCCTCGGGGATATCCAGGTCGGTGAACAGATGCGGGGAGGTCGAATAGGTCTCCACCGCCTCGGTGGAATCCATCCCCAGCTGGCGGGCGATCAGCGACCAGCGGGCCAGATCCTCCCAGTCCACGAAGGTGACGGCGGTGCCCTTCTTGCCGGCGCGGCCGGTGCGGCCGGTGCGATGCAGGTAGGTCTTGTCGTCGTCGGGGCAGTTCCAGTTGACCACGTGGGTGACGTTCTCCACGTCGATACCGCGGGCAGCCACATCGGTGGCCACCAGCACATCCACCTTGCCGTGACGGAAAGCGCGAAGAGCCTGCTCACGCGCCGCCTGGCCGAGGTCACCGTGCAGGGGAGCGGCCGCGAAACCGCGGGCTTCGAGGTCACCGGCCACCCGGTCGGCCTCACGCTTCGTGCGCATGAAGACGATGCTCAGGCCACGCTCACGGGCCTGCAGGATGCGCGCGAGCACCTCGATCTTGTCGAGCTGATGGGCGCGGTAGACGACCTGCTTGATATCGGCCTTGGTGCGGGATTCATCGCCCGGATCGTGGGCGCGAATATGTGTGGGACGCTGCATGAAGCGGCGAGCCAAGGCCAGGATCGGGCCGGGCATGGTGGCCGAGAACAGCATGGTCTGACGCTGCTGCGGAACCGCGTGCAGGAGCTTCTCGATGTCCTCGAGGAAGCCGAGGTCGAGCATCTCATCGGCCTCATCCAGCACGGCCGTGCGCACATGCGAGAGGTCCAGATGCTTCTGACGCATCAGGTCGATCAGGCGGCCCGGCGTGCCGACCACGATCTCCACGCCCTTCTCAAGCGCTTCGATCTGCGGTTCATAGGCACGGCCGCCGTAGACGGTGAGGATCCGCACCGGGCGCCCGGTGGAGGCATCCTCGAGATCCTTCGCCACCTGGATGGCCAGTTCGCGGGTAGGCAGGACCACGAGGCCCTGGGGTTTGCCCAGCGGCAGGTTCAGCGGATTGTCTTCACCGGGGGCCACCACGGACATCAGCATCGGGATACCGAAGCCGAGGGTTTTGCCGGTGCCGGTCTTGGCCTGGCCGATGATGTCGCGGCCGCCGAGAGCCACCGGAAGCGTCATCGCCTGAATCGGGAAGGGAATCACGATCCCCTTCGCCTTGAGGGCCTCGACAATGTCGGGGCGGACGTCAAAGTCTGCGAAAGTCTGGGCGGCGGGGACGGTCTCGGCAATCGCCGTCTCGGTGGCGCCGGCGGCGCGGGCCGCGGGATCGGGGATGCCGGAGCTCTGCTCGACGGCGGAGGCGCTGCTGGCGGCCTCGGGGGTGTGCTGGTTGCTTTCGGGCACAGTTCAACTCTCTGAGGTGGATGTTTCCTCCGCCATGGTAGCCCGCAGCCCTCGGGGCTGGTCCATGGATCAGCCCCGGGAGGTCAGAGGGGTCACGTCTCGGAATCCTCCGATGGGGTGGGCTGCTTCCTCGACGGGGTGGGTGTTGCGCCGCCGCCATCGCTCGGCGGCAGGGGACTCTGCGGATTCGGCGGAGTGACGCGCTCGGAGTCGGGAACGCTTTCGCCTTCTTCCTGGTCAATCGGGGAATCAGGGGCGACGGCGTCGTCGGGGCGGCGCAGCGGCGTCTCCTCCGTGGGCATCTGATGCCGGTTCACGGAAACCGAGACGAGACCGAGGCCGCCCATCACGATGTCGTCATAGAAGACGAGTCGTTTCGTCGTGCGATCGAAGTACAGCATGCGCGCGGCAAGCTCCAGGGGCTGCTCACCGTCCAGCACCGGCATCACCCCGCCGGAGGCCAGGGCACCCCCGGTGGAACCGACGGTGAGCCAGTCCGTTCCGGAGCCTTCACGGTCCAGTTCGATGATCGAACGGTGCATGTGACCGGAGAGCACGAGATCCACGCGTCCCAGCAGGCCATTGGGCTGGGTCGGGTCGTGGAAGAGGGCCACATTGACCGGGGCATCAGAGTGCTCGGCGTTGTAGGCGTCGATTGTTTCTCCGAGCTGGAAACCGGAGGCGGCCACGGCCCGGTCACCCTCACGCCAGCCGCCCGCATCGGAGTCGTCATCGGCGGCGTAGCGTGGATCGGCGATGCCCGCGATGGTCAGGCCCTCGACGGTGGCCACCGAGTTATCCAGCACGATCGCATTGGGCTGTTCAGCGACTTTCGCGGCGGTCGCTTCACCATCGTGGTTGCCCTTGATGAACACGTAGGGCGCGTCGATCTTCGAGATCGCGGTGACCATGTCGTTTTCCCACGGGGTGCCCCAGGAAATGATGTCGCCGGTGTCGATCACCATGTCGATATCGAACTGGGAACTGATCTGTTCGATCACGTCGTAAGACTGCGGATTGGAATGGAAGTCCGAGACGTGCAAAACGGTGATCAGGTCCTCGCGGGCGTAGCCCACGGGCAGGGAATCCGCAGCGATGTATAGCGCGGAGACCTGGCTGACGAACTCGGCGAGGGTTTTGCGGTAGGAGGCGTAGTCCACCGCCTTTCCCTGCCCAAGATCAGCGATGTACGCGGCTTGGGACAGCAGCCCGTCGAAGCGCGGCTGCTTCAGTGACTGCGGGGCGAAAGTGAGATAGGCACCGGTCGCGGTGCCGAGCACCACCGCGGTCGCAACCCCTGCGCTGATCAGGGAGCGTCGGACCCGACGGAAGGTGAGAGCCACCGCGATACCCGCCCCACCGGCGGCACCCAGCGTATTCAGCACGGTGTTCAGAACGACGGCCCGGCTGATCGCATCCGGGGCGGTACGCTCCAGGTCCTTGAGTCCCTCGGGATGGTCGAAGAGTTCCTGCGCCTTGGCGATGTCAACCGTACGCACTCGCGCCTCAACCCGTACGGGCGCACTGTGGGTATCAAAAACAACCTCGCCCACTGGCGGCAGCAGGATCGCTGTCTGCGAGTGCAGGGAGGGACGCAGGTGAACAGCGGCTTTGAGCGGCCCCACATCCACGGGCGTGGCCGGGACCAAGAGGATTCCGACGATCGCCCCGAGGAGCGCCACCACGGCGGCGCTTGCGATGCTCAGAGCGCGTCGGCGTCGCCGTGATCCAACGGCGGTCTCGGACGGGGTGACAGCATCCTCTGCTGGTGCGGGGCTGTCGGTTTCTTCGTCGGTGGTGCGGGGCTGCTCACTCATGATGTCATGGTTCAGCCGAGGAAGCCGACGCGGCGCGGCTCATCCGAGGAGATCTCGGCGTAGGCGACCTTCGCGCCGGGGACCAGCACCAGGCGGCCCTTCTTAGTGTCCTCCAGAGAGATCGTGGAGCCCTGATCGATGCCTTCGCGCAGACGGGTCTGCAGCTCCTGTGTATCAAGGCTCGACTCAATCACGATTTCGCGGGGGGAGTGCTGGATGCCGATACGGATTTCCACAGCGCATGTCCTTCCTGCGCCGCCGCGCGGCGCCAGATCGTCCCGGCGGAAGCCGGACCGTGAGGGCTAAGAGCGGCCAGCGGGGAGAACCTCCGTGGCGCGCTCGCCACTCTATCCCGGCAGGGCCTCATGGCGTGCTTCGGGCGTGGGGTCGTGGGGATACGTCCGACGGGGGAGGAATCGGAGGTCGTCAGTTGCTTTCTGAAGAGGCGTCGGAGCCTTCGATCGGGGTGAAGGCGCTCAGCCCGTGCACGGCCAGGGTGGTGACATCGTTCAGGATCTGCTGGCGCTCATCCTCATCGGCCGCTTCATGCAGCAGCATGGCGGTGCTCCGGGTCAGAGAGATGAGGGAACGACCCACGATGCGTGCCTGCGAGTCGTGATAGCGCCGGTGCGCGGCGAGAACGGTGGCGAGGGAAACAGACATTTCATCGAGAACCTGTGCTACGCGAGCGGCGAGGTCCTCCGAGACCAGTTCATACCCGGTGAACAGTCGCAGTGCGTTATCCAGGTTCACCAGGTCATAGAAGCGCGTGATACCGGCACGTACCCGATCCTCGGTGGGGCCGGGAAGCTCGGCGAGGGAGGCGACGGCGTCCAAAAGCCGGGCCCCGGTAATCTCCACCACCGCACCGTAGAGGTCCTCTTTGGAAGCGAAATGCTGGTAAAGCACGGGCTTGGTGACACCGGCAGCCGAGGCAATGTCGTCCATCGAGGTTGCTTGGAATCCGCGTTCGGTGAACAGATCGGTGGCGAGTTCGAGGAGCTGGGCTCGGCGCTGCTCGCGGGGCATCCGGGGTGTGCTGGACATGGGGGCCTCCGGGGTGCGTCCTGCGTCGGCATAGGGGCGACGACGGTGATTCGGTGTCTGTCGATCGTGCAGTGAAACACGGGTGCGGCGGGCACACCCTCGACGCGGGTGCCGATGCCGCCACGGTGCTGCACTGGCGATACGTCGGTTCGGTCACTGTACCTGTATCGGACGTGAGTCAGGGACAAGGGGCGATAGAAGGCAAGGCGAAAATCCTGAAAGGAGGCGGAGAAACGAGCGGCACCGTGGAGCTGAGCTCGAAAGCGCAGCGTGAAGGTCAGGGCCTGGAAACACACCACTGAGGTGCGGTGGAAACCCAGATCCCACCATGCGGGAGAGGAGACAGCGAGAATGGGGGAGTGTGACGCCGAGAGTGGATCCATCGAGATGTTCCCCTCTTGTTTGTCAGACCCCGGTGATCCCATAGATCCCGTGACCGCGCCAGTGCCCCCGCGTGGTCACAGCAGGCACGTTGTCGGGGCGGAAACAGGACAGGAGGGATGGCGGTGTCGGTACCTGAAGAAACCTCGCCGACCGATCGGACAGCTCAGCGCTCCCCGCGCCCACGCCTCCTGCCCCCGGACCTCTCCAGCCTGCCGGAGGTGCGAGCGGTCGAGTCGTTACCGCCCTCATCCCAGGCTGTTGTGGAGGCATTCGCGCAGGGCGCAGAGGTTCTGGTCTATGCGGCACCGGGCATGGGGCGCACCACGCTGGCCCTGGCGGCGGCCGCTCACGCAGAGTCTGATGGCCCCGTGATGGTGCTCTCCCCGCGGCGTGCACAGGCTCTGCGATTGCAGGAGGGGGTGGCGGCCCAGGGGCATCAGAAGATTCGCGTTCTCACCCCTCCTGCGCTGGGGTATGCGCTGTTGCGAGAACAGTCGCTGAGGGACGGCGGTGGGGAGCCCTCCCTGGTCACGGGTGCCGACCAAGACGCGCTGCTCAAAGACTTGATTGCTGAGCGTCAGCGCTGGCATCTGGAGGTGGAGTCGACGGCCAGGGAGCTGCCGGAGTTTCGTGCTGAACTGCGTGACCTCATTACACGTGCAGAAGAACTCGGAGTGAGCCCGGAGGCCTTGCTGTCTCTTGCGGAGCAGCGTGACCGCCCTGCCTGGGCCGATGGCGCTGAGCTGATGCGCGACTACCTCGGCGTTCTTGACCTGCAATCCGGTGCAGCCCTCGACGCCGGCCCGCGTCTCGACGCCGGCGCCCTGGTGGGCAGAGCAGCCGATCTTCTCGACTCCCTGCGCACCGATGATCAAGGCCTTCCGCTTCCGCGCACGCTCATCGTGGACGACGCTCAGGACCTCACCGCCGCCGGTATCGCCCTGGTTCTCGCCCTTGCCCGTCACGGGGTGCGACTGTTCATTACCTCCTGTGCGGATGCTGCCGTGGATACCTTCCGCGGAGGTATCCCCGAGGCAGCTGTGCGCTTGCGAGAAGCCGCGCCGCGGCCGCTGCAGGACATGGTTCTGCTGGAACGCCCGCCGGGCATGAGCCCAGCAGTGGTGGCGGCCGTTGATGCCCTCCGTGCGCGTCTTCCTCTTGCCGGTGCCCCGAGCCTGACCCGTCGGCCCGCTCTCTCGGCACCGGCGGAGATGCCCACATCGACAGACGAACCCGAGGGGAACGACAACGCAGGGGCGTCGGAAGGGAAAGGCGTAGACGTTCTCATCGCCGGGGACGACCTCGAAGAGGCACATGCCATTGCGGCCGTGCTTCGCGATGTACATCACCGGGAGGCAGTGCCCTACGACGATATGGCGGTGATCTGCCGTTCCGGCGCAGTGGTGCAGCAGGTGGCTGATCAGCTCAGCCGGGCCGGGCTGCCCGTCCGCACCCCGCAGCGGTTGGGCCCGCTACGTGATGAACCCGTGGTCGCGGACCTTCTCACCATCATCGAGCTCGCAGTCGCGGCCGGGCCGGATCCGATCGACGAAGAGCGCGCTGATCAGCTGCTGGAGCCTTGCACTGCGCAGCGTCTGCTGAGCGGTCCCTACGGTGATGCTGATGCACTCCGTTTGCGTCGCGTGCGGCGCGCACTGCTGGCAGCGCAGCGGGGGGACGACGCAAAGGAATCTGCCGATCACACCCCGGCCCACGAGGCTGCGCACGGGAGCCACGCTGAGCAGGATCCGTCCCCCGACGATCAGCCGGAGGGAGATCAGGGCGATAGCGATCTTTCCGGTCGTGCGGCTACGCCGCTCGGCGGAATCAGCAGTGAGCGTCTGCTGGCGAGGGCGCTCCTTCTCGACGATGTTCCCGGGCTTCTGGGCCCGCAGGAACGCGACCGGTACACCGCCCCCATCCACCGGATCCGAGACATGATCGCGGCGGCCCGTACCCAGGTGAAGGCCGGGGCACTCGACACCCTCTGGGCTGCATGGGACGCTGCGCGCCTTGCCACTGGGTGGCAGATCGCGGCCCTCGGCACGCCTGACGACAGCGACGACTCCCGCGCCCGTCTACTCACCCGCCGTTTGGACGCGCTCGTGGCTCTTTTCGCCGTCGCCGAACGTTTTGTGGAACGCCGGCCCGATGCCGATGCGGCGCAGTTCGCCGCCGCCATCCGGGCACAGGCCGTGGTGGAGGACACCCTCGCCCCGAGCGCAGCCGTCCGCGGCCGGGTGGATGTGCTCACCCCCGCACAGATCGCCGGAACCCACCGAGACACCGTGGTCATCGCCCGCGTGCAGGAAGGCTCCTGGCCCGATCTGCGGCTACGCTCCACCCTTTTCGGTGCAGCAGAACTTCCGCTCGTGCTGAACCTGCCCGCTGATGAGGCCGCCCATGCCGGGAGCGTGGAGCAACTTCGCGCCATCCAGCGCACCACCGTCGCCAATGATGAGCTCCGCTTGGCCGTCAGCGCCCTGGCTCGCGCGCGATCCCGCGTCCTCATCACCGCGGTGGACGGCCAAGAGCAAAGCCCCTCCGCCCTCGTTGACGTGCTGAGCACCCATGTGCGCTCGACAGGTGGCTGGGTCGACCGAGATGCCCTGCGCGCCGATCCGGGGCCAGCGCCCGATGCACGGCGCCTGGTCGCGGCTCTGCGTCGTGATCTGCGCGCCGAAGATGAGGAACGAGCACAGCACGCTGCAGCGATGCTGCTGCATCTGGAATCAGCCGGGGCCGAAGGAACAGACCCTGACCGCTGGTATCACCAGCTGCCCACCTGTGATGCACCGCTGTTTGAACCGGAACACACCGTTGCTCTCTCACCCTCGGCGCTCGAAAGCGCCCATCAGTGCCCCCAGGCCTGGTTGTTTTCCCGCGCCGGGGGACGACGCGCCGGCGCTGCGGCCCCCACGATCGGGACGTGTCTGCATGCCCTGGCCGAGGAGAACCCGACAGGCGGCAAGAACGGGCCCGAGGACCTGGTGGCACTCATGCACCAGCGGCTCGCACCTCTGCGACTGGAGGCGTCCTGGTCGGGACGGCGCCTGCTTCGCCGCACGGAGGAAGCGACCCGGGTTCTCGACGCCTACCTGCGTAGTCACAGCGAACCTTTGGCTTGTGAAGCACGGTTTGACGTTCAGCTGGGGCGAGTCACCCTGCGCGGCACCATCGACCGGATCGAGGGAGACGCCAAGGGCCTGCGAGTTGCTGACCTGAAAACCGGTGCCAGCGCGAAATCCAAAGATGATGCCCTCGTAGATCTGCAGATGGCTGCCTACCAGACTGCTGTGCGTGAGGGAGCTTTGAACGAGAGGCTCGGGGAGGACGCCCCCGAACGTCTGAACGGAGCCGCTCTGATTTACGTCGGAACCGGTACGGCCAAAGCGTCTGAGCGCATCCAGCCAGCCCTGCACCGCAGCGAGGACCCCGAATGGTTCTCCACCCTCGTGGCCCAGGTTGCAGAGGACCTCAGCAGCCCAGCCCTGGAAGCACGCGCCGATAAGCATTGCCGCACCTGCCCCGTGCGCAGTTCCTGCACTCTCGTTCCGGAAGGAGAACAACTGTGACCAGCACTGATGCTCCAGCGATCCGGTTTAGTGCAGTCGATTTAGCGCGGCTTCTGGGCCGACAGGACCCCACCCCCGAACAGCAGGCCGTGATCGAGGGCCCCCTCGCCCCGACCCTCGTCGTGGCCGGAGCCGGATCCGGGAAAACCGAGACCATGGCCTCCCGCGTGGTCTGGCTGATCGCCAACGGAATCCTGGAACCACGCCAGGTGCTGGGCCTGACCTTCACCCGGAAAGCAGCCCATGAGCTGTCCGAACGTATCGCCTCACGTCTTGCCACTCTGGCCAGTGTTCTGCGGGAACAGGGAGAGGAACTACCGACGGGCCTGGTAGCCGGCCACGATGAACTGGTCGGGCAACACTGCCAGGTGCAGACCTACAACGGATTCGCTCTAGACCTCGCCCTCGAACACGCCCTCGCCATCGGTTTGAGTCCCGAAGCGACGATGCTCTCCGCCTCGGCGTCCTGGCAGATGGCGTACGACATCATCGAAAGCTGGGATGACTCCCTCATCTCCGATAAATCGCCGGCCACACTGACGGCCGCCGTCGTCAACCTGACGTCCTCTCTCTCGGATCACCTGCTCACCCCCAGTCAGCTGCGGGAAGAACTCCAGCAGATCCACCATCACCTCACCTCCATTCCCGTGGCACAGGAGGGCAGCAGGAAACGCACCACGCCAGCCGCACTGAAGACGCTGATCGCGGGCCTGGAAGACCGTTTAGCGCTGATTCCCGTCATCGAGCGTTTCGCCCAGGAGCGCTACCGCACCGGGCACCTCGACTTTGCTGACCAGGTAGCGGCCGCCGCCCGGATCGCCCAGGAGGTTCCTCGCGCCTGCCAGCTCGCCCGCAGCATGTACCGGGTGGTGCTCCTGGACGAGTTCCAGGACACCTCCGTCGCACAGTTGCAGATGCTTGCCGGGCTATTCGGCCCCGGGCATCCGGTCATCGCCGTGGGCGATCCGCAGCAGGCGATTTACGGCTGGCGCGGAGCCTCCGCTGCCTCCCTCGACGGATTCGTGCGCGACTTTGCGACCCCGGAGCAGCCGGTCCTGCAGCGCACCCTGTCGATCTCCTGGCGCAATGATGCTGCCGTGTTGGACCTCGCCAACCAGATCGCGAAACCGCTCCGCGAGCGCTCACAGGCCGTGACAATCCCCGAGCTTGTCGCACGACCCGAGGCAGGCCCGGGCACCGTTCACATTTATGAAGCGGCCGATGAACGGGCGGAGGCGCGAGAAATCGCCGCCTGGATTCAGCGCTCCCGTGCGCAGATCCAGGCGGACAAACCGCAGCAACCCCCGGCCTCGGCGGCAGTGTTGGTGCGCACCCGTCGTCAGATTCCCGTCCTCGCTGAAGAACTCGAAGCCGCGGGGCTCACGGTGGATGTTGTGGGTATTGGCGGCCTGCTCAACCGCCCCGCAGTTGCCGATGTCCGTGCACTTCTGACCTGCACATACGATCCCGGGCGAGGAGATGCACTGATGCGTCTGCTGACCGGGCCGCGATTCCGGATCGGGGCACGTGACCTCGCCGCCCTCGGTGCGTGGAGAGACGCTAGCAATTCCCGTCGGCGTCGAGAGCGTGGGAACCACGAAGAAGACGAAACCGACGAGATCAGCCTGGTGGAAGCGCTCGATGACCTTCCAGCACCGGGCTGGAAGAGCCTCGACGGGTACACCCTGAGCGACACGGCGCGGGAGCGGCTACAAGACCTGCAAAAGATGCTGCGGACGCTGCGACGGCTGCTGCCCCTGCCGCTGCCTGATCTGGTGACGGCCGCGATGCGGGCGCTTGGCCTGGACCTTGCCCTGCTCGAACAGCTGGCCGCACCCGTTGCTCCTGACGCAGCGGAAGCCTCAGCTGCAGACTCCGCGCAGGATGCCGTAGACGGTGCCGATGCCCTGACCCTTCCTCGCGGAGCGAGCCGGGCACTCGCCGACCTCGAAACCCTGCGGCGTCACGCCGCGGACTTTTACCGCACGGCCCGTCAGCCCGGCCTCGGCTCCTACCTGGCGCTTCTGGACATCAGCGAGGAGAAAGAAGCGGGCCTTGCCCTGGGCGCGGAGCCGGAAGAGGTGACCATTTCCGATGCCGTCACCATCATCACCATGCACTCCGCGAAGGGGCTGGAATGGGATCTGGTGGCCGTTGCCGGCCTCGGGGAAGAACCCGTCGCTCCCAAGAGAGGCGAGGACCTCGAAACCTGGGATCCCGCCCGGAAACCCCTGAACGATAAGGGATGGCTCGGCCCGATCGCCGATGCCACAGTCCCCTCCTCGCTGCGCGGGGACGCGGAAGGACTGCCCGAATTCGAGTGGTCCCTCGCTGACACCCAGGTGGAAGCTGAGGAGCGCTTCAGCGAGTTCTGCACGCAGCAGGGCAAAGCATCCCAGCAGGAAGACCGCCGCCTCATGTACGTGGCTCTGACCCGCGCGCGCCGCGACCTCCTGCTCACCTCCGCGACCTGGGTCTCCCAACGCAAAACCCGCAACATCCGCTCCCAGCTGCTGGAGGAGGCGGTGGAGGCCACCCCCGTGGAGAACCGCACCGTTGAGCCTTTCTCGCGCACGAATCCTCTGGAAGGAATGCAGGAAACTGCCATCTGGCCTCCCGCTCCGGGTGTTTCTGAGGCGGCGGTGCAGCGGGCACGCGAGCTACTCGCGCAGGCACGAGAGCAGGAACTTCCCGAACCGTCAGAAACAGTACGACGGGTCATCGCCGACCTGGAGGCGCGCCGAGCCCGCAGCGAGGTGCACACGCCGGTCCTGCAGAGCCCCTCGCAAATGGTGACCCAGCTCAGGGATCCGGGGGCGGCCGCCCTGAACCTGCTGCGACCTGTGCCCCGCCGCCCCTCCGCCGCGGCCCGACGCGGCACCGAGTTCCACTCGTGGCTGGAGACGCAGTACGAGGACAGCTCGCTGCTTGAGCTGGAGGATCTCAATATTGTGGTCGAGGATGATGACGTCGCTCTCGACCTGGAGGAGATGCAAAAGATATTCGAGAAGAGCGAATGGGCGCAGCGCCTGCCTATCGCGATCGAGAAACCGGTGGTCACTCAGATCGGCTTAACCCGCGTGCGCGGTGTGATTGACGCCGTCTTTGCAGACCCGGAAGGGAGCGATGGGTCCGAGGGCGTCATCATCGTCGACTGGAAAACCGGTCGTGCCCCCAGACCGTCCCAGTTGAAAGAACGCAGCTTGCAGCTTTCGCTGTACCGTCTGGCCTGGCATGAAGAAACCGGCCTGCCCCTGGAGTTGATCCGCACCGCATTCCATTTCGTGCCGGACTCCGTCACCTATGAGGTGAAGGATCACCCCTCACCCGAGCAGATCGAGGAGCTGCTGTTCGAGTGCCCGTCAGAATTCGAGGAGTGAGCCGCACCGCTTGAGCCAGACCGACGGCCCGACACACGCCGAGCTGCTGTCGGGCTTAGCGTCGATCGTCGTGCTGAGGCCTCGAATGCTCGGGACTGCTCTCCTCGGCAAGCTCGTCCGTGAGGGGCGCGGCGTTCCCGTAGCGATGCTCTGTGTCGTGCGCAGGAGAGCCGTGCGCATACCCGTCATGCACAGAGTCATGGTGCTGCGCATGAGCCTCATGCTCGTGATGCTCCTGCATCTCCTCATAGGCTCGCTCCG
This sequence comes from Actinomycetes bacterium, assembly GCA_023389045.1. Taxonomy (GTDB): domain Bacteria; phylum Actinomycetota; class Actinomycetes; order Actinomycetales; family Dermabacteraceae; genus Brachybacterium. The sequence goes on from JAEWEZ010000070.1 coordinate 11,987, forward strand.
CTTCCTCACGCGCGATCTGGGCGAGGTCATCATCCAGATCGGTGAGCATCCCGCGGGCGTCGTCGATGATCTCCTGATCCTCGGTATCCACACCGTGCAGCAGCCATTGCAGCACCGCGAATTCTCCAAGGAGCTGCGCGCGTTCGATCAGCCGACGATGCGGCACCGTCGGCAGTTCCTGCCGGTACCCGCTGTGCACGGCATCGAAGGAATCGGTATCCAGAGCAGGGATCAGCCAGGCAAGATCCTGCGCCGGGTCGCCGACCCGCGCCGAATGCCAGTCCAGCACCGCGCTGATCCGACCGCCGTGGTTGAACACGCAGTCCTCGCTGAGGTCTCCGTGCACGAACTGCGGGGAAAAGTCCCACAGATCATCATCGGCCAGCAGATGCTCCCAGCGCTGAGCGACGGCCGCAGGCAGAAGGCCAGCCTCCAGGGCGCGTTTCATCCGCCCCTGATGCTCTTCCCGGAGGGCCTGCGCCGTGTAGGTTTCCACCCCGGTTGCTTCGGCGGCGTAGCGCGGCACCGCGTGAATCCGTGCGATCACGCTGCCCAGGGCATGAGCGAGTTCAGGGTTGGCAGCCACTTCGTCCATGGCGAGGGGATGCCCCACGGGGGCCTCGGTGACGGCAACGCGCCCACCATCTTCTGCGGTGGCGAAGCCCAGCACGGGCGGAATCACGGTGCGCAGGGAGGTGCCCAGGAGCGACTCGGCAACGTGCAGATCCTGTTCCATCGCGGCGCCGGCTGCGGGCGTGGAGGGGCTGATGACCACCACGCGTCGAGCATCCTCCCCAATCACGCCGGCGATCTCGAGACCTTCAACGCGTGAGGGAAGGGCCGCGGTCTTGACGGGGATCAGTCCCGGGACCGCGGCAGCGGCTAGGGCGGCCAGGGCATAGGAGTTGCGGTGCACGGCCCCACCGTACCCGCCCAGGGCGGTCAGTTTCCGTAGGCTTCGGGCATGGCGCGAATCCGAGGCCCTCATCTGACCACCCCGCTAGCGGTGCTCTCCTCCGCGCGGGATGCCCTGGCGCGCAACGCTCCCGGCGCTGATGAGCCGGGGGAGGGGGCACGTTTCCTGGTGACTCGAGCGGGTGCGGTACCGGTGCGGGAATTGGACGACGGGGCACACCTGCAGGTGGAGGAGCAGGATCCGCGGCGTGGTGCGGTGATCCCGGCGGTGCTGCTGGGGGAGTTCGACGGCGCCCCGCTGTATGCGGTGGAGATGGCCGAGCCGAGCGCGGAGATCGACGATCCGGGGCGGCCACTGCGTGATCTGCGGCAGGTCGCTGAACGCTTGCCTGTGGCGCAGCGGGATGTGGCGCTGGCTGCGGTGGCGATGGGTGCCTGGCATCGAAGTACCCGGCACTGTCCCCTCTGTGGAAGCGATCTGCTGGGGGCGATGGGCGGATGGGTTTTGCGCTGCCCGCATGATGGCTCCGAGCAGTTTCCGCGCACCGATCCGGCGGTGATCATGGCTGTTCGAGATGATCAGGACAGGCTGCTGCTGGCGCATGGGGCGAGGTTCCGCCCGGGGTTCTTTTCTGTGTTGGCCGGTTTTGTGGAACCGGGGGAGAGCGCCGAGGCGGCCGTGGCGCGGGAGGCCCATGAGGAAACCGGTGTGGTGATTTCCGAGGTGGAGTATGTGGGGAGTCAGCCGTGGCCCTTTCCGCGCACCCTGATGCTCGGCTACCGCGCCTGGGCATCGGGCCAGCAGGTGCTGGACCTGCAGCCCGAGGAGATCCTGGAGGCGCGCTGGGTCGAGCGTGGGGAGCTCGCGGAACTGGTGCACAGTGGGCAGATGGAGCTGCCGGGCAGCGCATCCATGGGGCATGCCCTGATTCGTGACTGGTACGGGCAGGAGCTTCCGCACAACTGAGGAGAGTGGCGGCCCCTCCCCAGGCGGAACCGTCCACAGCGGATTCGACGGCGCAAAAATGTCAGAGCCCTCTGCCAGACTGGTCGGTGATGAGCCAGCACCACGTTGTTCCCAGTCCAGAGCCCGAATCTGCTCCCGGCCGTGCCTCGGCAGACCCGGAAGCGATCCTTGCTGCCCTCGACCCTGAGCAGCGTGAGGTGGCCAGAACTTTCGGCACCCCACTGTGCGTGCTCGCCGGTGCTGGCACCGGGAAAACCCGAGCTATCACGCACCGCATCGCCTACGGGGTCGCCACCGGGCAGCTGAACCCGCGGCATGTGCTGGCGGTGACCTTCACGCATAAGGCGGCCACGGAGATGCGCTCGCGTCTGCGTGACCTCGGCGTGCCGGCGGTGCAGGCCCGAACTTTCCATGCGGCAGCGCTTCGGCAATTGCGTTTCTTTTGGCCACGCACCGTCGGTGGCTCGCTGCCCGAGTTGATGCCGAGCAAGATGGCGGGGATCGCGGAGGCCTGCCGCCGCCTGCATATGCAGGTTGATGGGGCAGCGCTCAAAGACATCGTGACGGAAGTGGAGTGGGCGCGGGTCGGCATGCTGACCCCGGAGGCGTATCCACAGGCCGCTGAGCGTTCACACCGCCCGGGGGTAGCAGGCTTTGACGCCCGCTCGATTGCACGGATCCTCGTGCAGTACGAGGAGGTTAAAAAGGACCGCGGGGTGATCGACTTCGAGGATGTGCTGCTGCACATGGTGGGCATCCTCGCTGAGCGTGAGGACATCGCCCGCGAGGTGCGCGCTCAGTACCGACACTTCGTCGTGGATGAGTACCAGGACGTCTCCACCCTGCAGCACGCCCTGCTGCGGCTGTGGCTCGGGCCGAGCGATGACCTGTGCGTGGTGGGGGATGCCGCCCAGACGATCTACACCTTCGCGGGGGCGCGTGCCCGTTTTCTCCTGGACTTCCGCCGCGAGTTCCGTCGGGCCGAGGTCATTCGTCTGGAGCGTAACTACCGTTCCACCCCGCAGGTCGTGCAGCTCGCCAATACCGTGCTGGATGGCGCCCGTGGCCGTACCCGGGATCACCGTCTCACCCTGGTTGCGCAACGTCCCTCCGGCGTAGAACCACGCATCGAGTCCTTCCCCGACGATCCCGGTGAGGCTGAGGGAGTGGCGACCCAGATCGCCGAGATGATCCGCGGGGGGCGCCGCGCCAGCGAGATCGCAATTCTCTTCCGCACCAACAGCCAATCCGAAGCGTTCGAGGAAGCACTCACGGCCCGGGGCATCGGGTACCTCGTGCGCGGCGGAGAAAAGTTCTTTGAGCGACAGGAAGTACGTCGCGCCATGGTGACGCTGCGCGCGGCCCGGATGGTTGAACACGATGACCTTTCCCGTGCGGTGCGCGACCTGCTCTCCCAGCAGGGCTGGTCACCTTCGGCACCGGAGGGTACCGGGGCGGTTCGTGACCGCTGGGATTCTCTGAACGCCCTGGTGGGGCTTGCCGACACGATTTCCGAGCGGCCCGGCGCGACCATGGCGGATGTGGTCGCTGAACTGGAGGAACGCGCTGAGGCGCAGTCCGCCCCGGTGGTTGAGGGCGTCACCCTCGCCTCCATCCACACCGCTAAGGGCCTGGAATGGTCGGTGGTTTTCGTGGTGGGCGCCAGCGAGGGCTTGCTTCCGATTTCGATGGCGAAAACCGCGGCGGAGGTCGAAGAGGAGCGGCGTCTGTTCTATGTGGCGCTGACACGCGCCCGAGACGAGCTGATCGTGACCTGGTCGGGTTCCCGCACCCCGGGGGCGCGCGCCTCGCGTAAACCCACCCGGTTCCTGGACGCGGTCCTGGAACGTCCGGCCGAGAACCGGCGCGGGGGTGGGGTGCGTACTCGCACGAAGGGCCGACGGGGCACGACTGAATACATCTCGTGCCGGGTGTGTGCCGACGGCTTGGATACACCGCGTGAGCGCAAGCTCGGACGCTGCGAGGACTGCCCTCCGCTCGTGGATGAGGGCCTGGTGGAACGTATGAAGGCGTGGCGTCTCGAACGGGCTCGCGCGGCAGGCGCCCCGGCTTACACAGTCTTCACGGATGTCACGCTTGAGGCGATCGCTCAGCGTCGGCCGCGCAGCAATGAGGAGATGCTGGCGATCCCCGGGATCGGCCCGACGAAGCTGGAACGGCATGGCAGGGACCTGCTCGCGTGGCTCGCCGAGGAGGCCTCATCCGAGGACTCATCTCAGGGATGATCTGCCTCGCCAGGCCTCTGTTCTCGCTGCCATGAATCTGGTATCGCCGCAGGTCAAAAAATAATTGGCGGGCTGCTGAGGTCGTGTCATAGACTCATCGCGTCCACCGTCGGATTGCTTCCGCAGCCGGGTACCGCATGTGCTTCCCGGTCTGTCGGGGCGGGTATGAGAAAGGAGGTTTCGCCATGAACAACAGCACTGTCATCGACATCGCTATCGGTATCACCGAGCGTCCGCGCCTCGGTGTCCTTGGCGCCTCCTACTCGTGGATGGCGCCGCACCGAGCGCTGATCCCCGCGCCCCGCATCGACTGCCCGCGACACTGACGAGGCCTCGCCTCGCTGCTGAGCGGCGCACTCGTCGCGATCACGTCACCGCAGCGGTGACGGCACAGGGATCTGCCACCGAATCCGTGCCCACCGCCGTCACCCGAGACGTGAAGCAGCGACACCATGACGAACCTCTGTACCCCTGTATCGAACTCTGCCTCAAACCGTGCATCGGCCCGTGCATCGAGCGCTACATCGGCTCCTGCGACGAGCCCTGCAACGACCCCTGCATCGAACTCTGCCTGCACCGCGCCGGTAGCCCTCTACGCGCCCGCCCCCGAGGCCGCATCCGCGAAGGACGTGAGCCTTCCCTGCCAGCAGCGACAGGTGGCGGACCTGTTCTTTTCCGAACGCCCCGCGGACCTCGAGCAGGCGAAGAGCCTGTGCGCCGACTGCCCTCTGCGATCAGCCTGCCTGGAGGGTGCCCTGCAGCGCGCTGAGCCGTGGGGAGTGTGGGGAGGCGCGATTTTTGACGCCGGCCAAGTGATCGCGGTTAAACGCGGCCGGGGTCGCCCGCGCAAGAACCAGGCGGCCTGAGCCGCCCGGCGAGGGAGCGCCCCGCATCACGCAAAGCCTCGCGCAGCAGCACATCATCTCGCTCCACGAGCCAGGAGAGGGTGGCGCCAAAGACGAGGGCGAGCAACTGCTCGGTGAGCAGCGGAAGCGGCGCATCCCAGTGCAGGGCATCGCGCTTCGCGATCGCCTCGAGCAGCGCGTGCACCATCGCCCGGTACTGGGCGGTGCTTTCCGCAACCGCCTCACGGAGGGCTTCTTCGCGCGCCCCGAGGATCGTCAGTTCCTGCAGAACACGCTCGGTGTCGGGATCCTGCAGCAGACGGTCGGTGTAGGCGTCGAGGACGCGGGTCAGCGTCTGCTCGGCGTTTTCACCATCGGCGGCCTGCGCGGGGGAGAAGATCCGCGAGGCGTGCTCCACATCGGCGTCGAGGACGGCCCGGATCAGGGCGTCTTTGGAGCTGAAGGCGTAGTGGACGGTGCCGTGGGGGACTCCCGCCTGGGCGGCAACCGCCCGGGTGGTGAGCGCCCAGGCGCCCTCGCGAGCCATCACTTCGAGCGCGGCCTGGACCAGTTGTTCGCGACGTTCGGCCTGGGAGAGGCGCGGGCCGCGGCGTGCCGGGCTCATGAAGGTTGCTCGCTCGTACGGGTGTGCGGGACGGCGTGAGCGGGCCCCGCCGCAGAGCCTTCAGCCGGAATGCCCGACATATCCTCGGCCGCCGGTGCCGTGAGGCCTGATCCCTCAGCGGGCATCGGCTCCGCGCTCAGGGAGGCGGCATCCTCCGTCGTGGAGATGGAGCGGAAACCGCGCCAGGCAATGATGGCGGCGATCACCATGAGACCGGCGCAGATTGCCGCGACCACGTCGAGACCCTGCACGAAGGCGGCAGAGGAGGCCTCATGCAGTGCACGTCCAGCCGCGGGGGCAAGCCCGTCGGCGATCTGATCGGCCCCGGCGAGGGTTTGCCGTGCCGCTTCGGCGGTGCGTTCATCGAGCTCGGGCAGGGGGCCGAGGGCGCTCGCATAGACGGTCATGCCGACGGTTCCGAGCACGGCGGTGCCCATGGCGCCACCAAACTCGTAGCCCGTTTCGGAGATCGCCGAGGCCGCCCCGGCACGCTCCGGCGGTGCGGCCGCGAGGATCACGTCGTTGGTCAGGGTTTCGGCAAGCCCCGTGCCCATTCCGAACAGGACGGTTGCGATCACGAAGAGCACGAGGGTGTCGGCGGGGTCGATCGCGGTGGCCACCAGCAGACCGGCGACGAGCAGGGCGACACCGCTGGTAATCACGGCGCGGACGCTCATCCGACGGGCCAGTGCTGCCGAGCCGAATGCGCCCACGATGGTGGCGGCTGCAAGCGGCAGCATCCACAGGCCGGCCGCCATGGGGCTCACCTCTTTGACGAGCATGAGGTACTGCGGCAGGAAGAACATCATGCCCAGCAGAGCGAAGATCGACAGCACGTTGACCAGCAGCGCCGCGGAGAAGCCGGGGCGGGAGAAGAGGCTGAGGTCGATCATCGGGTGGGCGAGCATCCGCTGACGTCGGATGAACAGGGCCAGCAGAACCACACCGAGGGCGAGGGCGAGCAGCGCCGTGGGCTCGAAACCTTTGGCGAGGGTTTTGAAGGCGTAGACGACCGGGAGGATGCCGGCGATGGAGAGGAAGGCGGAGGTCGGGTCGAAGGGGCCGGGCTGGGGGTCCTTGGATTCGGGCAGCAGCAGGGCCGCCCCGATCAGGAAGAGGATCATGACCGGCACATTGATGAGGAAGACCGAGCCCCACCAGAAGTGTTCGAGCAGGAATCCGCCGACCACGGGGCCGAGGGCGGCGCCGCCGGAGAAGGCTGCGGACCAGACGGCCAGGGCGATCCGACGCTCGGTGCGGTCGGGGAAGATCGAGCGCACCAGCCCGAGGGTGGAGGGCATGAGGGTGGCGCCGCCAATGCCGAGCAGGGCGCGTGCGGCGATCATCATGTCGGCGCTGGTGGAGAAGGCCGCGATCAGGGAGGCGAGGGCGAAGGCGGGGGTGCCGAGGAGGAGCAGAAGGCGACGCCCGATGCGATCCCCGAGGCTGCCCATCAGCACGAGGAGTCCGGCAAGCAGGAAGGAGTAGATGTCGATGATCCACAGCAGCTGCGCGGAGGAGGGGCGCAGGTCTGCGGAGATGGCGGGAACGGCAATGCCCAGCACGCTCATATCGATGCTGATGAGCAGAACAGGCAGGACGAGGACGGCCATGGCTGACCATCGGCGTGCGGGGGACACGGTTCTCCTTCGGGATCGGGTGCGCGCGATCTTGCTGCGGCACCGGTGGTGATGTATCGATTCTCCCACCAAGTTGGCCACTTGGCCAAGTTGGAGGTGCGTGAAGGTGACCACTCTCGCGTGAAGGAGCCGATGCCGTCGGTTTGTGTCTGTGAAGGCCTGTGCGCCAGCCGATCGGTGCGCGAATCGGTCTCCGAACAGCAGACGACCCGCCGCACGCTTCGGGTCAAGGGGCTCACGGGGAGCCGAGGAAGTGCGTGCGACGGGTCGGCGTCGGAGGGCCCTGATCCGCTGCGATGGCATGTCAGCCGGTCAGAGCCGTGGAACCCCGGGGGCGCTCAGCACCACGCGCACCTTCCCCGTGTGCGTCCTGCTAGTTATCCCGGGGATCCACGTTCTGGGAAACGTAGCCCGCCGATGCCCCTGCGGTCAAAGGCCGATCGGGGATGAACTGTGGACAACTCCCGTCGCTGTTGTGGATAGGGAGGGGGCGATGGTGGGAGCGCTGTGGACTCGCGAGGTCTTTCCCTGCCGAAGCTTCCCTGACGTGCACCGATGTCATGCACAGCTGTGGACGATGAAAGAATCGGACAGAAATCTCGAACAGGAGCTCCGACATGCCAGATCTCACCGTGCATCCCGGCGTCAAAGGTCCTCGCGGGGAGACCGTGTGGGTGCGGCGTTCGGCCCGTCGGCGCCGCACCGTTGCCATCACCCGCCGCGAGGGGGATCTGGTGGTCGCGATCCCGGCACGCTTCAGTCGGCGCGAGGAAAAGCAGTGGGTTCGACAGATGATTGAGCAGCTCACGCAGAAAGAGAAGCGCCGAGGCTCCGCGCCCCGCAGCGATGAGGACCTGATGCAACGCGCCCAGGCCCTGAACGTCCGCTACCTGGAGGGGCGCGCCCGCCCCACGGCGGTGACGTGGTCCTCCCGCCAGCAGCACCGCTGGGGCTCCTGCACCTCAAGTGAGGGCACGATCCGACTCTCCACGCGTCTGCAGGGAATGCCCGGCTGGGTGCAGGATTCCGTGCTCGTCCACGAACTCGCCCATCTGCTGGAAGCCAATCACGGCCCTGCCTTCCGGGCTCTCACCCAGCGGTATCCACGCACTGCCGAAGCCGAGGCTTTTCTCGAGGGGGTCACCTGGGCGTGGAACGCGCCGAGAGCTCCGCATCTCTCCGAGGAACCCGGCACCTCACCGGGCAACTGATCCCGAGGCCCTGCCGAGGTTGCGTTCTCAGGCGCCGGAATCCTCGGCAACCACCCGCGCCAAAACCTCCAGGGTGCCGGGCAGATCCGGCACCGTGCCCTCGGGCAGATGCGCGCTGGAACGCTCCGGATCCCGGCCCATGAGCGGCCAGGGAACCCAGAGCGCCCGCGGGGATTCGGCGCTCGTCATGAGCGGTTCCTGGGCTGCCGGACGGCGGGTGCGCAGAAGGAACTGCACATCCCAGTGTTCACGGCAGGTGCCGAAGGCGGAATCCAGACGGTGCCGGTGAAGAACCGCGGGACCATTCCCGTAGCGCAGTAGATCGGTGAGCCCGAGTTCCTCGGCTACTTCCCGTCGGGCGGATTCTTCGAGGTTTTCCTCGCCGGGCTCAATGTGCCCGCCGGGCTGCACCCAGAAACGTCCTTTGGCATGCCAGAGCAACGCCACATGCTCGATCGGCGCATCCACCACGATCGCGCTGGCCGTCAGATGCACGGGACCACCCCGGTGCAGGGCGTTCGCATCCCGCTCGAGAAGGTCGAGATAGGCGCGGCGATCCTCCTCGGCGATGCCGGGGGAGTGGGCGGTGCGCAGCAGCGTGAGTGCCGCGGTGGGATCAGTCATCGGGACGACGACGGATCCTCGCCGTCGCTGCCCTCGCGCGGGTCGTCCCCGTCGGACCCCGGAGCATCCGAGCCGTTCTGGCCCTGCGCATCCGTCTGGCTCTGCCCATCTGTCGAGCCCTGCCCGTCCGTCGAGCCCTGCACACCACCCTGGGTGTCCTCACGCGGAGCCTGCTCGGTGCCCTCACCGGCCAGCAGCTTCTCCAGCTCGGCATCAAAGTCCGCCGGGAACTCCACATCGGCCAGGGAAGAGGGCGCCGAGGCGTCCTTCTGCGCGGTGCCGGAGCCGGCATCGACCGCATCTGCCTGCAGATCCGGGCTCACATCGGTGCGCGGAGCCTGCGGGGTGCCGGAGAGCACCTCCGCCGCCGGCAGCAGATCCGGGTGACCCCACTTCGCTTCACGCCCGCCGGGGCCCTCGGTGGCGAGAACACTGTCCCACCAGGCCAGCGCTTCACGCACTCGCCACGGGCGCAGCTCGATACCCACGGTTTTGGCGAGCATCTCCTCGGCGGGGCTGCCGGCGGCGCGGCGGCGCCGCAGAACTTCACGCATCGCCTCAACCTGCGGAAGCTTGCCCTCAACGGCACGGGAGGTCACATGATCCACCCAGGCTTCCACCAGGGCGAGCGTCGTGGCGAGGTCCTCCAGGGCGCGCTCCTGAGAGGCCCGGCGGGTAAAGACGAACATCTCATCGGGGCGGCGGCCCTCCATCGTGGAGGGATCGGAGAAGTCCATCTGCCGGACCATGTCATCCAGTGCATCCAGATCCAGGGTGATGCCGCGGGCGTAGTCCTCAATGGCCGCAAACAGGGTGCGGCCGAGCCACGGCACGGCCGAGAACAGCGCCGTATGCGCGAGCTCGCGGGTGGCCAGGAAGATCCGCGCGGCCGCCGGATCCAGACTGTGAGCCTGAATCAGATCCTCCACATTCGCGGCCAGCAGCGCGGGCTCCCCATCGCGTCCGAGTGGGAGAGAGAGGTCGGTGGTTCCGCACACTTCCCGGGCGAGCGAGCCGATCGCATACCCGAACTGCACCCCGAAGAGGGTGCCGCCCACGCGCTCCATCATCTGCGCGGGATCGCCGGGCATCATCGGCATGGCCTGCTTCTGCATCTGCGCGGTGATCGCTTCGCCGATTGCGGTGGCCATGTACTTAGCCACCGGTTCGACCGTGGACTGCCAGCGCGGCAGGGTGCGGTGCAGCCAGGTGCCACGGCTGACCACATCGAGTTCATGGTTCGGCACGTCAATGGCGAGCACGGGATCCAGCCACAGCCGCGCCACCTGCGCGGCCTCCTGCAGTTCACGAACCTGCTGGGGGGTGGGCGCCGGATCGCCGGGGGAGCCGGAGACCTCCGGGAGTCCCGGCACAGAAGTGGAGCCGGAGGCGATCTGACGGGCCACATCCTGGGCGAGTTTCCAGTTCACCGGCCCATCGCCGCCCCCGGAGAACAGATGCTGCATTTGCGCGGCGGCAGCCCGCAGCTGGGAGGGGTCCGACGGCAGGTTCGCCTGCTTGGCCAGCGCCGACAGGTCCATCCCCGCCAGGGCTTCTTCCGGCAGGGCATCACCGAAGGTTTCGCGCAGGAAACGCCGCAGGTTCTCCTCCTGCGGGTCGCCGGAGCCATTGCTCATGGGGTTCTCGCTCATGGGGTTCCTCGGATTCCTTCCACAGTTGCTGGCGGGACCCATCGGCCGCGGAAACCTCCAGCCGCGACTCACATCCTCTGGCCGGCGGTGCCGATGGCGCCGTCGATGTGCAGCCTACCGAGCCGTCCTGCACACTCCCTCGACGCCACGGCGGCTGCCTCACTCCCACGCGGCATCTCAGTCTCGGTGCGGCACAATGGCCCCCGTGAGTCTCACCCCGTCGTCCGCTCCACCCGAGGAGCCTGCCCGCTCCGGCCTCACCCCGGAGCCCACGCCGCCCACGCGGCGCGCGGCGCTGCGTGCTCGCGCAGCAGCGGCAGTGGAGCGGCTCGGCCTTCCCCGGCCGCGTCTCGCCCTCGGCTCCCTGGCTGCGCTATGCCTGATGATTCTGGCCATGGCGATTGTGCCGGTGCCCTACGTCGTGCAGCAGCCGGGACCTGCCATCGACGTTCTCGGCACCTACGAGAAGCGCGAGGTGCTCAGCATCTCCGGCGCGCAGACCCACCCCACCGATGGAACCCTCATGATGACCACCGTCAGTGTGGATGGCGGCCCCGGCTATGTGGTCACCCCGGTGGAAGTGGTCGCTGCCTGGTTCCAGCCGACCCGTTCCGTGTTCCCCCGGGAACTGTTCTTCCCCGAGGGGCAGACCCGGGAAGAGACCACCCTGGAAAACACGGTGCAGATGAACACCTCCCAGCAGGGGTCGGTGGCCGTGGCCCTCGATGAACTCGGGATCCGCTACGAGACCACCGTGTTCGTGGCCGGTGTGCTCGAGGGCGCCCCTGCTGACGGTGTGCTCAAAGCCGGTGATGTGGTCACCGCGATCGGCGGTGAAAGCGCGAACGACCCCGCCGGTTTCCAGGCGCTCGCCGCCCGCACCACGCCCGGCCAGGATGTGCAGATGACGGTGAAGCGTGAGGGTAAAGAGCTGAAACTCTCGGTGCCGACCGAAGAGGTGGATGGCAAACCCCGGATGGGGATTAGCCTCGCGCGCGGCTATGACTTCCCGATGGACGTGCATATCTCCATCGGCCGGATCGGCGGCCCGAGCGCCGGCATGATCTTCTCTCTCGCCGTCTACGACGAACTCACCCCGGGAGCCCTCACCGGTGGCAAGAAGATCGCCGGCACCGGCACCATCGATGAGAAGGGAATGGTGGGCCCGATCGGCGGGATCCGCCAGAAGATGGCGGGAGCGCGCGACTCCGGAGCCGACTACTTCCTGGCCCCCAGCAAGAACTGTGCTGAGGTCACCGGCTACGTGCCCGATGGCCTGCAGGTGGTCTCCGTGGGCACCTTCGATGAAGCGCTCACCGCGACCCAGCAGATCGCAAGCACTGGAAAAACCACCGGACTTCCCACCTGCGAGGAAAAATGAGCCGCCGCAAGAACCGTGCCCCCGCCCGCCCCACCGTCGTCTTTGACTTCGGGGGAGTGCTGAGTGCCGGGCACGATCCGGTCAGCGACCTGCATGAACTCCTCGGTGGGGACCGCGAGGCCGTCGAGGCCGCCCTGTGGGAGCACCGCGCCGACTATGACCGCGGTGCGATCAGCCCCGCCGAATACTGGGGCCGCGTGGCGCAGGCCGCCGGCATGGAGAACCTCAGCGAGACCGAGGTCGAGGATCTGCAGGACACCGATAACCGCTACTTCCTGCGCCTAGACCCCGCCTCCCGCGAACTCATCCATGATCTGGCGCGGGCCGAGGTGCCGCTCGTGCTCCTCTCCAATGCCTCCGCCTCCTTTGGTGAGGCCGTACGCCGCGCCGACTGGTTCGAGGCGTTCTCCTTCGCCGTGATCTCCGGTGAGGAACACGTGCTCAAACCCGATCGCGAGATCTTCGAGATCCTGCTCGACGCTCTGGCTCATGAAATGGGCGGGGTGCGCCAGCCCGGCGCGATCATCTTCTTCGATGACCGGCCCGACAATGTCGAGGCCGCCCGCGCGCTCGGCATCGACGCGTACCTCTGGCCGCGCAATGGTGAGACACCTGCCGCTGCAACCTCGGAGAGCAGCGACAGCGCCGAGCACGGTGCGATCAGTGCCCGACGGGTCCTCGCCGCCCGCGGGATCGCCCTGGACTAAGCCCCACCCCGTCGTCCACCTCGACGGCTCGCCCGCCTCAACGGCACGGCTCCTCCCCACGGGGCGCGAGCCACAGGCCCCACCTCGGAAGGCGGTGCCCGCGCAGGGAAAGCGGTAGAGTCGTGCCCGGCTCTCGCCCCGCGGCGAGAGAGGGGCCTGACCATCGGATGGGCCCCTGCGATACGAGGCATGAGCCCCGTCGGCCCGTCAGTTCCGAGCCCCGGAACCACTGGGCCCGCCCCACAGCATCGGGAGCATCCGCGTTCCCATCTTTCGACCCGACTCGTAGTCGATCAACCAGGGAGAATGGCTTGGCAGAGTTCATTTACACCATGTACAAGGCCCGGAAGGCCGTGGGCGACAAAGTCATCCTCGACGACGTCACCATGAGCTTCTACCCGGGTGCCAAGATCGGCATGGTTGGCCCCAACGGCGCCGGGAAGTCCACGATCCTGAAGATCATGGCGGGCCTGGACCAGCCCAGCAACGGCGAGGCACGCCTGAGCCCCGGCTACAGCGTGGGCATCCTCCTGCAGGAACCCCCGCTGAACGAAGACAAGACCGTCCTGGAGAACGTCCAGGAAGGCATGGGGGAGCTGTACGAGAAGGTGCAGCGCTTCAACGCCATCGGTGAAGAGATGGGTCAGCCCGATGCTGACTTCGATGCGCTGATGGAGGAGATGGGCAAGCTCCAGACCGATATCGACGCCGCCAACGGCTGGGACCTCGACTCCCAGCTCGAGCAGGCGATGGACGCCCTGCGCTGTCCGCCCGGTGACGAGCCCGTCACCCACCTCTCCGGTGGTGAGCGCCGCCGCGTGGCCCTGTGCAAGCTGCTCCTGCAGAAGCCCGATCTGCTGCTGCTCGATGAGCCCACCAACCACCTCGACGCCGAGTCGGTGCTGTGGCTGGAGAAGCATCTGCAGCAGTACGAGGGCGCCGTCATCGCCATCACCCACGACCGTTACTTCCTGGACCATGTGGCGCAGTGGATCGCCGAGGTCGACCGCGGTCACCTGTACCCCTACGAGGGCAACTACTCCACCTACCTGCAGAAGAAGGAAGAGCGTCTGCAGGTGCAGGGCAAGAAGGACGCCAAGCTTGCCAAGCGTCTGAAGGAAGAACTCGAGTGGGTGCGCTCCAACGCTAAGGGCCGCCAGGCGAAGTCCAAGGCGCGTCTGGCCCGCTACGAGGAGATGGCGGCGCAGGCCGAAAGCACGCGCAAGCTCGACTTCGAGGAAATCACCATTCCGCCGGGCCCGCGCCTGGGCAATGTCGTGATCGAGGCGAAGGACCTCAAGAAGGGCTTCGGGGATCGCGTGCTGATCGACGGGCTCAGCTTCTCGCTGCCGCCCAACGGCATCGTCGGTGTGATCGGTCCGAACGGCGTGGGTAAGACCACCCTGTTCAAGACGATCGTGGGTCTCGAGTCACTCGACGGTGGTGAGCTGAAGGTCGGCGAGACCGTGAAGATCAGCTACGTCGACCAGAAGCGCGAGAACATCGACCCCGAGAAGACCCTCTGGGAGGTCGTCTCCGACGGCAACGACTTCATTCAGGTGGGCAAGGTCGAGATCCCCTCGCGCGCCTACGTCTCCCAGTTCGGCTTCAAGGGCCCGGACCAGCAGAAGAAGGCCGGCGTGCTCTCCGGCGGTGAGATGAACCGTCTGAACCTCGCGCTGACCCTCAAGCAGGGCGGCAACCTGCTCCTGCTGGACGAGCCGACCAACGACCTGGACGTGCAGACCCTCGGCTCCCTCGAAAACGCGCTGCTGGAGTTCCCCGGCTGCGCCGTGGTCGTCTCCCACGACCGCTGGTTCCTGGACCGCGTGGCCACCCACATCCTGGCCTACGAAGGCACCGAAGAGGATCCGGCCAACTGGTACTGGTTCGAGGGCAACTTCGAGTCTTACGAGCAGAATAAGATCCAGCGTCTGGGCGAGGAGGCCGCGCGTCCCAAGCGCGTCACCTACCGTCGTCTGACCCGCGACTGATCTCCTAGCCGACGGGCCACGCGCCGGTCCTTTCCCGCCTCACGAGCACGCCCCAGCGGCTGTTCCGGATGGGTGAGGGATACCGAAGCGTCTGGCCCGTCGGTCGTTCTTCCTGCCGCGCCCCCTCGGATTCGCAGGTCCGAGGGGGCGCGGCGGCGTATGGTGGGACGGTGAGCCGACCCGCCGACGCCCCCGCCGCCTGCCGGGCCCCCCGCCGTGGAGCTGCGCGATGATGCGCGCCTCCCATCCGCTGATCGCCTGGCTGCTGCTCGCCCCGAGCCTGATCGGGGTCAGCGCTTTCCTGATCCTGCCCGTCGTGCTCGCCTTTGCGGTGTCGCTCTACCGCTGGGATCTCATCGGCACGCGCACCTTTGTGGGTTTCGAGAACTACACGGCGCTTCTGCAGGGCGGTGACCTGCTGAATTCCCTGGTCGTGACCGCACTGTTCACGGTGATCTCGGTGCCGGTCTCCCTCGCGCTGGGGCTTCTCCTCGCCACGCAGTTGAACCGGGCGCTGCCGGGCTCGGCGCTCGTGCGGGTGCTCGTGGTCATCCCCTGGGTCTGCGCGCCGCTCGCCCTCGGGGTGGTCTGGAAGTGGATCTTCCAACCCAGCCACGGCGCCCTCAACGAAATCCTCGGCATGCGCATCGAATGGCTCAGCTCCCCGAGCCTCGCCCTGCCGGCGGTGGCTTTTGTGGCCATCTGGCAGAACGTCGGCTACGTTTCGCTGTTCTTCCAGGCCGGCCTGCAGCGCATCCCCACCAGCATTTACGAGGCGGCACGGATCGACGGGGCGAGCCCCGCCCAGCAGCTGTGGCATATGACCCTCCCGCTGCTGCGCCCCACCACGTTCTTCCTGGCCGTCACCCAGGTGGTCGCAAGTTTCCAGGTCTTCGACATGGTGTATGCGCTCACCGGGGGAGGCCCCAACGGCCGCACTGAAGTGATCGCCTCGCTCATTTACCACGAAGCCTTCGAGGCCTTCCGCGTGGGCCGCGCGAGCGCCGTCGCCGTCATCCTGTTCCTCCTGCTCGTGGTGATCACAGTGCTTCAGCAGCGCTGGTTCGCCCCGCGGATCACCTACGACATGAGCTGAGGAGGCACGACATGACCGCATCCCGCCGCGCCCCATCCGCGCGTCGCCGCAGCCTGATCAGCACCGCCCTCACCTACGCGGTGCTTCTCATCGCTGCGCTCGCCACCCTGCTGCCCTTCCTCTTCTCGGTCGCCACGGCCTTCACCCCGAAAGTGCAGTTCGTGCGGGAAGGTCCGCTGCGCATCCCCAGCCCGCCCACCCTCGATAACTTCCTGGCGCTGTTCACGGGGGTGGACGGTTTCGTCACCCCCGTGGCGGTCACCGTGCAGATGGTGGCTGTGATCCTGATCGGGCAGATGGTCTTCTCGGTGCTCGCGGCCTTTGCTTTTGCGCTGCTGCGTTTTCCCGGGCGTGACGTGCTCTTCTGGGTGTATGTGGCCACCCTGATGGTTCCGCAGGTTGTGGTGGTGGTGCCGCTCTATGTCATGTTCGCCGAGATGGGCCTGCGCAACACCTTCTGGGCGCTTGTGGTGCCCTTCATGCTGGGCAGCCC
>JAEWEZ010000082.1 GCA_023389045.1 Actinomycetes bacterium
AGGCCGCCCCGGCACCGTCCGGAGCGGCCTCTCTCGCGCCGACCATCACCTGGACCGGATGCACGGGTCCGGGCGGAAGTCGGCTAGTATGTGCTTCGCGCCGATCACCACGGGGCTCGTGAGAGCCTCGACGGATCGGCCGCGCGGATGTGGCTCAGTTGGTAGAGCATCACCTTGCCAAGGTGAGGGTCGCGGGTTCGAGTCCCGTCGTCCGCTCGCAGCGATCACCGCTACCCCGGTGGGTTGGCCGAGAGGCGAGGCAACGGCCTGCAAAGCCGTGTACACGGGTTCGAATCCCGTACCCACCTCGTTTCTCGCGATGTAGATCGCGAGCACACAAAGAGCTCCGGCTCCACATACGGGCGATTGGCGCAGTGGTAGCGCGCTTTCCTGACACGAAAGAGGTCACTGGTTCGATCCCAGTATCGCCCACCATTGAACAAAGGCCCCGGCTATCGCAGGGGCCTTTGTTGCGTTCCCGCTGGTCATGGCTACTGCACGTAGGAGGCAGCTGTAGCGGCGCGGGGAGTCCGAGTGGCGGCCGTAGTAGACCATCGCGCGCAAAGTGGCGGCCGTAGCGGATTACGCGCTCCGGGCGGCAACCCCGTACGAGAACTGGCCCTATATCGCCATCTACGACATATACGCCGCAGCCGCTCATATACCGCCAATTCCCACCCAGTAACCGGGCAGAAGGTGGCGGGGGGATGGCGGTTGGCAGGTGGGGTTCTCCGGGTGAAGGGTGGGAGGTGGGGTGCGGCTGATGGCAGGTGGGGTGCGGCTGATGGCAGGTGGGATGCGCCAGGTAGCAGGTGGGGTGCGCCAGGTAGCAGGTGAGGTGCGCCGGGTGAAGGATGGCAGGTGGGATGCACCAGGTAGCAGGTGGGGTATGGCAAGTGGAAAGGCGCTGGTGAGAAGTCGCAGGCGGGAGATAGCGGGTGGCAAGCGAAAGGCCGCAGGCAGGCAATGGCCTCCCCCGCCCCTCCAATACCAGCCCCACCCGAACCTTCACATGAACTGCGGGTGACGAGAGAAACCGCGCACCCTGCCGGTCGCCCCAGATTCAGCCCCGCCCGATACATTGGCATCATGCAGATCTGGCCTGGACGCCCCTACCCCCTTGGCGCAACCTTCGACGGAAGCGGCACGAACTTTGCCCTGTTCTCGGAGGCTGCCGACCGCGTCGAGCTGTGCCTCGTCGCCGAGGACGGCACTGAACGCCGCATTGAGATGACCGAGGTGGATGCCTTCGTCTGGCACGTGTACCTGCCCTCGGTGCAGCCGGGGCAGCGCTACGGCTACCGCGTGCACGGTCCCTACGATCCGGCAGCCGGGCATCGCTGCGATCCCTCCAAGCTGCTGCTGGACCCGTACGCGAAGGCGATTGCGGGGATGGCCACGAACCACCCCTCGCTGTACAGCTACGACTTTGAGAATCATGCCGAGCGGAACACGGAAGACTCCGCCGCGCACACGATGCATTCGGTGGTCGTCTCCCCCTACTTCGACTGGGGTAACGATCATCCCCCGGCCCACGACTACCACGACACCGTGATCTACGAGGCCCATGTGAAGGGCCTGACGATGATGCACCCGGATATTGATGAGTCGATCCGCGGCACCTACGTGGCGATGGGCCACCCGGTGATCATCGACCATCTGAAGTCCCTGGGCGTGACCGCGATCGAACTGATGCCGGTGCACCAGTTCGTGCAGGATGGTCACCTGGTCGAGAAGGGCCTACGCAACTACTGGGGTTACAACACGATCGGTTTCTTCGCCCCGCACAATGAGTACGCCTACGGCGGCGAACTGGGCCAGCAGGTCCAGGAGTTCAAGCAGATGGTGAAGAACCTGCATGAGGCGGATATCGAGGTGATCCTCGATGTGGTCTACAACCACACCGCCGAGGGGAACCATATGGGCCCCACCCTCTGCTTCCGCGGTATCGACAACAAGGCGTATTACCGCCTGGTGGAGGGCGACGAAGCCCACTACTACGACACCACCGGCACGGGGAACTCGCTGCTCATGCGCACCCCGCACGTGCTGCAGCTGATCATGGATTCGCTGCGTTACTGGGTCACGGAAATGCATGTGGACGGTTTCCGCTTCGACCTGGCCTCCACGCTGGCCCGTGAACTGCACGAGGTCGATCGCCTCTCCGCGTTCTTCGACATCATCCAGCAGGATCCGATCATCTCGCAGGTCAAGCTGATCGCCGAACCCTGGGACCTGGGCGAGGGCGGCTATCAGGTGGGTGGCTTCCCCCCGCTGTGGTCGGAGTGGAACGGCCGGTACCGCGACACGATGCGCGATGTGCACCGTAGCGAGGAGGGCATGCTCGCGCAGTTCTCGACGAGCCTCGCCGGCAGCTCCGATCTGTACGAGCATTCGGGCCGCACCCCGATCGCCTCGATCAACTTCATCACCGCCCATGACGGTTTCACCCTGCGCGACCTCGTCTCGTACAACGAGCGCCACAATGAGGCCAATGGTGAGGGCGGGAATGACGGCGAGTCCCATAATCGTTCCTGGAACTCGGGGGCTGAGGGTCCGACAGATGACCCCGCTGTCAATGAGCTGCGCCTGCGTCGCGCAAAGAACATGATGGCCACCCTGCTGCTGAGCCAGGGCGTGCCGATGATTCTGCACGGCGACGAAATGGGCCGCACCCAGAACGGCAATAACAACACCTACTGCCAGGACAATGAACTCTCCTGGGTGAACTGGGAGCTGGAGGATTGGCAGCAGGAGATGCTGGCGGTGACCCGTCAGTTGATTGCTCTGCGTCGCGAGCATCCGATTTTCCGTCGGCGCCGATTCCTCGTGGGTGACATACGCGATGGCTCCGGGTCCTCGCTCCCGGATGTGGTGTGGCTTGCCACCGATGGTGAGCCGATGACCGATGAGGAATGGCAGGATCCGCACAACAAGTGCCTGAACGTGTTCCTGAACGGTTCGGCGATCCCGGAGCCGAATGAGCGCGGCGAACGGATCGTGGATGATTCCGCTCTGCTTCTGTTCAACAACTCCGGGAACGACGTGGAGTTCACTCTCCCGCCGCAGGAGTACGGGAAGACCTGGACGGTCGTCTCGGGCACCGCGGATCAGCACAACCTCGGTGATGAGCTGGAAGCCGGTTCGACGCTGACCCGCCCGGCCTTTTCCTTCCTGTTCCTGGGGCGTCAGCATGAAGCCTCCGATGAGAGCGTCGAGGCACGACCGACGTCGATCGCCGAGTCGATGACCCGCACCTCCATGGGGGTTGCCTCGGAGCTGACGGAAACGGGTGGCGCGAGCGAGTCCCGTCCGGCGCTTCCGGAGGAGATTGCGGAGGCGGCACGCGAGGGTGCCTTCGCGTCTGCCGAACACACCCACGATGACCAGCACGATCACTCGAAGGATCACGAGGAGAACGCATGACCGCGACGGCCCGTCCGTCCGCATCGGCCCAGCAGGTGGTTCCCACCTCGACCTACCGTCTTCAGCTGCACGCCTCTTTCACCGCGGACGACGCGGCCGCCGTCGTGCCCCGTCTGGCTCGCCTCGGCGTCGGGCATATTTTCTGCTCCCCCGTGCTGCAGGCTGCCCCGGGGTCCATGCACGGTTACGACGTGGTGGACCACACCCGGATCAGTGAGGAGATTGGCGGGGAGGCTGCCCTGCGGCACCTCGCGGATGCCGCTCACGCCCACGGGATGGGGC
>JAEWEZ010000123.1 GCA_023389045.1 Actinomycetes bacterium
TTTCACGAAGCTCTCCTAGCGAAGCAACCAGCCGAAAGAACCTATGGGGAAGGCACCTACGGGGTCGCGGAAGGGATTGCGAACCTCTCCACGATAGGCGCGGCCACTCGCAGGGCGAAAGATCGACGTGAGCACTCGCACCCCTCACGGCTGCACAGGGGCGCCAGAGGGCTGCACTAGGGTGGAAGGGTGCGTCTTGTCGTTGCCCGCTGCTGCGTTGATTACTCCGGTCGGCTCACCGCCCATCTTCCGCTGGCTCTGCGCCTGCTGATTGTGAAGGCCGACGGTTCCGTGCTGGTCCACTCTGACGGTGGCAGCTATAAGCCCCTGAACTGGATGAGCCCGCCGTGCACCCTGCGCACGGCGAGCCGCGCCGAGGTCGAAGCCTCCGATCCTGCGAGCGCTGAGGCAAGTCTCGACACCGACGGGGACTGGATCGAGCAGTGGGACGTCACCCATGACAAAACCGGTGACCGTCTACGCGTGCGCATCCACGAGCTAATCCACGACAGCGCCCACGAGCTGGGCATCGACCCCGGCCTGCAAAAGGATGGTGTCGAAGCGCATCTGCAGGCACTGCTCGCCGAGAACATCGAAACCCTCGGCGCGGGCTGGACGCTGGTTCGCCGCGAATACGCCACCGCCATTGGCCCCGTCGACATCCTCGCCCGCGACCCCGAGGGCGCGAGCGTTGCCATTGAGATCAAGCGCCGCGGAGAAATCGACGGCGTCGAACAGCTCACCCGGTACCTCGAACTGCTCAACCGCGATCCACTGCTCGCCCCCGTCCGCGGCATCTTCGCAGCACAGGTGATTAAACCGCAGGCCAAAGTGCTTGCCACCGACCGCGGAATCGACTGCGTCACCCTCGACTACGACACCCTGCGCGGAATCGACGACGCCGAGGCACGTCTGTTCTAACCGTCCCCGCCGCAGAGGACCCGCACCTCCACCCACCCTGCCAGGAAGGCGACATCCATGACCACCGACACCACCGCCTCCGCTTCCTCCTCGGCCACTCCCTGTGACCTGGTGCTGCGCGGCACCGCCGTACTGCCCGAGGCGGTCATCCCCCATGCTGCGATTCATATCGCCCAGGACCGGATCATCTGGGCCGGTCCCGCCGCCCACGCCCCGGAAGCTCCGGGAGCACGTGTCGTCGAGCATGACGGCCTGATCCTGCCGGGCCTGGTGGACGTGCACTGTCACGGCGGCGGCGGGGCGTCCTTCCCGGACTCCTCGGACCCCGAGGAAATGATGACCGCGGTGCTCGAACACCGCCGCCACGGCACCACGACGATGCTCGCCTCCCTGGTGACTGCCTCCGCCGACACCCTGCGGGCGCGTGTGCGCGATCTGCGCGTACTCGCCGACCGCGGCGACATCGCCGGAATCCACCTGGAGGGACCCTTCATTTCCGTGGCCCGCAAGGGTGCCCAGAATCCCGAGCACATCGTCGGCGGCGACGCTCCCCTCGTGCGTGAACTCGGCGAGATCGCCGGCGGGGCGCTTGCGACCATGACGGTTGCCCCCGAAACGGATGACGCCAATGACGTGATCACCGCCCTCGCGGAAGTGGGCGCCATCCCCTCGCTCGGGCATACCGACTGCACCTCGGAGCAGATGACCGCCGGTATCGCCCACTCCCTCACGGAGCTACGGCGTGCCCGCGGACGTTTCACCGCCCCCACCGCAACTCACCTGTTCAATGGGATGCGGCCCATCCACCACCGCGATCCGGGGCCGGCGCTCGCTGCCCTCGACGCCGCAGCGCGCGGCGAGATGATCGTGGAGGCTATCGGCGACGGTGTGCACCTGGACCCCCGCACCGTCGCGCATATCTTCTCCGTGGCGCAGGATGACTGCGTTCTGCTCATCACCGATGCCATGGCCGCCGCGGGTATGGCCGATGGGCAGTACCGTTTGGGCTCCCTTGATGTCACCGTGGCCCAGGGCGTTGCCACTCTCACCGAGGGTGGGGCCATCGCGGGTGGCACCGCGCATCTGCTGGACGTGCTGCGCAGCACCGTCCTGGATGCGCAGGTGGACCTGCTACGCGCCGTGCGTGCCGCCACGATCGTTCCGGCGCGGGTTATTGGCGTCGAGCATGAGGTCGGTTCCCTCCAGGAGGGCCGACGGGCCGACGTGCTGCTCACCGACTCTGACCTGCACGTGCAGTGCGTGCTGCGCGACGGTGAGGTAGTCGAGGGATCGGGGCAGCTGGGTTGAGGGGCGCTGAACTGAGGGGCCCTGCGCTGAGGTTTCCTGGCGCGGCACAGCGCACGACCGCAGCGCGACAGTGCTGCGGTCACTGAGCGCTGTGTCGCCTAGTCGGCGTCGCCCGCGACCATCCCCGTCGGGGCCGCCTCCAGCCAGGCATTGAGCGCCGCGCCCGAGAGAAGGTCAACGACGAAGCGGTACTCGCTGCCATCGCGCATACGCAGTTCCACCAGGCAGGTGTCCTCTACGTCCTCAATCTGGGAGGGAATGCGCTGGCGCGAAACGTCGAGGATCGCGCTGCGCTTAATGACGACGGAAGGGCTCAGCCGCAAGGAAAAGGCGTGAAACCAGCGCAAACGGTCGGTACCGAAGCGCATGAGCCCCTGCTGCCAGCCGGATCCCATGAGGGTGCGTCGCAGCAGGATGCATTCAAAGGAACCCTGGCTGCGGGAGACCAGAAGCTGCCGCGCAATCAGGGCCAGCAGAAGAACGAGAACGAGCACCCCGATCGCCACGAGGACGATCGGGATGCTCGGTAACTCCATGAGATGGCTCCGCTCAGAGGACGGAGGCGTGCTCGGCGGAGACGGCCTCGTCCACGCCGATGGTCACCACGTCCTCATCCACCGAGACGAACCCGCCGTGCACTGCACGTTCGGTGATCTCGCCATCCTCGCCGGTGATGCGCACCAGGCCCTTGTCGAGGATCGACAGGGTGGGTTGCATCTGCGGGAGGATACCCATCGAACCGTCGATCGCCGGAACGATCACGGCCTTCGCGCGACCGGTCCAGACGGTCCGGTCGGCGGTCACGAAGGTGACTTCGAGCGTGTGGTCGCTCACTCGCCGAGCTCCTTCTGGATGCGGTGCCAGTTCTCCAGCACCATGTCGATGCCACCGACGTTGAAGAAGGCCTGCTCGGCGATGTGGTCGAACTCGCCATCGCAGATGCCCTTGAAGCCCTCGATGGTGTCGCGCAGCGGCACATCGGAGCCGTCCACACCGGTGAACTGCTTGGCCATGTGGGTGTTCTGCGAGAGGAACTGCTGGATGCGGCGAGCACGCGCCACGGTGACCTTGTCCTCTTCGGAGAGCTCGTCCACACCGAGCATCGCGATGATGTCCTGCAGCTCCTTGTTGCGCTGGAGGATCTGCTTCACGCGCACCGCGGTGTCGTAGTGGTCCTGGCCGATGTAGCGGGGATCGAGGATCCGCGAGGTGGAGGCCAGCGGGTCGATCGCCGGGTACAGACCACGCGAGGCGATCTCACGGGAAAGCTCGGTGGTGGCGTCCAGGTGGGCGAAGGTCGTGGCCGGGGCCGGGTCGGTGTAGTCGTCGGCCGGCACGTAAATGGCCTGCATCGAGGTGATGGAGTGGCCGCGGGTGGAGGTAATGCGCTCCTGCAGCACACCCATCTCATCGGCGAGGTTCGGCTGGTAACCCACGGCGGAGGGCATACGGCCCAGCAGGGTGGACACCTCAGAACCGGCCTGGGTGAAGCGGAAGATGTTGTCGATGAACAGCAGCACGTCCTGGCTCTGCACATCGCGGAAGTACTCCGCCATGGTCAGGGCCGAGAGGGCCACGCGCAGACGGGTGCCCGGCGGCTCGTCCATCTGGCCGAAGACGAGGGCGGTCTTCTCGATCACGCCCGACTCGGTCATTTCCTCGATCAGGTCCCAACCCTCACGGGTGCGCTCGCCCACGCCGGCAAACACGGAGACACCGTCGTGGTTGTTCGCCACGCGGTAGATCATCTCCTGGATCAGAACGGTCTTGCCCACCCCGGCGCCACCGAACAGACCAATCTTGCCGCCCTGCACGTAGGGGGTCAGGAGGTCGATCGACTTGATGCCGGTCTCGAACATCTGGGTCTTGGACTCGAGCTGGTCAAAGGAGGGCGCCTGGCGGTGGATGGGCCAGCGCTCCTTGATGTTGAGCTCGGAAGCGGGCTTGTTCAGCGGGGTGCCGACGACGTCGAACACGGTGCCGAGGGTTTCATCGCCCACGGGCACGGAGATCGGGGCGCCGGTGTCCTGGACTTCCTGGCCACGCACGAGGCCGTCGGTCGGCTTCAGGGCAATGGCGCGGACCATGCCGTCACCGAGGTGCTGGGCAACCTCGAGGTTCAGCACGTCCAGCTCGAGGCCGGCCTTCTCGCTGATGCGGGTGGTCAGAGCGTTGTACAGGTCCGGGATCTGCCCGGGCGGGAACTCGATATCGACGACAGCGCCGGTGACGCGGGCAATGCGTCCGGTGCCGGCAACGGTCTGCGCGGCGGCAGGGGCGGTAGCGGTGGTGCTCATGTGGGTTCTCTCCATGGGTCGGGCCGGCGCACGGGGCGCTCGCGGCGAGGTCTCAGCGTTCGGTGCGGCCGGATCCGGCGAGAGCGTCGGCACCGCCGACGATCTCGGTGATCTCCTGGGTGATCTCTGCCTGACGTGCGGAGTTAGCCAGGCGGGTGAACTTACGCACCTGGGTTTCCGCATTGTCGGTGGCGGTCTTCATGGCGCGCTGACGGGAGGCGTGCTCGGAGGCCATCGACTGCAGCAGGATGCTGATCAGTCGCAGCTCGAGGTAGCGCGGCAGCAGCTCGTCCATGACCGTCTCGGGGTCGGGGCTGAAGTTGTACAGCGGGTAGACCGGCTTCTCCTGGCCCTCGGCGGCATCGACCACGCCGATCGGAACCAGACGCGCCACCTTCGCGCGCTGCTGAAAGCGGCTGAGGAACTGGGTGCCGACCACGTACAGCTCGTCGATGTGCTCGGCGGGGTCGGCGCTGAGCAGATCGCGGGTGACGGTCCGCGCGATCTCGCGGCCCAGCGAGGGCAGCTCCTCTTCCTTGTAGGGGGTCCAGGACTGACGGGGCTCGCGGCCACGGAAGCGGTAGTAGGAGTCGCCCTTACGGCCGACCACATACATCACCGGGTCCTTGCCCTCGTCCTTCAGGAGGTTGCACAGCTCCTCCGCCTCGCGGATCGCGTTGGGCGAGTACGAGCCCGCCATACCGCGATCGGAGGTGATCAGCAGCACGCCCACGCGACCGGTGCGGGTGCGGTCCTCGTGGAGGAACGGATGATCGATTTCGTCGGAGTGCGTGGCCACCGCGCCCATGGCGCGGGTGATTGCCTCGGCGTACGGCGTGGTCGCGCGCACCCGGGCATGGGCCTTCGAGATGCGCGCAGCGGCGATCATCTCCTGGGCCTTGAAGATCTTCTTCATCCCCTGAGCGGACTTAATCCGCTTCTTGTACTCCCTCTGCTGGGCTCCCATGTCTCTCCTCGTGCGGGGCTGATGCGACGGCGGTGACGGTGCCGCCCGTCCGCGGGGACGGGCGGCCACTCATCAGCCGCGGACGATCTGCTCCTGCTCGATGTCCTCGGGGGTCAGGCGTCCATCCGCTTCGGTGTAGGCCTGGCGCCCTTCACCGGTCTGGAAGTCCTTCTTGACCTCGGCCAGGATGCGCTCGAGCTCCTCTTCGGTCTCCTTCTCGAACTTCTGCGTCTCACGGATGGTCTGCAGAACAGAACCGTTGTGGCGCAGGTGCTCCAGCAGGCGGGACTCGAACTCGCGAACGTCCTCCACCTCGATGTCGTCGAATTTGCCGGTGGTGCCGGCCCAGATCGAGATGACCTGCTCTTCGACGGGGAACGGGGAGTACTGGGCCTGCTTGAGCAGCTCCATCAGACGGGCGCCGCGGTTCAGCTGCTGCTTGGAGGCCGCGTCGAGGTCCGAGGCGAACATCGCGAAGGACTCGAGGTCGCGGTACTGGGCCAGCGAGATCTTCAGCGTGCCGGAGACCGACTTCATCGCCTTGATCTGGGCGGAGCCACCCACGCGGGACACCGAGATACCCACGTCCACGGCGGGACGCTGGTTCGCGTTGAACAGGTCGGACTGCAGGAAGCACTGACCGTCGGTGATGGAGATGACGTTGGTCGGGATGTAGGCCGACACGTCGTTCGCCTTGGTCTCGATGATCGGCAGACCGGTCATCGAGCCGCCGCCCATCTCGTCGGACAGCTTCGCGCAACGCTCCAGCAGACGGGAGTGCAGGTAGAAGACGTCACCGGGGTACGCCTCGCGGCCCGGGGGACGACGCAGCAGCAGGGACACGGCGCGGTAGGCCTCGGCCTGCTTGGAGAGGTCATCGAACACGATCAGCACGTGCTTGCCCTCGTACATCCAGTGCTGGCCGATGGCCGAGCCGGTGTAGGGCGCGATGTACTTGAAGCCGGCGGGGTCAGAGGCAGGAGCCGCCACGATGGTGGTGTACTCCAGGGCACCGTTCTCCTCGAGCGCGGCGCGCACGGAGGCGATGGTGGAGCCCTTCTGGCCGACGGCGACGTAGATGCAGCGCACCTGCTTATTCGGGTCGCCGGAATCCCAGTTGGCCTTCTGGTTCAGGATGGTGTCGATCGCGATCGCGGTCTTACCGGTCTGGCGGTCGCCAATGATCAGCTGGCGCTGGCCACGGCCGATCGGGGTCATCGCGTCGATGGCCTTGATGCCGGTCTGCAGCGGCTCCTTCACGGACTTACGCTGCATCACGGTGGGGGCCTGCAGTTCGAGGGCGCGGCGGCCAGTGGTGGCGATCTCGCCGAGGCCGTCGATGGGGGCGCCGGTCGGATCAATCACGCGGCCGAGGTAGCCGTCACCCACGGGCACGGAGAGCACCTCACCGGTACGACGGACCTCCTGGCCCTCCTCAATACCGGTGAACTCGCCGAGCACGACCACGCCGATCTCGCGCAGGTCAAGGTTCAGGGCCATACCGAGGGTGCCGTCCTCGAAGCGGACGAGCTCATTGGCCATGATGTCGGGCAGGCCCTCAACGCGGGCGATGCCGTCGGCGGCCTCGGTGACACGGCCGACCTCTTCACGGGCGGTGCCGTCGGCCTGGTAGGTGGACACGGCCGTGTCCAGGGCGTTCCGGATCTCCTCCGGGCTGATCGTGAGCTCGGCCATCGCTGTGCTTCGCTTCCTCTCGGTCTCCCTGTATCAGGGATGGGTCTTTGTGATGCTGTGGGGGTGCCGCTGGATCGGCGTGGGGTCAGGACGCCAGACGGGCGCGGGCGCGGCTGAGCCGGCCCAGCACCGTGGCGTCGTAGAGGTCGTCGCCGACCTGGATCCGCAGTCCGCCGACCACCTCGGGGTCCACCGCAAGGTTGAGGTGGACGTCCTGGCCGTAGATGCGGGCAAGGATCGTGCGCAGGCGGCTGAGGTGAGACTCATCGAGCTGCCGGGCGCTGGTGACGGTCCCGAGCAGACGCTGGCGTCGGCTCGAGGCGAAATGCGCCATGTCTTCGACTCGTCGAGCCGGCCGCTCGGCGCTATCCCGGGCGACTGCACGCCCGGCCAGATCTGCCACCAGGGGGTGCACCCGTCCCTCCAGGAGGGAGCGCATGGTGGCGGTGCGGCTGTGACCGCTGCGTCGACGATCCGACAGTGCCTGAGACAGCTCGGGGGTGTCGTCGATGAGTCGGGACACCTGGAAGAGCTCCTCCTCGACCCGGTCGAGGACGCCGTCACGGTCTGCCTGCACCAGCAGGATCACGACCCCGGCGCGCTCGAGGGCTTCCAGCACGTCGTTCTGCTCGCTCCAGCGCTGGCGCACCGCGGTGACCGCGATGTCCAGGGCCTGGGGCCCCACCCGGTCGGTGAAGAGAGCACGCAGGGCATGCTCCCGAACCTCTGCGGGACGACCGGCGTCGGACAGAAGACGCACGAGCTGGTTGCTCTCGTCGATGGCGTCGGCCATCGCGAAGAGCTGGCCGGCGATGGGCTCCGCAGAACCGGCTTCCGCCTGGGCGGCGGCGTCGGCTCGTCGGAGCACCTCACCGAGGGAGGTGGAGGAGATTCCTCGCATCACTGGTCCTTATCGGGTCACGGGCTGGACGGACTCGAGGTCGTCCAGGAACCGGTCGATCACACGGCGGGAGCGCTCATCATCGGAGAGGGACTCCCCGACGATCTTGGAGGCCAGGTCGCTGGCAAGGGTTCCGACCTCACCGCGCAGCTGAGCGGAGGCGGAGATGCGCTCTGCTTCCAGCTGCTGACGGCCAGCGGTCAGAATCCGCTCGGACTCAGCCTCGGCGCGCTGCTTGGCGGCCTCCACGATGGCCACACCATCCTGGCGGGCCTTCTCGCGGATCGCGGCGGCTTCCTGACGGGCTTCGGCGATCTGCGCTTCCTGCTGAGCCTTGAGCTCGGCAGCCTCGGCCTTAGCTTTCTCGGCCTTGCGGATGCCGCCTTCGATCTTCTCGCTGCGCTCATCCAGCACCGCGGTGAAGCGCGGGTAGATGAACATCATGAAGGCGACCACGAAGATCACCAGGAAGATCAGCGACCAGACGATCTCCTGAGGCGCCGGCAGGAAGAGATCGATGCCCTCGATCTTTTCTCCTTCGCTAAGGATCATGGAGGTCACCTCAGCCGAAGATGAGGCCGACGACAATCGCCAGGAGGGTCAGGATCTCGGTGAAGGCCACACCGATGAACATGGTGGTCTGCAGCTGAGAGCGCATCTCGGGCTGGCGGGCCTGAGCCTCAGCGGTCTTGCCGACGAGGATGCCGATGCCAAGGCCGGGGCCGATCGCAGCAATGCCGTAGCCGATCGTGCCGATGTTTCCGGTGAGCTCGGCGAGGATCATCGGGTCCACAGGGTTTTCCTTTCGTTGTGTCGCCCTTGGGGGCAACGTTTCGGTGTCGGAAGCTAGTTGTTGTCTGGGTGGTCAGTGGTCAGGGGATGCCGTCTGCTGGAGACGGACAGCGGGATCAGTGCTCGTCGCCGGTGGCCATCTGGATGTACACCGCGGAGAGCATCGTGAAGATGAAGGCTTGCAGGGCGGCCACGAAGATCTCGAAGCCGTAGATGCCGATGGCGAGGGCACCGGCGAAGGGAGAGATCGCCATCAGCCAGCTGCCGGAGAACAGCAGCGCATGGGTCATGCCGATGAAGACGACCATCATCATGTGGCCGGCCACCATGTTGGCCAGGAGTCGAACGGTGAGGGAACCCCAGCGGATGAGCAGGACCTGCAGCAGTTCGATCGGCACCAGCAGGAAGTAGATGGGCCACGGGATGCCCGGGGGCATGGTCTCGTGCTTGAGGTAGCCGGCCACGCCGTGCTTACGGATACCGAAGATCACGTAGGTGGCGAAGGTCCACAGCGCGCAGAGCACGGGGAAACCGATCACGGAGGTGCCTGCGAGGTTGAGGCCCGGCACCACACCGGCCAGGTTCATCGCGAAGATCGCAAAGAACATGGTGGTCAGCATCGGCAGGAAGGGACGGCCTTCCCGGATACCCATGGTGTTACCCACGATCTGCTTTTCGACGAAGTCGAAGAGGATCTCAACGCAGCTCTGCAGGCGTCCCGGCACCAGCTTGGCGCGGGACGCGATGATTCCCAGACCCACGAGGACCACGAGAACAACGATCAGGCGTACGAACTGCACGCGGTTGAACTCAAAGATGGTGCCCTCAAAGAGGATCGGATCCGGGAAGAACTCCTTGAGCGTCGGGATATGGAAGAACGAATCGCCCTCGGCGAGGAGGACGGGAAGCACGTCGGCGGTGTTCAGCGGATCTCCCAGGACTCGAACTGCCGGCGTGGGGACGCCGACGGGCGGGCAGGTGCAGGGCGTAGGCGCCGGTGAGGGCGCCGTTGCCGTGGCGCATCCGGATCGTCACCTTCGCCGGGCGGAGAAGCCGCTACG
>JAEWEZ010000137.1 GCA_023389045.1 Actinomycetes bacterium
TGTTCGTCAGCTTCTTCTCCTTGGTGATGTTGACGTCCATGTCCTCATTGCGGGAGTTCTCCCCCACCACTTGGCCCTCGTAGACCTCGGAGGTCGGCTCCACGAAGAAGGAACCGCGCTCCTGCAGGTTGATCATCGCGTAAGGCGTGACCGAGCCGGCACGGTCTGCCACCAGCGAACCGGTGTTGCGGAACTCGATCGGCCCCATCCACGGCGCGAAACCATCGGAGTAGGAGGAGGCGATGCCGTTACCCCGGGTTTCGGTCAGGAAGCGGGTACGGAAGCCGATCAGACCGCGGGAGGGCACCACGAACTCCATGCGCACCCAGCCGGAGCCGTGATTGCTCATGGTTTCCATGCGGCCCTTCCGGGAGGCCATCAGCTGGGTGACGGTGCCGAGGTATTCCTCGGGCACATCCACAATCATGCGCTCGACGGGTTCGTGCACCACTCCATCGACGGTGCGGGTCAGCACGGTGGGCTTGCCCACGGTCAGTTCGAAGCCTTCGCGGCGCATCTGCTCGACGAGGATCGCGAGGGCCAGTTCACCGCGGCCCTGCACCTCCCAGGCGTCGGGGCGGTCGGTGGGCAGCACGCGCAGGGACACGTTGCCCACGAGTTCGCTGTCCAGACGGTCCTTCACCTGGCGGGCGGTGAGTTTGTGGCCCTTGCCGTTCTTGCCGGCGAGCGGGGAGGTGTTGATCCCGATGGTCATGGAGATCGCGGGTTCATCCACCGTGATCAGCGGCAGCGGATGCGGGTCGTTCACATCGGCGAGGGTCTCGCCAATCATGATCTCGGGGATGCCGGCCACGGCCACGATGTCGCCGGGGCGGGCCGGGCGGGTCATCGGTTCACGCTTGAGGCCCTTGGTTTCGAGCAGTTCGGTGATCTTCACGGTCTTGGTTTCACCGTGCTGGGTGCACCAGGCCACCTGCTGGCCCTTGACGAGTTCGCCGCTCTTGATGCGCAGCAGCGCGATACGCCCCAGGAACGGGGAGGCGTCGAGGTTGGTCACATGGGCCTGCAGCGGCATCTCGTCGTCGTAGGACGGGGCCGGGATCGACTCGATGATCGTCTTGAAGACGGCCTCGACCGTGGTTTCCTCCGGCAGGGTGCCATCGGCCGGGCGGGTCAGGGAGGCGCGGCCGGCTTTGCCGGAGGCGTACACCACCGGCACATCCAGCACCGCGTCCACATCCACGTGCGGGTCTTCCTCGGCGAGGTCCGAGGCGAGGCCGAGCAGCAGGTCGGTGGATTCTTCGACGACCTCTTCGATGCGCGCATCGGGGCGGTCCACCTTGTTGACCACGAGGATCACGGGCAGACGGGCCGCCAGGGCCTTGCGCAGCACGAAACGGGTCTGCGGGAGCGGCCCCTCGGAGGAGTCCACCAGCAGCACCACACCGTCAACCATCGACAGGCCGCGCTCCACCTCGCCGCCGAAGTCGGCGTGACCGGGGGTGTCGATCACGTTGATGGTGATGCCATCGGCTTCCCCGGCGGCAGCGGCAGAGGGGCCGGTGTAGCGGATCGCCGTGTTCTTCGCGAGGATCGTGATGCCCTTTTCGCGCTCCAGTTCACCGGAGTCCATGGCGCGCTCATCGACCTTGTCGTGGTCGCCGAAGGCGCCGCCCTGGCGCAGCATGGCATCCACCAGGGTGGTTTTGCCGTGGTCAACGTGGGCGACGATCGCGACGTTACGCAGATCGGTGCGGTGGCGAAGAGTCATGCGGGGCTGCTCAATTCGGATCGGCGAAAAGGATGAAGGTCCGTGGCAGCGAGGGCGCACGCGTGCACGTGCGGCACGCTCCCGGGGCCCGGATGATCGTACCGCCCGCACTGCAGCCTGCACACGGCCAGCGGATGTGACGTCCGCAGGGGCCGCCTCCGGTCGCGCCTGATAGGGGCAGGCCTGCGTGGTGCAGGCCTGCCCCGTCAGACACTCTCGGTGAGACCTCTCAGTCGGACCCTTCCGGTCAGACCTTCCCGGTGAGATCTCCCGGTGAGGCCCTTCTGGTCAGGCCCGCTCGGACTGTGCCAGCGGATCCAGGGGTTCCTGATCGCCGCGAGCGGTGAGCTCTTCCGCTGCCGCTTCGCGTTCCCCACCCGCTGCCTGCTCGGCAAGCTCCACGTGGATCGTCTCCGAACCGGCCAGCGGGATCGACCCACCCGGAATCGCAGCCAGCAGACGGCGCGTGTACTCCTGCTGCGGAGCGTGGAAAACGTCGTCGGTCGCCCCCTGCTCCACCACACGGCCCTTTTCCATCACCAGGGTGCGGTCCGCGATCTGACGCACCACCGCGAGGTCATGCGTAATGAACAGGTAGGAGAGACCGAGCTCAGCCTGCAGGTCATTGAGGAGTTCCAGCACCTGGGCCTGCACCAGCACGTCCAGGGCCGAGACCGCTTCATCGCAAACAACCACCTCGGGGTCGAGGGCGAGGGCGCGAGCAATCGCCACGCGCTGGCGCTGGCCGCCGGAGAGTTCATTGGGGAAGCGACGCATCATCGAGGCCGGCAAGGAGACCTTGTCCAGCAGGTCACGCACGCGCGCTTCCCGGCTGCGGGAATCCCCCACACCGTGCAGGCGCAGCGGCTCCTCGATGGTGCGGTAGATGGAGTACATCGGGTCGAGGGTGCCGTAGGGGTTCTGGAAGATCGGCTGCATCTGACGGCGCAGCAGCATCATCTCCCGACGGTTCAGGGTGGAAACGTCCCGCCCGTTGAACAACACCCGTCCCGAGGTCGGGTCCAACAGTCGCAGCACCATCTGCGCCACCGTCGATTTACCCGAACCGGATTCGCCCACGATCGCAGTGGTGGTTCCGCGCTTGAGATCGAAGGACACATCATCCACGGCCGTGAAGGGCGTGGAGGTGAACGGCGCCTTCCCGCGGATGCGGAACACCTTGGTCAGGTTCTCGGCACGGATCACCACATCCTCGGGAACGTCCTTGCCGGCGCCACCGAGTTCATGCCCGGCGGCGATCTCGGCACGGTGATGCTCCACCGCGTGCTCACGAGCCAGTTCACGCACCGCCGCGCGCTCCTTCGTGGAGACCAGGCGGCGGGAACTGAGCGAGGGCGCCGAGGCGATCAGACGCTGCGTGTACGGATGCTGCGGGCGCTGCAGAATCTCCAGCGCCGGACCGGATTCGACGATCCGCCCCTTGTACATCACGACCAGGTGCTGGGCGCGTTCAGCCGCGAGGCCGAGGTCATGCGTGATGAGCAGAACGGCGGTGCCAAGTTCAGCGGTGAGGGTGTCGAGGTGATCGAGGATCTGCTGCTGCACGGTCACATCGAGCGCACTCGTGGGCTCATCGGCGATCAGCAGGGAGGGCCGGGCCGCGAGGCCCATCGCGATCAGGGCACGCTGGCGCATACCGCCGGAGAACTCATGCGGGTACTGGCCGGCGCGGCGCTGCGCATCCGGCAGGCCTGCCTCCTCCATGAGTTCGACGGCGCGCTGCGCGGCCGCCCGGCCACGGGCCACCCCATTGGCTTCGACGGCTTCGCGGATCTGCGCGCCCACTTTCCACAGCGGGTTGAGGTTAGACATCGGGTCCTGCGGAACCAGGCCGATCTCGCTACCGCGCAGGGCCAGGATTTCGCGGTTGCTAACCTGGGCGATGTCCTGACCGCGGAAGATGATCTGGCCGGAACGCACCGAGCCGTTACGCGGCAGCAGACGGGCAATGGCCATGGCGGTCGTGGACTTGCCCGAACCGGACTCGCCCACAATCGCCACGGTTTCACCGGGGTACACGTCGAAGGAGGCGCCACGCACCGCCTTCACCGGGCCATGCGAGGTCGCGAAATCAATATCGAGATCGCGGATGCTGAGCAGCGGCTCAGCCGGAGTGTTCCCGCTGGAGGCAGCGCCGGGCTGGGCCGCTGACTGTGCCTCAGTCTCTGCCTTGGCCTGGGCCTTGGACTGTGCCTGCGAGGCGTCTTTCGGGGTGCGGGGTGCGGCAGCGTTCATCGCTTCCTCGCCTTCGGGTCGAGCGCGTCACGCAGCGCGTCACCGAGCATGATGAAGCTCAGCACGCAGACGGCGAGCGCGGCCGACGGGTAGAACAGCATCATCGGGACGGTGCGCAGGGCCGGGCGGGCATCGGCAATATCAGAGCCCCAGGAAACGGCACCGGTGCCCAGTCCCAGGAAGGCCAGCGTCGCCTCAGCCACGATGAACACACCCAGGTTCACGGTGGCGGTCACGATCACCGGTGCAATCGCATTGGGCAGCACATGCTTGAGCAGAATCGAGAACCTGCCAGCGCCCAGCGCCGTGGAAGCGGTGATGAAGTCTTGGCTTTTCACCGAGATCACGGCGCCGCGCATAATGCGCGCGACGTTCGTCCAGCCAAACACGCCAAGGATCGCGGCCACGGTGATCACGTTGATCTTCCCCTGCAGGGTCGTGAACAGCACGATCGCGCCGAGAACCATCGGCAGGGCGAAGAAGATGTCGGTGACACGGGAGAGAACCTCATCCACCCAGCCGCCGAGATAGCCGGCGATCGCGCCGAGCGCTCCGCCGAGCAGGGTCGAAATGAGCATCGCGGTGAAGCCAACGATCAGAGAGGTGCGGGTGCCGTAGATGACGCGCGCCCACACGTCGTACCCCTGTCGGGTAGTGCCCAGCAGGTGCTCCCCGTCCGGCGGCCGGTTCGCGACCGCGAGGTTGCCGTAGCGGGGATCGTGGGAGGTGAACAGCTGCGGAACCGCGGTGACCACCAGGAGGAAGAGGATCAGCAGCACCGAGATGATGAAGACGGGGTTGCGGATCAGGCTGCGCGCAGCATCGGCCCACATGGAACGCGGCGCGGCGGTGGTATTGACCGCATCGACCTCCTGCAGCGGAGTTTCGTCGATGGGCGCAACAACGTGCTCATGCACGGGACGGGAACTGGTGCGGATGTCACTTCGCATAGCGGATCCTCGGGTCGAGCACGGCGTAGAGCAGGTCCACGATCAGGTTCGCGAGCAGGAAGATCATCACCAGCATCGTGACGATGGAGACGACCTTGGGGCTCTCGGAATCGTTGATCGCACGGAACAGGATCGAGCCGACGCCATTGATGTTGTAGATGCCTTCGGTGACGATCGCGCCACCCATCAGCGCACCCAGGTCGGCACCGACGAAGGTGACCACGGGGATCAGGGAGTTGCGCAGGATGTGCTTGGAGACCACTCCCCCGCGGCTGAGGCCCTTCGCGGTGGCGGTGCGCACGTGATCGGCGGTGGCGGCTTCGGCCACGGAGGTGCGGGTCAGGCGCAGCACGTAGGCGAAGGAGACGATGCCGAGCACGGCGCCGGGAACCAGCAGGTGCTGCCAGGAGGGGTCGCGGCCCACATTGATGGGGGCGATGCGCAGTTCCACACCGAGCACGTACTGGGCAACGAAGCCGATCACGAAGGTCGGCACCGCGATGACGACGAGGGAGACGCCCAGCAGGGTGGTGTCGATCCAGGTGCCCTTGCGCAGGCCGGCGATAACGCCGGCGGCCACGCCAAGGATGGACTCAATGACCACGGCGATGATGGCGAGGCGGAAGGTGGCCGGGAAGGCCTGGCGGATTTCCTCGATGATGGGGCGTCCGTTGAAGCCGACGCCGAAGTCGCCGCGGAGCACATCGGCCACGTAAATCAACCACTGCACGAGCACCGGCTTATCCAGGTTGTACTGCTCGCGCAGCTGCTGCTGCACCGCCGGGGACAGCGGCTTATCGCCCATGATCGCGAGGATCGGGTCACCGCCGGCGTAGAACGCCATCAGATAGATGATCAGGGTGGCGCCGAAGAAGACGGGAATCATCTGTAACAGGCGCCGGAGGATGTACCACAGCACGGTTCACCTTCGGGTTGGGGAGCCTACGGGGCAGGAGGCCGAGGATCGGTTGTCGTAGGTTTCGTCGGTTTCGCAGTGTCATGGCGGCTACGGGGGTAGCCACCGGGAGGGAGCCGGGGCGCACGGTGTCCGGGCGTGAGACTAGCAGCATGGAGGCCGTTGTCCGCTACTGCCCCGGGCATGCCGCCGCGCGGGAGCCGGTCTCGACTCCCGCGCGGCGGTCAGCGATCACTTACGGGTGACCTCGTAGTACAGCGGGACGGTGTCCCAGCCGAAGCGAACGTTCTCAACGTTCTCGGAGAAGCCACCGAGGGTGTTCTGGTACCAGAGCGGGATCGCCGGCAGATCCTCCATCAGGATCGCCTCAGCCGCCTTGTACTTCTCGATCGCAGCCTTCTCATCGGGGGCCTGCAGGGCCTCGTTCAGCAGCTGATCGAACTCGGGGTTCTTGTAGTCACCGTCGTTGGAGCCCTTACCGTCCGCGGCGGCGCTGGAGTACAGCGGCTGCAGGAAGTTGTAGGCCGAGGGGTAGTCGGCCTGCCAACCGGAGCGCCACACGCCCTCCATCTTGCGGGCCACGATCTGCTCGCGGAAGGCGCCGAAGGCCGGGTGCGGCTGCGGAACCGCCTTGATACCGAGCACATTGGAGATGCTGTTGCAGACGGCCTCGACCCAGTCCTTGTGGGGGCCATCGGCGTTGTAGTTGAAGACGAGGTCGCCGGAGAAGGCTTCCATGCCTTCCGCCTGCTTCCACAGTTCCTTGGCCTTGGCCTCGTCGAAGCTGAGCACCTCGCCACCGGGGATGTCGGTCTGGCCGCCACCGGGGATCACCGGGGCCACGTAGTCGGTGGCGGGGGTGCGGGTGCCGGCGAAGAGCTGCTCGCAGATGGTCTTGCGGTCGATCGCCATGGAGATGGCCTTGCGGCGCAGCTTGCCAGCCTCACCGGTGAAGCCCTTGCCCTTCTGCGGCACGGTGAAGGACTGGAACAGAGCGCCGGGGGCGTTCAGGGCGCGCTCGCCAAGATCGCTTTCGAAGGTGGACAGCGCCGAGGTGGGAATGGCATCGCAGACGTCAACGTTGTTGGCCATCAGATCGTTGTAGAGGGTCTCGTTATCCGCGTAGATCACGAAGGTGAGGCCCTTGTTCTTGGGCTTGCGGGGGCCGTCGTAGTCCGGGTTCGGGACGAGGTTGATTTCCTTGGAGTGGGTCCAGGACTCCAGCAGGTAGGGGCCGTTGGAGATGGGTTTCTTACCGAAGGCTTCCATGTTCTCGAAGGCGGCCTTGGGCAGCGGCATGTAGGCGGAGTAGCCCAGGCGCTGCGGGAAGTCGGACTGCGCGGAGACCAGCTTGACGGTGAAGGTGGTGTCGTCCTTCACGACCAGGCCCGACATGGTTTCTGCCTTCGGCGGATCGGCGGAAACGTCCGCGAAGCCCTCGATCGGCTCGAAGAAGGACTGCGACTTCTGCGCATTGGTGGCCAGGGCCCCGAAGTTCCAGGCGTCCACGAAGGACTGGGCGTTCACCGGGGTGCCATCGGAGAACTTCTTGCCGGACTTCAGCTTGATGGTCCAGGTCTGCTTGTCATCGGACTCGACGGACTCGGCGATGTCCTCCTTCACCTCACCCTCGGCGGTGTAGTACATGAGACCCGCGAAGATGTTGCTGATGACGCGGCCGCCGCCCACCTCGCTGGTGTTGGTGGGGATCAGCGGGTTTTCCGGCTCGGTGCCGTTGGCGAAGATGACGCCGTCGCCGGAGCCACCGGCGCCACCGCCGGAGCCACCGGAACCGGAATCGCCGCCGCAGGCGCTGAGGGTCACGGCGGCAGCGCCGGCAACAGAGCCGAACATCAGGGATCGACGCGAGATCGTCATAAGGGTCTCCTCGGGATCAGGGACGGGTGGGGGAAAGCAGGTGCCGTTGCGGCGGGAGGCCGCGTCGACGCGGGGGCAAGGGATAGAGACGCACCTGTGGCTCACCCTGGAGAGGGACCCGCCGGGCTGTGCGTTGCCTCACCTAACCACAGCGGAGGGCTCGACGCTACGCGGTGACCTAGGACGAAAGTGTCGATCTCGCAACGGTTTGGTCACGGCGTAGCCACGGTCGGGGATCGCATCGCCCGCCCGTGGGCGTCACAATGGAGGTATGACCGCTGTGCACAATGCATCCGCCGCTCCCGTCGACCCCACCACCACCTCGGCCTGGCAGGCCCTCGAAGCGCACGATCAGGAACTGACCGGCTCCCTGCGTGAATGGTTCGCTGCCGATCCGCAGCGCGCCGAACGCTTCACGCACACCGCCGCCGATCTGCATGTGGACCTCTCCAAGAACCTCGTCACCGAGCAGACGATAACGCTGCTGCTGGACCTGGCCGAGCAGACCGGCGTACTGGAGCGCCGCGACGGCATGTTCGCCGGTGCCCACATCAACACCACCGAGGACCGCGCCGTGCTGCATACGGCGCTGCGCCGCCCCGAGGACGCCTCCCCCGCACTCGAGGTGGATGGGCAGCAGATCGACCAGGACGTGCACGAAACCCTGCGCCGCGTGTACGACTTCGCCGACTCCGTGCGCTCGGGCGAATGGACGGGTATCACCGGCAAGCAGATCCGCACCATCGTCAATATCGGGATCGGTGGCTCCGATCTTGGCCCCGTCATGGTCTACGAGGCCCTGCGTCCGCTGGCCCAGGAGGGTCTGAGCGCCCGCTTCATCTCCAATATCGACCCCACTGATGCGGCAGCGACCTGCGCTGATCTCGACCCCGAAACCACCCTGGTGATCGTCGCCTCCAAGACCTTCACCACCCTGGAGACCATCACCAATGCGCGTCTGGTGCGCTCCTGGCTGCTGGATTCCCTGGCCACGGTGGGTATCGGTGAAGACCGCGCCGAGGAGGCCGTGGCCAAGCACTTCGTGGCCGTCTCCACCGCCCTGGACAAGGTGGCCGAGTTCGGGATCGACCCGAAGAACGCCTTCGGTTTCTGGAACTGGGTGGGTGGGCGTTACAGCGTCGATAGCGCGATCGGCACCGTGCTTGCCACGGTTCTGGGGCCCGACGCCTTCGAGGAGCTGTTGGCCGGTTTCCACGCCATGGATGAGCACTTCCGCACCGCCCCCGCGCAGAGCAATGTGCCGCTGCTGATGGGCCTGCTGAACGTGTGGAACGTGAACTTCCTGGAGGCCGAAACCCATGCGGTCCTCCCCTACTCGCAGTACCTGCACCGCTTCCCGGCCTACCTGCAGCAGCTGACGATGGAGTCCAATGGCAAGTCGGTGCGCTGGGATGGCGCCCCGGTGACCTGCGAGACCGGTGAAGTGTTCTGGGGCGAGCCCGGAACTAATGGTCAGCACGCTTTCTACCAGCTGCTGCACCAGGGAACCCGTCTGATCCCCGCCGATTTCATCGCCTTTGCCACCCCGAACCATCCCCTCACCGACGGTGAGCAGGATGTGCATGAACTGTTCCTGGCGAACTTCTTTGCCCAGACCAAGGCGCTCGCCTTCGGAAAGACGGCCGAGGAGGTGCGTGCAGAGGGCACCGAGGGTGCGCTCGTGGCAGCCCGCGAGTTCTCCGGGGACCGCCC
Source organism: Actinomycetes bacterium (assembly GCA_023389045.1). Lineage (GTDB taxonomy): Bacteria > Actinomycetota > Actinomycetes > Actinomycetales > Dermabacteraceae > Brachybacterium. Next base: position 9,446 of record JAEWEZ010000137.1, read on the forward strand.
CACCACCTCGATCATGGCGCCGAAGCTGACGCCCTCCGTGCTCGGTCAGCTGATCGCGCTGTACGAGCACATCACCTTCGTGCAGGGTGCTGTGTGGGGGATCAACTCCTTCGACCAGTGGGGCGTGGAACTCGGCAAGCAGCTCGCCAAGCAGCTCGCCCCCGCCGTGGCCGGTGATGAGGAAGCGATTGCCGCCGAGGATTCCTCGACCGCTTCTCTGATCCGCTACTACCGCGAGCACCGCGCCGAGGGCTGAGCCAAAAGCTGAGCCAAGGGCTGAGGCTCTCACCGACGACGGCGCCGCCTGTTCCCCTGGGGACCAGGCGGCGCCGTTGCTGTGTTCGGCTGCAAGCGGTTCACCCGCGCGTCACCGGATGCTCACCCCGCCAGGACCGATGCGCCGTTACGTCCCGCGCCCACCCACGTAGAGTGGTCTGGACCACTTCGACGGACGGAAGCGAGCAGCCATATGAAGATCGGGATCCTCACCTCCGGCGGCGACTGCCCGGGCCTGAACGCCGTGATCCGCGGCATCGTCATCAAAGGCGACAAACTCTTTGAAGACGAGTTCATCGGCTACAAAGACGGCTGGCGCGGCGTCATCGAAAACGACTGGATGACCCTCCCCCGCCGCCGTGTACGAGGCATCGGCCGGATCGGCGGAACCATCCTCGGCACCTCCCGCTCCAACCCCTTCAAAGATGGCGAAGACGGCGCCGATATCGTGCGCCGTCACATGGACGAGAACGATATCGACGGGATTATCGCTATCGGCGGCGACGGCACCCTCTTCACCGCCAACCGTCTATGGGAGGCCGGAATCCCCGTCGTCGGTGTCCCGAAAACCGTCGATAACGACCTGGACTCCACCGACTACACCTTCGGTTTCAACACTGCCGTGGAGATCGCGACCGAGGCTCTGGACCGCCTGCGCATGACCGGCGACTCCCACCACCGCTGCACGGTGGCCGAGGTGATGGGCCGCTCTGTCGGATGGATCGCCCTGCACTCGGGGATGGCAGCGGGTGCGCACGTGATCTGCATTCCCGAGTTCCCTCTCTCGATCGACGAAATCTGCGGCTACGTCAAAGCAGCCCATGATCGTGGGCGCGCCCCACTCGTGGTGGTCGCTGAAGGGTTCATTCCGCGTGATGCTCCCGATGACTTCATGACCTACGAGCTCGATGAGTTCGGGCGTCCCCGTTTCGGTGGCATCGCCGAAACCCTCACCCCGCTGATCGAGAAGGAACTCGGCATCGAATCGCGGGCCACCGTGCTCGGGCATATCCAGCGCGGCGGTGAGCCGACCGGCTATGACCGAGTGCTGGCGACTCGCCTGGGCACGGCCGCGGTGGATCTGGTGCACAACCAGGGATTTGGGCGGATGGTGGCCCTGCGTGGAACCGACATCGTGGATGTTCCGCTGAGCGAAGCCATCGACAATCTGAAGACGGTGCCGAAGGACCGCTGGGAAGAAATGCGGATCCTCTTCGGCTGAAACGCTGCGGCCC
>JAEWEZ010000019.1 GCA_023389045.1 Actinomycetes bacterium
ATCGTGATCGGCCGCGACCACCTGGATTCCGGTTCGGTGGCCTCCCCCTACCGCGAAACCGAAGGAATGCTGGACGGCTCCGATGCAATCGCCGACTGGCCGCTCCTGAACGCCCTCACCTCCACCAGCTCGGGCGCCACCTGGGTGTCGATCCACCACGGTGGTGGCGTGGGTATCGGACGTTCCATCCACGCCGGTCAGGTGGGCGTTGCCGACGGCACAGACCTGGCTGCCCAAAAGCTTGAGCGTCTGCTGACCAATGACCCGGGTATGGGCGTGATCCGGCATGTGGATGCCGGGTACAGCCGCGCGGCCGAGGTGGCCACCGAGCGCGGAGTGCGGATCCCGATGGAGCCGCGCCTGCGCGACGCGGACTGACGCCCAGAGAGGCAGCCTGATCAGCGAAGCAGGCTGACGAGAGAAACAGCTTGACGAGCGAAGCAGCCACCGTCGCCCTGTGCGGGCGGCGGTGGCTGCTTCGAGAACACAGCGCGCGGTGCCTGTTCGCGGTGAGCAGCACCGGGTACGAGGGAGCGTTACTCGGTCACGGTCACCGTCAGCTCGACGGGAGCAACCGGGGCGTCTTTCGTGCCGCGGCTCTGATCGCAGTTCTCGGCCACAGGGGTGCGGGTGCAGTACAGGACCCGCACCGTCGTCGTGCCCGGCGAAAACTTGAACGGCGGATACCCTGAGGATGCAATGGAAACTCTGACGGGTAAAGACGCCACAGTCTATGACTCCGCTAATACTCCGAGCCTGGAGGAGATGCAGCGCTCTCTCAACGAGGGGGCTCTTATCAATGCAGACACGGGCGGTATCGATGACCCCTCGCATGACAATATTGTGGCCCGCCATGCCTGTACGGTTTCCGATGTTGACCCGGAAGTGGGAACCGTGACCGTCGTCAATCCCTGGGGCGGGGATGCCGGATTCCCGAAAGAGGTCACCATGACGTACGAGGAGTACAGGGAGACCTTTGGGAGAACGACCGTTGGGGCGACTGACTAAGGGGCTCATCCCGGTAGCTCCTGAATGGTCTCCGAAATGGTGAGTGCGATCAGCCCGGTTTCCCGAGCCTGTGGGGAAACCGGGCTAGTCTCATGCTGTGGCGACGACACTTCTGACCGGCATCAGTGAACTGTGGACCCTCGACCCCTCTTGCGAAGATCCGCAGGAGCGCGGTGTGAGCAGCGAGCAGGTGATCCGGGATGCGGCGCTCGTGATGGAGGACGGGCGGATCGCGTGGACGGGCCCAGCCTCGGCTGCCCCCACCGCTGATCACCACGAGGACCTCGGCGGACGAGCCGTCCTACCGGGATGGGTGGATTCGCATTCCCATCTCGTGTTTGACGGTGACCGCTCCGCTGAGTTCGAAGCGCGAATGGCAGGGGAGTCCTACGCCGCCGGCGGCATCCAGGTGACCACCAATGCGACCCGCCGCGCCGGAGACGACCGACTCCGGGTCCTCGTTGAGGACCGCATCGCCGAGGCCCGCGCCGGCGGAACCACCTGCCTGGAAACCAAAACCGGGTACGGGCTGACCGTGCGCGATGAAGAGCGTGCCGCGCGGCTGCTTGCCGCTCTCGTCGCGGAGGGGGAGCTCGAGGAAGCCACCTTCCTGGGAGCGCATCTGGTTCCAGCCGAGTACGACGGGCAGGACGGGCGTCCGGGCGCTGAGGACTACGTGGACCTGGTCTGTGGGTCGATGCTGGAGGCGGTTGCCCCGCATGTGCGATGGGCCGACGTGTTTTGCGAAACCGGCGCGTTCACGGCTGAGCAGTCTGAGCGGGTGCTGCGCGCTGCCCGCGAGGCAGGGCTCGGCCTGCGCGTGCACGGTCACCAGATTGAGCGCTCCGGCGGGGTTGCGCTTGCCTGCGATCTCGGCGCCGCCAGCGTGGACCATCTCAATGCGATGACCGACGAGGACGTGCAGGCGCTCGCCGCGACCGCCGCGCATGCGGTGCGGACGGCAGACGGTGCCGAGGCGGAGGGGCTTCTGGATCCCCTCGAGGGGCCGACGGTGGCAACGGTGCTCCCGGCCTGCGATCTCTCCACGCGTGCGCCGCTTGCCCCGGCGCGTGCGCTGCTCGATGCCGGCGCCCATCTGGCTATCGCCTCCAACTGCAATCCCGGCACGAGCTACACGAGTTCGATGTCCTTCTGCGTGGGAACAGCGGTGCTGCAGATGCGTCTGAGCCTCGCCGAGGCAATCCGTGCCGCGACCCGCGGTGGTGCCCTTGCGCTGCGCCGCAGCGATGTGGGGCATCTGGGCGTGGGTGCCCGGGCTGATCTGCATGTGCTTGACGCCCCGGCAGCCATCCACCTGGCTTACCGGCCGGGGATGCCGCTCACCCATCAGGTGTGGAGGCGCGGCATGCGGGTGTGCGGCTGAGGCCCGTCGGCCCATCACTCCCGCCCGTCGGCCTGCATTCCCCATCCCTCAGCCCCGCCCTCCCGCTCTTTCCCACCCACCCGCGGCCCGTCCGGCACTCGGGACAGCAAAGCCGGTGTGCTGAGCCGTAGCAGGGGATCTGAGCGCCCTGAGCAGGTGACCACGCGCCTACAGTGGCCCGAGGCCCGCCCACCGAAGAGGAGAGATCAATGATGACCACCACCGTGATGCTCGGCAGCAGCGGACTCACGCCCGCCGAGGTGCTCGCCGTGGCACGCGATGGTGCCCGCGTGGAGCTGGACCCCGCCGCCCGTGAGGAGGTGGCGCGGGTGCGCGCGCATGTGGATGCGCTTGCCGCTCCCGGCCACGCCCCCGTCTACGGTGTCTCCACCGGTTTTGGGGCGCTTGCGGATACCGCCATCGAACCGTCGATGCGCAGCGCCCTGCAGCGTTCTCTGATCCGCTCGCATGCGGCCGGCTCCGGCCCCGAGGTCGAGCCCGAGGTGGTGCGTGCCCTCATGCTGCTGCGTGCCCGCACCCTCGCCTCCGGCCGCACCGGTGTGCGCCCCGAGGTGATCGAGGCGATGCTTGGCCTGCTGAACCACGACATCACCCCGATCGTGCACGAATACGGTTCCCTCGGCTGCTCGGGTGACCTTGCCCCGCTGTCGCACTGCGCGATTGTGCTGATGGGTGAGGGCCGCGCCCGCGACCGCGACGGGGTGGAGCGCCCCGTGCCGGAACTGCTTGCCGACGCCGGGATCGAGCCGATTGAGCTGGCGGAGAAAGAAGGCCTGGCCCTCATCAACGGCACCGACGGCATGCTTGGCATGCTGCTGATGGCCCTGGCCGATCTGGAAGACCTGGTCAAGATTGCCGATGTGACCTGCTCACTGAGCGTGCAGGGCCTGCGCGGACGCGATGGCGTGTTCCGCCCCGAACTGCATGGACCGCTGCGCCCCCACCCGGGGCAGGCCGACGCTGCCGCCAACATCCTGGCGCTGCTGGAGGGTTCCCCGATCATCGCCGATGTGGCCTCGGAGGGCTCGCGGGTGCAGGACGCCTACTCGCTGCGCTGCGCCCCGCAGGTGGCCGGCGGCGTGCGTGACACCATCGCCCACGCCCGCACCGTGGCCGAGCGTGAACTTGCCGCCTCGATCGACAACCCGGTGGTTCTACCCAGCGGCGAGGTGACCTCCAATGGCAACTTCCACGGCGCCCCGGTGGCCTATGTGCTGGACTTCCTCGCGGTGGTCGCTGCCGATCTCGCCTCTATCGCAGAACGCCGCACCGACCGGATGCTCGATAAGGCCCGCTCGCATGGGCTTCCGCCGTTCCTGGCCGATGACCCCGGGGTGGACTCCGGTTTCATGATCGCCCAGTACACGCAGGCAGCGCTGGTCTCGGAGATGAAGCGTCTGGCTGTTCCGGCCAGCGCCGATTCGATTCCCTCCTCCGCCATGCAGGAGGACCACGTCTCGATGGGCTGGCATGCCGCCCGCAAGCTCCGCCAGTCCGTGGACTGCCTGCGTCGGGTGCTCGCCATCGAATACCTCACGGCAGCCCGCGCCTGCGATCTGCGGGCTCCGCTGGCGCCTTCACGCGCAGGGATTGCCGCGATTGAACTGCTGCGCCGCACCGTGGACGGGCCCGGCCCGGACCGTTTCCTGGCGCCCGATATCGCTGAGGCGGAGGAGCGTCTGCGCGACGGTTCCCTGCTCGCAGCCGTGGAGGAGATGACCGGCCCGCTGCGCTGAGCGGGCTGTTTCCCGTCGGCCCCGAGCACCTGCGCTGAACGCTTGGGGACCATCGACGGCCCCGGCAGCCGCCCCTCGCCCCGCACCTGGACGGGGCCCGGGGCGGCTGCATTGTTCTGCGAGCCAAGGCGCGCTGCCGCCCAGGCACGCTGCCGCCCCCGACGCGCGGGCGATCAGGCAGCGAGGGCAACCCCGAGGAGCCCGACGAGGGCCACCAGGATCGTGGCGAGCGCCGCGAGAGCCAGCGGCCGTCCGCCGGTGCGCAGCAGAGCTTTGATCTTCACCCCGTGCCCGAGGGCAAACATGGCCGCAGCCAGCAGGATCGTCTGCACGAGCTTCGCCCCGTCGAGGAGCCCCGTCGGGAGGGGAAGCAGCGAACGGACGGCGACCATGACCAGGAACCCCACCACGAACAGCGGAATGAGCGGCGGCATGGTGCTGCTCGTGCCGCGGGCGGCGAGTTCACGGCGATGCTGCAGGTTGAGTGCCGCCATCACCGGGGCGAGCATGAGGACGCGGGCGAGTTTGACGATCACGGCGCCGCTCAGCGCACCCCCACCGATGATGCCGCCGGCAGCGACCACCTGCGCAACCTCATGAATCGAGGCGCCCGCCCAGAGCCCGGAGGCATGCGCGTCCCAGCCGAGCAGTGCAGCGCTCGTGGGGAGCGCGACGATCATGATGGTCCCGAAGAGCACCACGAGCGCGACCGCGGTAACGGTGGTGCGCTCATGCTCATCCTCGGGGTCGATCACACCGGAGGCGGCAGCGACAGCCGCCGCCCCGCAGATCGAGAAACCGCAGGCCACGAGAAGGGTGAGGTGTTTTTCCACCCCGAGCAGTCGGCCCATCACCACGGTGCCGAGGATCCCCAGGGCCACCACGGCCACCACCACGGCGATCATGCCGGCGCCGAGGGAGAGGATGTCGCCCACCACGAGCTGCAGCCCGAGCAGCACAATGCCGATCCGCAGGAAGGTTTTCGCAGCGACCTTGTGCCCGGGTTCGATTGCCTCGGGCAGCGGCACGAGATTGCCGAGCAGAACGCCGATGACGATCGCGACGATCAGCGGGCTGATGGTCGTGAGCGGCTGGGCGATCAGGATGGATATACCGGCGACCGCGAGGCTGAGCAGGACCCCGGGAAGTACACGCCGGATCGTCTGAAGGGACGGGGCGGGCCGACGGGGCTGGGTGGGCTTCCCGGCGGGGGCGGGGCGCATCGACTCGGGGGAGTGGGGAGCGTCGGCTGCGGTCAGGGACGGTGAGGTGGATTCAGGCACGTGCGCTACCTTCCCAGGCTCTGCGGGCGCCCAGTAGACCACTCACAACGACCAGGGCATATCATCGCGATATGAGTGGTCCGAAGGAGACACCGGCAGCGCGTCGGCAGGAACTGCCCGATCTTGCCGCCCTCGCCCTATTCGTGGCGGTCGTGGATACCGGCTCTCTCGGTGCAGGTGCCCGCAGCCTGGGCATTCACCAACCCAATGCGAGCCGCACCCTCTCCCGTCTGGAAGCGCGCGCCGGCATGACCCTGCTCGAGCGCAGCCCCCGGGGCACGCGGCCCACCGCCGCCGGTGTGCTGTATGCCGCACACGCCCGCGAACTCCTCGAGGCTGCCGACACCTTCACGAGGTGGCTCGCTCACGCCGCGCAAGACACCCCGCAGGAACTCTCCGTCGGAGCGAGCCTCACGATCGCAGAGCATCTTCTGCCGGCCTGGCTCGCCGCGCTCGCCCGGCGTCTTCCCACCGTGCGCCTCCTGCCGCATCTGGCGAACTCCGCCGAGATCATCACCCAGGTGCGAGAGGGCACGCTCCCCCTCGGTTTCGTCGAAACCCCGCATGTGCCCTCGGGACTGAACGCCTCCACGCTCACCACCGATGAACTCGTCGTGGTGGTGTCCCGACGCCACCCCTGGGCTGGCCGCACAAACCTCACCCTCGCGGAACTCGCCCGCACCCCGCTCGTGACCCGCGAAGCCGGCTCGGGAACCCGGGAAGCCTTCGAACAGCTCGTACCGGGCGCTGCACAGACGCCTCCCTTACAGACGCTCCCCTCCAATGCTGCGGTGATGGTGGCGGTCGGTGCGGGGAGCGGCCCCGCAGTGCTGTCACGGCTCGCAGTGCGCACAGCGCTCGCCGAGCACCGCCTGGTGGAGGTTCCGCTGGTGGAGGGGAAACTGCTGCGGCCCCTGCAGGCGATTTGGGCGGGACCTCGACGGGTGACCGGCCCAGCCGGTGAACTCCTCGCGATCGCGAGCGCGCAGACATCGCAGATAGCAGGGCCGGGACGCCCTGAAGAGACGCCCCGGCCCTGAGCCGCTTGTGCGAGGGGGATGCCGACGGGGTGTTACCTGCGAGCACCCGACGTCGCCTCTGCGGTCATGAATCAGCGCGGAATATTGCGCACATTCGACGTGGCCATATCGAGCATCTTCCCGACGCCACCGCCGAGCACCACCTTCGTTGAACTCATCGCGAAACCGCGGATCTGATCGAAGCTGATCTTGGGCGGCATGGACAGCGCCATCGGGTCGGTGACCACATCAATCAGCACCGGCCCGGGCGTGGCCAGCGCCTTCTGCATTTCCTTGCGGAGCTTCTTCGGGTCGGTAATACGCACCGAGGGAATCCCCGCGCCCTGCGCAATCGCCGCAAAGTTCACCTGCTCATGATCGGTTTCATGGTCCGGGATGCCCTCCACGAGCATCTCCAGTTTCACCATGCCGAGGGAGGAGTTATTGAAGACGACGATCTTGGTATCGAGCTGGTGCAGCTTCACGGTGAGCAGTTCACCCATGAGCATTCCGAGCCCGCCATCCCCGCTCATCGAGATGACCTGCCGACCGGGATGGGAGGCCGAGGCACCAATCGCCTGCGGGAGCGCATTGGCCATCGTCCCGTGATGCCAGGAGCCGATGATTCGCCGCTTGCCATTGGGGGTGATGTAACGGGCTCCCCACACATTGCACATGCCGGTATCCACCGTGAAAACGGCGTCATCATCGGCAAGATCATCTAGAACGCTCGCCACAAACTCCGGGTGGATCGGCTTCATCCGCTCCACGTTCTTGGTGTACGCCGCGACCACACCCTTGAGCGCTTTTTCGTGCTTACGCAGCATCTTGTCCAGGAAACGCCGCTCCGTTTTCACGCTGATCGCGGGCAGCGCAGCCTGGATCGTCAGGGCCACATCACCGTGAATCCCCAGGTCCAGGGGGATGCGCCGACCCAGGCGGGAGGCGTCGGCGTCGATCTGCACGACCTTCGGGCCCTTCCCTTGCGGCAGGAACTCCGAGTACGGGAAGTCGGTGCCCAGCAGGATCAGCAGGTCAGCCTCATGGGTGGCCTCATAGGCGGCGCCGTAACCGAGCAGGCCCGACATCCCCACATCGAAGGGGTTGTCGTACTGGATGTGCTCCTTACCGCCGAAGGCGTGTCCGATCGGTGCCTTGATGGCGTCGGCCAGGGCGAGTACTTCGCGGCGCGCTCCCGCCACCCCGGCACCACAGAACAGGGTGACGGTGTCTGCCTCATTGATGAGGCCGGCGAGGTCCTGCACGGCGCCGGTCGTGGGAGCCACGGCGCCGAGCTGCGTGGTGAGGGTGTGGGTGAAGGCGCCGGAGACTTCCTGATCGGCAACGTCACCGGGCAGTACCAGCACGGAGACGCCGCTCTTGGCGAGGGCGGTCTGGGCGGCGATATGCAGGAGTTTTGCCCCGTGCTCACCGGAGTTGATCATTTCGCAGAAGTGCGAGCATTCCTGGAAAAGCACCTCGGGATGGGTTTCCTGGAAGAAACCGGTGCCGATCATCCCGGAGGGGATATGCGAGGCGAGGGCGAGCACGGGCGCGCCGTCGCGGTGCGCATCGAAGAGACCCTGAATCAGGTGGGTGTTGCCGGGGCCGCAGGAGCCGGCGCAGACGGTGAGTTTGCCGGTGATGCGTGCTTCGGCGCCGGCTGCGAAGGCGGCAGCCTCTTCATTGCGCACGTGCACCCACTCGATTCCCTCGGTGGTGCGCACGGCATCGACGACGGGGTTGAGCGAGTCGCCGACGACGCCGTAGATCCGTTCCACCCCCATTTCCTGCAGCTGGTTCACGAGCAGTCGGGCCAGGGTGGTCGCCACGGTTTATCCTTCCGGGTCGGTCCGCGCAGCGCGCGGGAGGGTGCTCTCGGGCCGCGCGTGTGCGCGCTGGCCCACCCTTTGACGCTAACGCTCAGGAGCCGACGAGGCACGGGCTTCGTTCCGGACCTCACGTTGGGGTGGATTCCCACCGCGGGGAGGTGCGGCATGGCTGCGTGCCCGTGTCACTCGTCGGCCCTGTGGGGAGTGGCACTGACGCCAGAGACCAATGCGCAGCGCTCAGAGCTCAGACATCGTGGGCGTCATCGGCGAGCCATCCGCGGGGGTCGGCATGGGCGATCACGGCGGCGGTCACCCGCGAGGCAGCCTCCAGGGCATGGATGAGCGTTATGTCGTCGAGGTCAGTGGCCCGTCGGCCGGCAAGAACCCGCGCGAGAGCACCATGGAATGCATCACCGGCACCCAGCGTGCTGACGACGGGTGAGGCGGGCGGAACCGGAACCTCCCGCACCGTCCCGTCGGCCCCGCGCAGCAGGATCGGATGGGCACCCTGCGTGATCGCCGCCCAGCGCACCCCGTGCGCGGCAAGAAAGTCGAGGGTGCTCGCGGGGGTGTCGCAGCCGACGGGGCGGAAGGCGGAGGAGACCACGGCGAGATCGACCAGCGGGAGTAACTCAGCGGTCCAGGGCTTCACACTGCCGCCGTCGAGAATCGTGAGGATCCGGCGGTCACGCGCCGCGCGGAGCAGGGGCTCGGCGAGCTCCGGCAGCCAGCCGTCCCATTCGAGAATCTCCACGCCGTCCAGAAGGTTCGCGATGGTGGTGGGGGAGAGGGTG
>JAEWEZ010000026.1 GCA_023389045.1 Actinomycetes bacterium
CTGCGGCGAGTCCTGCTCATGCATGGTGCCAGGGTAGTGGGAGGGTCTGACACGCAGGCTCGGGTCGGCTCTGCACAAAACAATCGGGGTGCAGGAAACCGCCCTGAAAGCAGCAGCCTCAAGCCACCAGTTCAAGCGCTGAGAGCAACCATCTAGAACAACCGCCTAGAGAAACAGCACGCAGTCCTCCAGTCGTTTCTCCCAGCGTGCCGTGGTGCCCGGATCGGCCGCGTGGCGCTTGAGCAGTTCCTCCGTCGGCTCCGGGCGCTTCAGGGGAATCTGCCCGCTCTCGGCACGCAGCGGCTCCTCCACCACATCGCCCGTGAGCAGAGAGCCGGTGGCAAGACCGCAGGCATGGGGCAGCTCCGGCAGGGCCGCGGCGAGCGCGAGACCGGCGCTGAGCCCCACGCTGGTTTCCAGGGCGGAGGAGACGACGACCGGCAGCCCCGCCTGGGCGGCCAGTTCCAGGCAGCGCGCCACGCCTCCCAGCGGCTGCACTTTCATCACCAGCAGATCAGCGGCCTCGGCACGTGCCACCCGCAGAGGGTCTTCCGCGCGGCGCACGGATTCATCGGCGGCAATCGGGATGTCCAGGGCGCGACGCAGCGCCGCGAGGTCGTCAATCTCCGGGCAGGGCTGTTCGGCGTATTCAAGGCCCCCGGCGGCGCGGTCCAGCACCGGAAGGGCCTGCAGTGCTTCCTCGCGGGTCCAGGCAGCGTTCGCATCCACACGCACCCGCCCCTCGGACCCCAGCGCATCACGTACTGCCTCGAGTCGTTCGGCATCGGCGGCGAGGGTGGAGCCGGGATCGGCCACTTTCACCTTGGCGGTGCGGGCGCCACCGGTGCGGGCGATGCGATGGGCAGTTTCGGGGTCGACGACGGGGATGGTCGCGTTGACCGGGATGCTGCTGCGCTGCGGGGTGGGGCGGGGCTCGGTCGCATCGGCGAGTGCGGCGCGGAGCCAGGCCGCGGATTCTTCGGGGCCGTAGTCGAGGAAGGGAGAGAACTCCGCCCAGCCGGCAGGGCCGTGCAGCAGGAGCACTTCGCGCTCGGTGATGCGGCGGAAGCGAGTGGTCATCGGGATGCTGCAGCAGTGGGCGGCGTCGATGCCGCGTTCACTCACAGCGGTGGGAATGCGCATAGAAGAAGCGTATGCAGCCCCACCAAACCCCCGCACGCATGTGATCTCCATCACTTTCTTTCCGAGGTTTCGGATTTTTGAGAGCCTGACACAAAGTCGGTTCGAGCCCAATTCGCGCCCCCGCACCCCTCCCCCGAGAGACCCGCGCCACTTTTTCGATCCCTCGCGCCAGAAACACCGCAGTTCAGCGCCCCGAACATCGCCGCTCAGGCAACAAAGAATAGCCTCTCCGAATTACGCAACACTGGATTTTCGCACATCCCGTATTGCATAAAACCTGCAGGTCAGACTCGCTTTCACGGACTTTTGAAAGGGTTTATGGTCATGAATGTGACCAGCGGTCGAGGGGGATTTCCCGACCGCTTTCGATAAAGAAACGAGGAGATCAACATGACCGCCACTGCAATGCCCCGTGTGACCGACTGCACCGTCGAGTCCTGCTCCTTCCACGCCGCCGATGGCTGCAACGCCTTCGCCGTCACCGTGGACACCAAGGCCAGCTGCGCCACCTTCATCCCGCTGGATGTCAAGGGCGGCCTGACCAAGGTCGTCACCCAGGTGGGTGCCTGCCAGCGGACCGACTGCGTCTTCAACCAGGATCTTGAGTGCACCGCCGAATCCGTCCGTGTGGGCGGCAGCGCGGACTGCCTCTCCTTCCAGAAGCGCTGAGTCACACCCCATTACTTGCCCCCACAGCCGGCGGCCCGTCCTTCCCCTGGGACGGGCCGCCGTTCCATGTTCAGGCCCCCACGCCCCACTACCCTGGACCCATGAGCGACGCAGCCACCTCCCTTCCCCGCCAGGTCTCCGACACCTTCGACCCCAGCCGTTGGCGTGACATTGGCGAGGACGAACTGGGCGGCCCCGCCTTCACCGACATCACCTACCACCGGGCCGTGGAGCGAGACGACTCCGGAGCGATCCTGCGCGACCTCCCCTGCGTGCGCATCGCCTTCGACCGGCCCGAGGTGCGCAATGCTTTCCGCCCCCACACCGTCGATGAGCTCTACCGCGCCATGGACCACGCCCGCCTCGACACCGGCGTGGGCGTGCTTCTGCTGACCGGCAATGGCCCCTCCCCCAAAGACGGCGGCCACTCCTTCTGCTCCGGCGGTGACCAGCGCATCCGAGGCCGCGCCGGCTACGAATACTCCACCGAAGAAGACTCCGCCACCGCGCGCTCCGGCAGCGCCGGCCGCCTGCACATCCTGGAAGTGCAGCGCCTCATGCGCACCATGGGCAAGGTCACGATCGCGATGGTCAACGGCTGGGCCGCCGGTGGCGGGCACTCCCTGCACGTGGTTGCAGACCTCTCCATCGCCTCGCGTGAACACGCCCGCTTCAAGCAGACCGACGCGAATGTGGGTTCCTTCGACGGTGGCTACGGCAGCGCCTACCTCGCCAAGCAGGTGGGCCAAAAGCGCGCCCGTGAAATCTTCTTCCTGGCCGAGGAGTACTCGGCGCAGGATGCCTACGACTGGGGCGCCGTGAACCGCGTCGTTGATCACGCCGAGCTCGAAAACGAGGGTCTGCGCATGGCCGCGCAGATCGCCACCAAGTCCCCGCAGGCTATCCGCATGCTCAAGTTCGCCTTCAACCTGGCCGATGACGGCCTCATGGGGCAGCAGGTCTTCGCCGGAGAAGCCACCCGTCTGGCCTACATGACCGATGAGGCCGTCGAGGGACGCGACGCCTTCCTGGGCAAACGCGATCCCGACTGGTCTCGTTTCCCGCATCCGCAGGGCTGAGGCCGCCATGGAACCGAGCCTCTGGCTTCGCCCCGCCACCTACGACGCCTCCGCCGATTCCCTCACCGCGCACGCTGCCGCGATCGGGCAGGTGATGGCGGGCACCGGCAGGCTCTGGCTCGGGTCTTTTGAGCCACCGTCGGCCCTTCCCGAAAGCTTCGAGAGCACTGCCCTCGTCGTTCCTACCTCGGGGTCAACCGGCGCCGCGAAAGCCGTGGCACAAAGCCGGGAAGCCCTGCTGGCCTCGCAGGATGCGACGGCTGCGCTCTTTGCCGCCGATGGCACCGCCCCCGCTACCGGTGGGCACGGTTTCTGGCTGCCGCTGCTCCCGCCCACGCATATCGCCGGGGTGCAGGTGATCGCCCGCGCCTACCGCACCGCGCAGGTGCTCGGTCTGCCTGCCCCGGCTCTGCCCGACCCTCTCCCGGATCTGCGTGGACACTTCGACTCCGCTGCCTTCTGCGCGCTGGCCGAACCGGCCCTTGAGCAGGCCGCTGCCGCGGGGCTTCCCGCCTTCACCTCCCTGGTTCCCACCCAGCTCATGCGGATCGTGACCGGGGCCCACGGTGCTGATGCCCGCGCTCGCTCCCTGCTGCGGCACTTCGCGGCCGTGCTCGTCGGCGGGGCCGCAACGGCCCCCGAGATCCTTGCCCGTGCTCGCGCGGCCCGGATCCGGGTACGCACCACCTACGGTTCCTCCGAAACCGCTGGCGGCTGCGTCTACGACCGCAAACCCCTCAGCGGCGTGCACCTGCACATCCCCGAACCCGATCACGAGGGGGCCGGGCGTCTGCTCATCTCCTCCCCCACCCTCGCGCTCGGCTACCTCAGCCCGGAGGGCGCAAGCAGCGATGGGTTCACCCTGTGGGAGGGCCGACGGGCCCTCGCCACCTCCGACCTCGCCCAGGTCACGAACGGCCTGCTCACCGTGATTGGCCGCGCCGATGACGTGATCATCACCGGCGGCCGCAAAGTGGTGCCCCAGGACATCGAACAGGCTGTGAACCGCTCCCTCATGCTGCGCGATATGGTCCGCGAATGCGTGGTTGTGGGCGTTCCCGATCCGGAGTGGGGCCAGCGCCTCGAAGCCCTGGTCACGCTCACCCCGTGGATCGACCCAGCCGAGGCCACCCCGCTGGTGCGCTCTGCCCTGCAGACCACCGAGGTGCCCGCGCATATGATTCCGCGCCGGGCACATGCCGTCGAGGAAATCCCGCTGCTGGGCATCGGTAAAATCGACCGGTCTGCCGCACGCGAGATCGCAATCGAACGCTCCCGTGCGTTCGAGGAGAACACCGACCCCGCCTGAGCAGCTACGCTGCCGAACGGGGCTGCCCACGCTGTGTGGCGTGTGAGAGGAAGGATGCCCGTGGCCACTGTCGCCCAGTGGATCGAAGGGGCGCGCCCGCGCACCTGGCCTGCCGCTGTTGCACCCGTGGCTGCTGGCACCGGCGCCGCCGTGCTCGAACTGCGCCACCCGCTCGGGGGTGCGGAGGCGACGGGCGCCGTGGACTGGCCCGCGCTGCTGCTGCGCGCCACGCTCGCGCTGATGGTCGCGCTCTGGCTGCAGATTGGCGTCAATTACGCCAATGACTACTCCGATGGGGTGCGCGGCACCGACGATGAACGCGTCGGACCCTTCCGTCTGACCGGCTCACGGGCAGCTGCCCCGGCCACCGTCAAACGTGCCGCTATCGCCTCCCTGGCCCTCGGTGCTCTGTTTGGGCTGGCGCTTATCGCGATCGCCGGGATCTGGTGGACTCTCGCGGTGGGTGCGGCCGCCGTGGCCGCCGCCTGGTTCTACACCGGCGGTCAGAAGCCCTACGGCTACCTGGGGCTCGGGGAGCTCTTCGTGTTTATCTTCTTCGGGCTCGTGGCCGTCAACGGCACCGCCTACGCCATCACCCTGCGTTTTACCTGGCCGGCGCTCCTCGCCTCGGTCGCGATCGGCCTTCTCGCCTGCGCGATCATGCTCACCAACAATCTGCGCGATATCCCCACTGATGAGGTGGCCGGCAAGCGCACCCTGGCCGTGCGGCTCGGCGATCAGCGCACCCGTGTTCTCTTCGCGGTCATGATGCTCGCGCCCTTCGCGCTCATGGTTCCGATCATGCTTGTGCAGTGGCCGGTGCTACTGGTGCTCGTGGCTCTGCCGCTCGCCATTGGCCCCACCCGCCGGGTTCTCGCGGGGGCGCGCGGGCGCGATCTCATTCCGGTTCTCGGGGCGACGGGGCGCCTGGAGCTGGTGTTCTCGCTGCTGCTGCTGGCCGGTTTGGTGCTCTAGTCACCGGGGTTCCGCGCGAGAGATAGCAGCCGACGGGCCACGCGCCGAAAATAAGCGCCGAGAGAGGGCCGACGGGCAGGCCCGACGAATAGGCGCCGACGAATAGGCGCCGACGGGTAAAACCCTGCTCAGGGTTCCCCGCGATCCACGAGCGCGTCTTCATGAGCGGCGTCTTCTTCAGCGTTGCTGCGCCGCTGTGCTTTGCGTTCGGCGCGGCGATCATCGGCCGCCTTCCAGCGTCGGGCCGCACGATCTCGCGGCCCGCTCAGGAAGAGAATCGAGATCAGCATGGCGATCGCTGCCGCGAGAACGCCGGCGAGGTACACCCCCACCCCCACCTGAGCGAGGATCCACCACAGGGCGCCCCACAGGGCCAGGCGGATCAGGGCGAAGAAGGCAAGGTCGCGCATGAGGTACAGGGTAGGCCGCGCGGCTGGAAGGTGCTCGAAATGGGGCGGCACCATAGCGGATGCCACATCGGCCACGCCCCGTCGGCCCGCGAACCCGCCGCCTAGAATCGGGGCATGCCTCGCGTGATCCCGATCGTGCTCTCGATCGCCCTGATGGTTTTTGCCCTTGCCGACTGCACCCAAACCCCGGATAACCGGGTGCGTGGGATTCCGAAGTGGGCGTGGATCGTGCTGATCGTGCTGATCCCGTGGGTGGGTGCGCTCACCTGGCTGCTGGTCGGAAAGGACCGTGGGCGCGGAGGCTTCGGGAACGCTTCACCGCGTCCGGTGCGTCGCTCGGGCCCTCTCGCCCCTGATGAGGATCCGGAGTTCCTGCGCAAACTCGATGAGGATATTCGCCGGGAACGACGCGAACGGCAGCGTCGGGAGCAGGAACTTCGGGACCACAAAACTCAGGACCCCGAAAGCCGGGATCACAACGGCGGGCATCACGACGGCCCGGCGCAGGAACAGCGCCCCCAGGGAGACGAGAAACCCACGGACGACCCGCGGGAGGAGCCCAAGGACCCCGGGGATCAGAGCCCCGAGTAAGAGTGCAGGCCGTTGATCACCGTATTGACGATCGTGTAGTTGAAGACAACGGCCAGGAAGCCCAGCAGAGCAATCCAGGCGGCGCGGCTGCCACGGAACTTCGCGGTGTTACGCGCGTGCAGGTATGCGGCGTAGAGAACCCAGATCACCAGGGTCCACACTTCCTTCGGGTCCCAGCCCCAGGCGCGGCCCCAGGCTTCGCGCGCCCAGATCGCCCCGAAGATCAGGGTGAAGGTCCAGCACACGAAGGTGAAAGCGTGGATGCGGAAGCTCAGCGATTCGAGCTGCGCGGAGGACGGGATGCGGGCGAAGATGCGCCCCACGGGACCCCAGGCATCGGTGGTGCCCGCCGCCACTTCACGCTCCCGGCGGGCCTGCGCCAGCTGCAGCCCGGCGATCACGGCGCCCAGCAGCGAGAGTGCGGTGGCCGCAATCGCCACGCCGATGTGGATGTACAGCCAGTGGGAGTTGCGCAGCGAGGGGGTGAGTTCCGCGGCCGGAACGATCCAGATGGTCTGGGCGAGCAGCATCACCGTCAGCACCGGGCCCACCACGAAGGTGCCCAGGGTGCGGATGTCACGTCGGCGAATAGCGAACAGCAAGAAGGCGATCATGACCACGGCGGTGCTGGTCATGGCGAACTCGTACATATTGGCCCAGGGGGCGCGTGCGGTGGCGATACCGCGCATGATCACGCCGACCGCATGCAGCACGGCCGCGACCGTGGCCATGATGAAGCCGAAGCGCAGCGGGGTCATCCCGCCGCGGGATTCGGCCGCCTCATCCTGCGCGGCCACAGCCTCGGCCGAGGCCGCCACAGTGCCTGAGCCCGAGGATGCCTTCTCCCCCGCTCCGACGGAGACCAGTTCCCGCTCCTTGGCTTCCAGGCGGGCATCGCCCTTGCGCTGGGAGATCCGCGCCAGATCCATCGAGAAGCCGAACAGGGCGAGCACGTAGAGCGTGATCGCGACGACGATCGACAGGTTCGAGATCTCGGCGAGCTGCTGGTTGATCACGAGGGGGATCCTCCGGTGTCCTCGGGCGGTGAGTGGTGGCCTCAGGGGGCCTTCTGCGGCTCCGACGGGGAGCCTGCGGCAAGAGACTGGGTGAGGCGCTCCGCGAGGGCGCGGACCTCATCGGCGAGCGCGGCGTCCTCGCTCCTGGCCAATCCTGCCACTTCCAGCGTGGATCCGTCACTGACGGATCGGACACGTGCCCACACGCGGCGGCGCGGCACGAAGAGCGAGAGGATCAGCCCGCCGGTCGAGAGCAGTGAGGCGATCAGGGTGCCCAGTTCGAAGGGGTTGTGGGCCACGTCGAAGGCGGCATAGCGCCGCAGGTCGTTGAAGGCGATGGTGGTGCCGTCGGGCAGGGTGGCTTTTTGCCCGAGCGGCAGGCGCACGAGGGCTGGGGAACCGTCCTCCCCGGTTACGGCCTTCATCGTCGTGAGGTCCACTTCGTACACGTTCTTCGGCACGCCGGCATCAAGGCCCAGGTCGCCCTTGTAGACGGTCACCGCCAGTTCAGGTTGCAGGGCGTCGGGGAACACCGAGTGGGGTCCGTGGTGGTCGATCCGCCCCGTCGGCAGGAAGAAACCGACCACGGCGAGCTGCTCGGGTTTCGCATCGGGGGCTTTGAGCACCAGCTGGGAGGTGTATCCGCGGTCGCCGTTCGGGATCGTGATGATCGGCCCTTCGGCCACGACGTTCCCTTCCGGGTCGGTCACGGTGATCTCGGGGGCGTAGCCGTTGCCGAGCAGGAACACGCTCGCGCCGGGCATGTTCAGCGGGCGGTTCACCTCGACGGTCTGCTGGTAGGGCTCCTGCCCGGGGGTGTCCATCAGCAGGTCAGCCTGGAAGCTCCGAGGCTCCCCGAGGTGGGTGGAGCCGGGGGTGGATTCGTATTCGGCGCGGAAGTCTTCGAGGGTCAGACGGAAGGGCGGCAGGCTCGTCGGATCAAACCAGGGGCCGGGACGGAAGGAGTCGTAGCTGGCCAGGGAGTTGGAGACGCCCTCGCCTTCCACGATCGTGACCTGCCCGCGGTACTGCACCAGGTGCCCGCCCATGAGGCAGATCAGCACGGCCACGAGCCCCAGGTGGAACAGGATGTTCCCGCTCTCGCGCAGATGCCCGCGTTCCGCGCTCACGGAGAGGCTGGCTTTTTCCTCCAGTACGACGGTGCGGAAGCGGGCGCCACGCAGTTCCTGACGCGCTGCGTCCAGGGCGGTCTCGGGGTCAACCCCCGGCAGGTGCACGAGGGTGTGCCCGGCAAAGCGGGTGAGTTTGGAGGGGGTGCGTGGCGGTGGGGTGCGTAGCGCTTTGAGGTGTTCCCCGACGCGCGGCACGATGCAGCCGATCAGGGAGATGAACAGCAGCAGGTAGACGGCGGAGAACCACGGTGAGGTGAAGACGTCGAACATGCCGATGGCGTCGAGGAACTCACCCCAACGCCCGTTCTCCCGCAGGAACTCCTCGGTCATCTGCGCATTGACGGAGCGCTGCGGGTACAGCGAGCCGGGAACGGCCGCCACCGCGAGAAGCATGAGCAGCACGAGGGCGGTCTGCATGCTGGTGAGTTGGCGCCACAGGAAGACGAGGGTGCCGCGCAGCCCCAGGGCGGGCGGGGCGCTGCGCTCAGCAGGCTTGCGGGGTTTCGTCGTCATCTCACACCACCGGCTCAAATCCGGAGAACATCGTCTGCAGGTGCATCATCCAGTCGGTCCACAGGCCGGAGAACAGCAAAATGCCGATCCCGATCAGGAGCACGCCGGAGACGATGCCGATGGCGCGGCGGTGCCGCGCGAGCATGCGGCTGAAGCCGAGGGCGCGCTCGAAGAGCAGCGCGAAGGCCACGAAGGGAAGGCCGAGGCCCAGCGAGTAGGCGAGGGAGAGCAGGGCGCCGCGCATCGCATTGCCGCCGTCGAGGCTGAGCGCGAGGATCGCCGCGTAGGTGGGGCCGATGCACGGGGTCCAGCTGAGCCCAAAGATGATGCCCATCAGCGGGGCTCCCCACAGGCCTGCATCGGCGCGGCCATGCGGACCGCGGGTGCCACCGCCCGGGATCGCCCCGCAGAAAACCAGACCCATGACGATCACGATCACGCCGGCGATGCGGTTCACCCACACCATGTGGGCCTGCAGCAGATGTCCGAGGGCGCCGGCGAATCCGCCCAGCGCCATGAACACCGCGGTGAAGCCGAGAACGAAAAGCATCGCGCCGAGCACCATGCGGCCGTGGCCTCCCCGGGTGCCCTGGGCAGCGGTGCCACCGCCCCGTCGGCCCTTTTTCTGGGAGGTTCGCGCGCGCTGCCCCGTCGTGCCGTTCAGGGCGAGGGGGCCGACGGTGCTCTGCCCGGCAAGCCCCGAGACGTATCCGAGGTAGCCGGGTACCACGGGCAGCACGCAGGGCGAGAGGAAGGCGACCAGCCCGGCGGCGGCAGCTACGGCCAGCGCCAGCAGCAGCGAGCCGTTCAGCGCGGTGGTCTGGAAAGCCTCGGCGATGTCGCGAAAGTTCATTCGCTAAGGACCCTGTCGATCATGGCGCGCAGCACCGAGGGGTCGGCGATGCCGGAGATGCGGGCGGCCACTCGTCCCTCGGCGTCAAGCACGAGGGTGGAGGGCACCGCATTGGGGGCGACCTGCCCGCGCAGGGCGTACATGATGCTCGCGTCGGCATCTGGCAGGGAGGGGTAGGTGACCCCGTGGGTTTTTTCGAAAGCCTGGGCGGGGCCGGCGGCGTCGCGAATATTCACCCCGATGAAACGCACACCCTGATCGGCGTACTCCTCATGCACTTTTTGCAGGTCAGGGGCTTCTTTGCGGCAGGGCGGGCAGGCTGCGTACCAGACGTTGACCACGAGGGGGTTCCCGCGCGCATCCACGGTCGAGAACTTCTCTCCGCCGAAGGTGGTGCCGGAAAACTCGATAGCCTCGCCGCGCGCCTGCGGGGGAATCTCGGTGCTCACGCCATCACCGCTGATGTAGCCGCCTTCACCGCCTCCGCCCTGGTAGCGGGAGGAGGTGTCGGTTCCGCAGCCGGCAAGGGCCACGAGCGGCGCAAGGGCCGCTGCCCCCACCAGGTGCCGGCGGGTGATGCGCTGCAGACGGGTGCTCATGTGAGCTTGCCTCCGGTGGCATCGACGCTGCCGGCCAGCAGATCCCGGGCGGGTTCGGCGTAGTCCACGCCAGTCAGCACGTCGCCGACGAAACGGAAGGTGGTCACCGAGCAGAGGGAGCATTCGCGTTTGCGCGGATCGTGGAAGAGAGGCCGCCCTTCAGCGCTCAAGCGGGTAAGCCAGATGGGGAGCTGATGAAGCACGAGCACTGCTTCGCGGCCCTCAGCTTCGGCGCGCACCTCGTGGATCACGCGGGTGACGCGGTGCACCTGATCCCGGTACGGCTCACCCCAGGAAGGCCGCAGCGGGTTCAGGAACCAGCGCCAGTTGCGGGGGT
This sequence comes from Actinomycetes bacterium, assembly GCA_023389045.1. Classification (GTDB taxonomy): domain Bacteria; phylum Actinomycetota; class Actinomycetes; order Actinomycetales; family Dermabacteraceae; genus Brachybacterium. Next base: position 10,628 of record JAEWEZ010000026.1, read on the forward strand.
CGGTGAGCTTGGCTTCTCCGTGCCCCATGCGGTGGCCTTCGAAGCGGTTGTAGGCCTCGGTCAGGCGCTGATCGGTGCGTGCCTCCAGACCGTGCGCGGCAGCGATCGGGGCGGCCGTTTGCTGGGCGCGCAGCAGCGGCGAGCAGCGCAGCACGGCCACGTCATTGCCGGCCAGATGCTCACCGACGCGCTGGGCCATGGCTTGCCCGCGCTCGCTCAGGCGGTAGCCCGGCAAACGCCCGTAGAGGATCTTCTGCGGGTTGTGCACCTCACCGTGCCGGACAAGGTGAACGAACGTGGTGGTCATGAGCGTGCTCCTAGCGGGGACCGAGGCGCTTCACGGTATCAAGCAGAGCTTGGAAGCTCCTGCAGAGAAGAGCCGCTCAGTCCTCGGTGTGAGCAGGCTCCTCGGAACGGGCTGTGGCGGGGTGCACGACGGCGGGATCGCCCAGGGCGATGCCCTCGGGCACGAGTTCGGCCATCAGATCGCCAAGGGCGAGGAATCGCTCACGGCCGAGCACATCGAGGATCAGGTCTCGCACGGACTGCACATGCACCGGGGCAGCCTTCTCCAGAAGGGTGCGCCCCTCTTCGGTCATGACGGCTTCGCGGCCGCGGCCGTCCTTGGTGCAGCGCAGACGCTGCACGAGGCCACGGTTTTCCAGTCGGCTCACGGTGTGGGTGAGTCGGGAGCGGGAGTGAACAACCTGCTCGGCCAGTTCGGACATGCGCAGGGAGCCGTCGGGGGCTTCGGAGAGGCGCACGAGGATTTCGTATTCGGCCAGGGTGAGGTCAATCCCGGGCGCGCGCTCCAGAGCGGTGGACAGGTTTCCCAGCAGGGTGTTGCTGCTAAAGATGAAGGCTCTCCAGGCGCGCTGCTCCTCTGCGTCTAGCCAATGCGGTGCGGCGTGTGCGCTCTCCCCCATCGTCGCCTCGGTGGTCATCGTGTTCTCCTGGTCGTGGTCTATTTCTAGTGCCATGCTGTGGCCATGACGGGGTCGACAGCGTCGGCTCTCTGAACGCCAATCGCAGGGATGCGGAATACTCCCTCCCCCTGCACTATGCCTGTGTTCCCGCCAGGGTCCCCCCAGTGGTGGGGTCTACCGTAAGCCGGAACGGCTGAGAAGTTGGCTTGCGCCACCAGAGAGGTTAGTTTAGTTTTTAACTATCTGCCGTGGAGGGACCCCGACGCGGCCCGATCAACACGGCGGGAAACCCGACAGACCCGCCCCCTCACCCACCAAGGAGAACCCCATGACCGCTCTGTTCGACGGCCTCACCGCCGGCACCTGGATGCTCGACCCCGCCCACACCGCCGCTTCCTTCAGCGTGCGCCACGCCGGCATTTCTAAGACGCGTGGCCAGTTTGACCAGGTCAAGGGCTCGCTGACCGCTGCCGACAGCCTCGAGAGCCTGCGCGTGGAAGCCACCCTCGATGTCGCCTCGATCGACACCGGCAATGAGGACCGCGACAACCACCTGCGCTCCGGCGACTTCTTCGACGCCGAGACCTACCCCGAGATCCGCTTCGTCTCCACCTCCGTGACGAAGGACTCCATGGTGGGCGAACTCACCATCCGCGACACCACCCGCGAAGTCACCCTCGACCTCACCTTCGAGGGCGCCGCCACCGACCCCTTCGGCACCTACCGCGCCGGCTTCTCCGCCAGCACCGAGATCTCCCGCAAGGACTTCGGCCTCACCTGGAACGCCGCCCTCGAAGCCGGTGGCGTGCTAGTGGGCGACAAGGTCACCATCACCATCGAGGCTGAGTTCACCGCTCCGGCCTCCGCCTGAGCCACCGCGCCGCCTCACCAACTCCTGACCGAAGCCCGCTCCGATCTCAAGCGCGAGGAGGAATGCAACGACGGGCCGTCCGCCACCTGGCAGGCGGCCCGTCGGGCGTTTACTGCACTACCGTGGGCGCCATGAGTTCCCAGCCCCGCATCCCCGCCCCCACAAGCAGCGATGTGCGCATCGTGTACCTCACGCGCACCGGCTGCCACCTGTGCGAGCAGGCGCTTCCGATCGTGCGCGCAGAAGCAGACCGCGCCGGCAGCGCCGTGGATGTGATCGATATCGACACCGATGAGGCACTGCGCGCTGACTGGGACCATGACGTACCCGTCGTGATCGTCGATGGTGCCGTGCACGCGCGCTACCGCGTGGATGCGCAGGAACTGCGCGCCGCTCTGGCCCGTCGGTCGTGGATCCGACGCCTGCTGCGCCGCTGAGCGCACAGCGGCACACCTCTGAACGAAACGCGAAAGCCTGAGCCCTGCTGCAGGGCTCAGGCTCCCTCGTCTCAGAGGTATCCCGTCTCAGAGATATTCGAGGTTGATCTCGGTGCGCGGATCGAAGAAGCAGCAGCGCCGCGGACGTACCCGGATCTGCTCGCCCACCTCGTGCCCGGCCGCCGTCTCCAGACGCAGCGCCACCCGGGCGGATCGGAAAGCGTCAGCACCCTCGGTCGGCTCACCGTAGGCGAAGGCTTCCGATCCAAGGTTCTCCACCAGCGCAACCTGCAGCGGGATCGAGCCCTCCTCCTGCGCACCAACCACCTGCCAGTGCTCGGGACGCACACCGACGATGACCTCATCGCCTTCCAGGCGCTCCAGCAGCTCCGCCGGGATCGGCACCGGCACGTTCTGGCCGGCGCCGAGCAGCGCCTTGCCATCGCGCACCGGAAGCTGCTGGATCAGGGTCATCGCCGGGGAACCGATGAACTGGGCAACGAAGGTGTTACCCGGGTGCTCATACAGGTGGGTCGGCTCATCGACCTGCTGCAGGATGCCGTCCTTGAGCACCGCCACGCGGTCGCCCATGGTCATCGCCTCGGTCTGATCGTGGGTCACGTACACCGTGGTCACGCCCAGTTCCCGCTGCAGGGAGGCGATCTGCGCGCGGGTGGACACGCGCAGCTTCGCATCGAGGTTCGACAGCGGCTCATCCATACACCACACCTTCGGCTCGCGCACGATGGAACGGCCCATCGCCACGCGCTGCCGCTGCCCGCCGGACATCTGCGAGGGCTTCTTATCCAGCAGGCCCTCGAGTTCGAGCATGCGGGCGGCCGCTGCCACCTTCCGCTCGATCTCCGCCTTGGGAACCTTCAGGTTCTCCAGGGCGAAGGCCATGTTCTGGCGGGCGGTCATATTGGGGTACAGCGCGTAGGACTGGAACACCATGGCCACATCCCGCTCGCGGGCGCGCTTTTCGGAGACGTCCTCCCCGTCAATCAGCAGGGCACCCTCGTCGATCGGTTCGAGACCGGCCAGCATCCGCATGGCGGTGGACTTCCCACTGCCCGAGGGTCCCACCAGCACAAGGAACTCGCCGTCCTGGATGTCCAGACTGAGGCGGTTCACAGCGGGCGGGCGGGTGGGGTCGTAGATGCGCGATGCCTGGCGGTAGCGGATCGTGGCCATGGTGTTCTCCTGTCGTTCGGATCAGCGATGCGGTGTGTGAATCACAGATCCGCCGGTCACAGACGCGGGGTGATGTCCCGGTCGATGATCTCCTGGGTCTCCTTGCCGCAGGCCTCGAAGACGGTGCGCACGTCTTCCTGGCCGATGGTGATGCGGTCCAGGGCCGCACCGATCCGCTGGCCACCGCCGGAGACGAACACGCGCGCGTAGTCCTGCGGGGCGGTGTTCTCTTCCAGCTGCTTGATGGCGACCATCGCGTTGGGGTTCGCCTCAAGGTACTTCTTCTCCTCGGGGTGGTCCATCGCGTCCTTACGCACCGGCATGTAGCCGGTGGCCTGGGTGAAGGCGATGGTGTTCTCGGTGTTGGTGAGGAAGTCGATGAACTTCACGGCGTTCACCTTGCGTTCATCGGAGATACCCGCGGGCACGGCGAGGCCGGCGCCACCGGTGGCGCAGCCGGGCCTCGGGCCGGGCAGGTAGGTGGTGATGAAGGGGAACTTCGCGGTTTCGGTCAGGCCCGTGAGGGAGCCGGTGGACTGCAGCAGGCCGGCGCCGTCGCCGATGCCGAAGGCGTTGGAGGCGTCCTGGGCGATGGCGATATGGCCCTTCTTGACCTGTTCCTTGAGGAACTCGCCCGCTTCGATCGACTCATCGGCGGTGAAGTTCTGCTTCCACTCCTTGGAGTAGGAGCCGCCGAAGGTCCAGATCATGCCCTGGAAGTACCAGTCGAGGTAGTCGGAGCCGTTGGGCACCACGAGCGCGGGCTTACCGCCGGAGGCCTTGACCAGCTTGGGGGCCCACTCGGCGAACTCCTGCCAGGTCTCGGGGCCGCGGTCCTCGGGCAGGCCGGCCTTCTTCAGCAGGTCCAGGTTGAAGTACATCAGGCAGGTGGACCGGGAGTACGGCATGCCGTAGTGCTTGTCGTTGTAGGTGTAGTCCTCGCGGAGGGTGTCCACGTAGGTCTCGGGCTTGACGCCGGCTTCCTTCCAGAGGTCATCCAGGGCGGTGGTGGCCTCTTCGAAGGCGAAGTTGAACCAGGTGACGTCGGAGGCGACGATCACGTCGGGCAGGCCACCGCCGGAGAGGGCGGCGTTGAACTTCTGCCCCAGTTCCTCGTAGTTGGCACCGGCGGAGACGAGCTTCGCGGGGGTGTCGGGGTTCGCCTTGTTCCAGGCGTCGATGATCTTCTGCTCGGTGTCCTTGGAGCCACCGGGGTGGTTGGACCAGAACTGGATGGTGCCGTCGCCCTCGTCCTTGGCACCGCCACCGGCGCCACCACCGGCGCAGGCGGCGAGGCCCGCGGTGGCGGCCGCGGTGCCGGTCAGGGAGAGCAGGGAGCGTCGAGTGAACTGCATGGGGGTCCTCCTGGGGTCGGGGTGCGCCCTCGGCGCGGTCGGGGTGGTGCGGGTGGAATCGGGGCCGACGGGGTCGACGGGGGTCGGGAGTGGGTCAGACGGTCAGGTCAAGCGGGTCAAGCAGGTCAAGCAGGGGCAAGCAGGTGAGTCAGACGGGGTCCGACGGGTCGTGGCTGACGTTCTGGGGTGTCGGGCGAAAGGCTCGGCGGCAGTGAGCGGGCTCGGTGTTCTCCGTCGGCTCAGCCCTTCACCGCCCCCGCTGTGAGGCCCTTGATCATCTGCTTTTGCAGCAGCAGGAAGATCACGAGCATCGGGGCGGTGGTCAGGATGGTTCCGGCCATCACCGGGCCCCAGTTGGTCAGGCCTTCCACGTCCTGCAGCAGCGTCAGACCCACCGGCAGCGGCGCGGTGTTCTCATCGCTGGCGATCAGGAAGGGCCACAGGTACTGGTTCCATTCGGTGACCACGGTGATCAGGGTGAAGGCGGCCAGGGTTGGCCAGCTCATCGGCAGCACCACGCGGAAGAGGGTGCGGAAGAACCCGGAGGCGTCCATCTCTGCGGCCTCGAGGATTTCGCGGGGCAGGGAGAGGAAGTGGTTGCGCATCAGGAAGGTTCCGAAGGCAACGCCCGCGAGCGGCACGATGATCCCCTGGAAGGTGTCGCGCCATCCCCACTGCGCCACGAGGGAGTAGTTGGAGATGATCGTCATCTGGTTCGGGACCATGAGCGAGCCGATCACCAGCATGAACAGGATCTTGCGGCCGGGGAAGCGCATAAGCGCGAAGGCGTAGGCGCTCATCACGCCGAGGGCCACCTGCACCACGGTCAGGATCGCGGTAATGATGATGGAGTTGCGTAGGTACTTCCCAAATCGCATCGACTCGATCACGTGGCTGTAGTTCTCGGGGGCAAACTGGGAGGGGAACCAGGTGATCGGGTTGGAGTAGATCTCGCCGCGCAGTTTCAGCGAGGTGATGACGATGAAGTACAGCGGCAGGAAGAAGAGCATGACCGCGCCGATCATGGCGAGGTAGCCGAGGATCTTGCCGGTGCTGAGGGAGGATTCGACGCTGCGGCGGTCGCGGCGGCGACGCTGCGCGGGCGTCAGTTCGATCTCGCCTTCTTCCTGGGTGCCGGGGGTGGGGGGAAGCGGTGCGGGCGCGGCGGGGGCGGCGACGGTGCTCATCTCAGTCCTCCAGCTTCTGGGAGCGGGCCTGGACCACGGTGATCAGGAGCACCAACAGGAACAGGACGGTGGCAACGGCGGCGCCGTAGCCGGCGCGGTTATTGACGAAGGTCTCCTGGTAGACCTGGTACACGAGGGTGGTCGTGGAGGTGCCGAAGGGGCCGCCCTGGGTCATGACCTGGATCATGTCGAACACCTGGAAGGAGTTCAGCAGCACGGTGATCGAGAGGAACAGGGTGGTTCCTTTGAGCTGCGGCAGGGTGATGCGCCAGAAGCGTCGCCATTCGGGGGTGCGGTCGATTTCGGCGGCTTCGTCGAGGTCTTTGCGGCGGGCCTGCAGGGCGGCCAGGTAGATCACGAAGGTGTACCCGAGGTTCTTCCAAATGTAGGTCGTGGTGACCATGAACAGTGCCCAGCCGGGCTGCTGGTAGAAGTGCGGGGAGTCGAGCCCGACCATCTTCAACACAGCCTGGATCAGGCCGTAGCCGGGGTCGAAGATGAACTGGAAGGCCACGCCGATGGCTGCGCCGGAGATGACGTAGGGCGCGAAGACCATGGAGCGCACCAGGTTGCGGCCTTTGAGGGCACGGTCCAGGAGGAGGGCGAGGCCCAGGCCCAGCACCATCGAGCCGACCACTGCGGCGAGGGTGAAGATGAAGGTGGTGCGCAGGATCTGCCAGGAGGTCGGGTTGGAGAAGAACTCGATGTAGTTCCCGAGGCCCACGAAGTCCATGCGCGGGGAGGAGATGTTCCAGCGGTAGAGGCTCACCCGCAGGTTGTCCACGAGGGGGCGGTAGGTGAACAGGAAGAGCAGCGCCATATTGGGGAGCACGAGCGCGGCGGCCAGTGCGATCTGGCGCCAGTCGATGCGCCGGCGATGGCGGGGCGGCTCCTGGTCCTCCTGCTGGACCGGAGCCGTGGCGTTCACGGCGGGAATGATGCTGGACACGCCGCGAATCGTGCGCAGCTCACATGAACTACAGGTGAACAAATGAGGTCACATTAGGAAACGCCCCGGAAGTACCTGGGACAACATGCGGTGACCTGCGCTCCCGAACCACGAATGTGTTCACCGTCACGGTTCAGCATGCCCTTTTCTCACCCAGCGGAACACTCGAGAACGACCGAGGCCCCCGGCAGATGCCAGGGGCCTCGGTCGCTCCGCCCGTGAGGGGCGGCGTCAGAGCATCGTCACTTCTTGTTACGACGCTGGTGACGAGTCTTGCGCAGCAGCTTGCGGTGCTTCTTCTTCGACATCCGCTTGCGGCGCTTCTTAATCACAGAGCCCATGTGTGCCTCAGTTCCGCAGGCCCGTGGCCTGCCATGTTGGTCGGTGTCGGGGTGCGCGGCCCGCGGATCCCTTACGCGGTCCGGCGCCACGGTCAAGGAATGATTTTACACGGACTAGCGCGCAGCGCCTCCCTCGGCAAGTGCGAGATCGCTCGCAGCCTGAGCCGCCTCGCCGAGCCGGAGATCCACTTCCTGCACCACGAGTTCCTGCGCCACCTCTCGCACACGGGCACGGAGAACCCGTCGAGCCCGACGGCGTGCCGAGGCGGCGACGAGAGCCGCGAGAGCCCCACCGAGCGTGCCCAGCAGAATGCCCGCGGCAACACCGATCACGATCAAAGCGACCGGAAGCGGGATGGGAACCCACAGCTCGCGGATCATCGGCATGGGCGGCGGGATCGCGAGAGCCTGCAGGATCGCGTTCAGGGCGAGCCAGCCGAGGCCCACCACCCAGGTGAGCATGGCCAGCCACTGCAGCACGTCCATCACCGGCCACCACCAGTCGCGGCGGCGGGCTCGCAGATCGGCGGTCGCGACGGCCTGGTCGAGGGCGTCGGGGAGTTCATCCTCACGCGAGCGGGCCACCTGCCGGATTTCGGCCCGCCAGGCGTCACTGCCGCCGGCTGAGGCCGCATCGGCAAAGCTCCGCACGCCGCCGGAGGCACGGGCGCGCGTGGCCGCATCCGGTTCGGGCAGGCTTGTGCGTTCGAGGCCCTGTTCATCGCGGCCCTGGCCGATGTTCCAGCGGGCCAGCGGATCCGGGCGGAAGCGTCGAATCCAGCGCAGCATCGGCCAGCCCACACGCTGGGCGGCCCGATGCCGGTAGGAGGCACCCACTCCCTGGGCGACCGGTTCGATCCGTGCCGCGGCAGCGAGGTCTTCCACCAGGGCGTCGATCGCCGCGCGGCCAGCCTGGGCGGGCAGGCCCGCAGGATCGGCAGCCAGACGCAGGCGGCCCGCGGCGGCGCTCACGTCAGCGCGATGGCGGGCCGCCACGGCTTCACGTTTGCGTGCGATCTCCACCAGCAGTGCCCGCAGGTCCTCGAGGCCCTGCCCCGTCTGCGCTGATACCCCCAGCACCGGAGCGGATTCGAGCCCGTCACGCCGGGCCAGCGCGCCGAGGGATTCGAGCACGGCCTCGCGTTCAGACTCGCGGATCCGGTCCATCTGGTTCAGGACCAGCAGGGTCACGGCGTCGTGGCTGGCGAAGGGCCGCACGAACTCGCGGTGCAGCACCGCATCGGCGTATTTCTGCGGATCGGTGACCCAGACGATCACATCGACCATCCCGGTCATCCGCTCGGCGATCGCGCGGTTCGCTTTTTCCACGGAGTCGAGGTCCGGAAGGTCCAGCAGGACCATGCCGGGGGTGCCGTCTGCCGGGGATGCCTCGGTGCTGCGGGCGCGTCGGCCCCGACGGCCCGCCGGGGCTGTGGCGGCCTGTTCGAGGGCGCAGCCGCTGCCGTCCAGGCGGTGGCGTTCGGCCACCTCCAGCCAGTCCAGCAGGTCTTCACTTCCCGCATCGCCGAGGATCGCCGCGACGGGCTGGACGGTGGTGGGGCGGCGTACTGCCGCGCGCGTTACCTCTTGCCCAACTAGCGCATTGACCAGGGATGATTTGCCAGAGCCGGTGGCGCCGAAGAAACCGATCACGGTGTGTTCGGCGGAGAGGGCGCGGCGGCGGTCGATTCTCTCGAGGGTGTCGCGGGCCTCGGCTACGGACTGTTTGGGGGCCACTCCGGTGAGGGCATCGGCGGCGTGTTCGAGGGCAACGATCCGCCGGGCGAGAGTGGCCCGGCCCCCGTCGGCCCCGGCACTTCCGGGCAGGCGCGGGCTCATCGCGCCTCCCGCACCTGGGCGGCGAGCGCGTCCAGTCGCTGCGCATCCGCGTCGAGGGCCTGTGCCCCGTCGACCCCCTGGAGGGCGTCCAAGGCCTGATCGAAGGGCTCGCGACGGTCCTCCACGAGGGCGTCGAGGCGCACGCGCAGGCGCTCCCGCGCCACTTTCGCGAGGCGCCGCACGGCTTCGTCACCGAAGATCGTTTCGAGGAGTTTCTGGCCGATCACGGCGGTGGCGGCGCCGGTGCCGACCTCAAGGCCGGTGGGGATGAAAGCGGTCGAGGCGAAGACGACCACCATCAGCGCGACCCCGACGGCGTTCACGCCCAGGGAGAGCAGGCGCGCTTTGGTGCGGCGGTCGGCGCCTTCGGTGCGGACGAGTTCGAGCACGTCTCCCTGCCAGGCGCGCACGGCCGCTGCGACCTCCTCGCCGTACCCCTCGGGGATACGGGAGAGGTCACGGCCCTCTGCGAGATGCCGGCCCGAGGCGCTGGTGCGCCAGGCGGTGTCGGCGCGTTCGGCTCCGCGTGCGGTTTCGTCGATCACGACGTGCACGAGTCCGGTGCCGAGGGCCTGTTCCGCGGCGATCGACGGGGCTGGTTTTCCGGAGAGCGCGAGGGTGATGCGGTCCCGGACCCGCCCGACGAAGGCTTCGAGGCCGCGGAAGACTTCCCCGGTGCCGACCACGTCTTGCCAGCGTGCGAGCACTTCCCCGCGTAGCAGGGAGCCGTCGCCGATGGCCTGGTCGATGCGTTCGCGCGCCTCGGTGAAGGCGGTATCGACCTCGCCGCGCAGGCGGTCCATTTCCTCCTGCTGGGCGCGGGCATGCGCGGCGGCGGAGCGGGTGGAGGCGGCCAGGGCGGTGAGGCCACCGGCGAGGGTGCGGCGGGCGATGCGGCTGCGGCCGCCTTCATCCGCGGCGAGGTTCAGCAGGTGGGTGCGCAGCTGCTCGATCCGCCCGGCCGGCAGCATGCCCTGCTCATCCACCTCGTCTTCGGCCACGAGGAACAGGTGGTCCACCTCGATCCCGGCGCGTTCGAGCATGGCGCGTAGGTCAGCACCGAGTTCTTCGGCCACGCCTTCCCGCGGCGGAATGCGATTCATGACGACGGCGACGGTGATGTCGCGTTCGGCGGCGGTGCGGAGCACTTCCCACGGCACTGCATCGGCGTAGCGGTTCGCAGTGGTGACGAAAAGCCACAGGTCGGCGGCGCGCAGGAGTTGCCGGGCCAGTTCGCGGTTCCCCGCGGAGACCGAGTCAATATCGGGGGCGTCCAGCAGCGCGAGGCCCTGCGGGATGGCGGGGTCGGCGTGCAGTTCGAGGCTGGTCGCGGGGGCGTCTTCGGTTTCTGCCTGGGTGGAGGCCGACGGGGCGGGCATGGCGGGCTCACCCTGGCTGCTCACGCGGGCAAGGCCCGGCAGGATGCGGCTGTCGGCGAACCAGGCGGCATCGGCGGGATGGTGCAGGAGGACGGGGCGGCGCGTGGTGGGGCGGATCGCGCCGGAGCGGGAGACGGGGTGCCCGACAAGGGCATTCACGAGGGTGGATTTCCCGGCGCCGGTGGAGCCGCCGACGACGACAAGCAGCGGCGCATCCAGGGAGGCCAGACGCGGGGCCACGTGATCGGTGAGCTGCGCGAGGCTCGCGCGCACCTCCTCGCAACCTTCTTCGGCTCCCGGCACCGGCAGCGGAAGGCGCAGTGCCCGCAGGTGTGCGGCGAGGTCGTCGAGCACGGCGGTGGCGGTGGGCTGCGGGCTGGGCGCCTGGTCACGGCCCGGCGTGGGCGTTGAGGTGCTCATCGCGAATCTCCTTCATCTGCCTCCCCGCCCGGGAGGCGCGGCGCCATTGTCTCAGCCTCGCGGGGATGGGCGGGGCCACCGTCGGCCCCACATCACCCGCGCTAGTCGAGGAAGGGATCCAGACCCCACTCGGGGAAGGCGACGCGGCGGGCGGCCTGGACAGCCCGGTCGAGGTCATCCTCGGGGTCGAAACCGTCTTCCCAGGGGCGCACCGTAAGCGGGCGCCCATCACCCCAGGCGCGGATCGCGGGTTCCGGCACGATGCCGTGCTCCTTGCGTGCCTGCGCCTCGGCTTCCTGATAAGCGGCGGGGAGGGGCGTTTCGGCGGGGATGGCCTCGCCGGTCACAACCGCGATGAGCTGCGCCCAGGAGCGTGGCACAACGTCGATCACGGCGTAACCGCCTCCGCCGAGCGCAAGCCAACGGCCCTCGCAGACCTCATCGGCCGCATCGCGGATCATTTCCATCGCCGCGCACTGCGCCTCCAGGGAGACGCTGAAATCGGCGAGCGGATCCATGCGGTGGGTGTCCGCGCCGTGCTGGCTAACGATCAGGGTGGGCCGGATTGCGCGGACCAGTGCAGGGATCGTGGCGCCGAGGGCGCGCACCCACCCGTCGGCCGTGGTGCGCGGCGGAAGGGGCACATTGATGGCACTGCCCAGGGCGCCCGGCCCGCCGGTGTCTTGCACGAATCCGGTGCCTGGGAAGAGTTTTTCGCCGGTCTCATGCACGGAGAGGGTGATGGCGCGCGGCTCATCCCACAGGGCGATCTCCACGCCGTCCCCGTGATGCACATCCACGTCGATGTAGAGCACCCGGGCGGAGGGATCGCGCTGGAGCAGGTGGCGGATAGCCACGGCGGCGTCGTTGTACACGCAGAAACCGGAGGCGCTGGCGGGGCGCGCGTGATGCATGCCGCCGGCGATGTGTACAGCCCGGCGCACCTGCCCAGAGGCGATCGCATCGATCGCGGCGATGGCGCCACCGGCAAGTCGCGCCGAGGCCTCATGCATGCCGGGGAAGGCGGGAACGTCCTCCCCGCCGATCCCGTAGGAAATCAGTTCATCGACGGCGCTGAGGGCTTCCGGGGTGGAGGCGCGGCGTACGGCCTGCACATAGGCGGGATCGTGCACGGCCTCGAGCTGCGCATCGCTCGCGACGGGCGGGGCGATGATCTGCACGCCGGGACGGTCCAGGAGGCCACCGGCGCGGGCGAGGGTATGCGTGAGCGTGAGTCGCACCGGGGACATCGGGTGGTAGGGCCCGAAGTCGTAGGCGGTCAGCTCCGGGGACCACACCACGGCACTCGGCACACACGGTGCGGAGCCCGACGGGTGAGTGCCCGACGGAGCAGAGTCCGACGGGGCGGGCACAGACGGGGCAGCGTCCGACGGGATGGGGCAGGCGTCGTCGTCGACGGTCATGCTCGAAGCGTACTGGCCCGTCGGCCGTCTTTCCCTCCTGCTGCGGCCCGTAGACTGCTCTCCCGGAGGACAGCCGACGGGGCGGTCCGTCACGGGAGGTCCGATGGCACGCGGCGAGGCCGGCACCGAGGAGGAGCGCGAGCCCTCCCTGCCGTTGCGCGTGCGCTTACGCCGCTGGTTCCGGGCCGTGCTCGACAGCGCCGCCCGCTTCACCCCCGCCCGTCTGGCCCTCGGAGTGCTCACCGCCCTGATCGGGGTCTCCACCCTGATGCTCTCCCTGCCGATCTCCACCATCGACCATCAGCGCACCGACTTCGTAGACGCCCTCTTCACGGCGGTTTCCGCCATCACCGTGACGGGCCTGGTCACCGTGGATACCGGCTCGCACTGGTCCACCTTCGGGCTGGTCGTCATCATGGTCACGATCAAGGTGGGCGGCCTGGGCGTGCTGACTCTCGCCTCCCTGCTGAGCCTGTCGGTGATGCGCAGAATGGGCCTCGCCCAGCGCGTCATCACCGCCTCGGAAACGAAAACCGAACGCCTCGCCGAGGTGGGCAGTGTGCTGCGCACGATCCTGCTCACCTCCACGGCCTGCGAAGTAGCCACCTTCCTCGCGCTGGCGCCGTACATGGTCGCCACCGATCACGGCCTTGGCCAGTCGCTCTTCCTTGGCCTGTTCTATGCCGTGAGCGCCTTCAATAACGCCGGTTTCGTGCCCGAACCGATGGGCACCGCCCAGTACCTCGGCGACCCCTTCTTCTCCATTCCGATCGGCCTAGCCGTGTTCGTCGGCGCCCTCGGCTTCCCCGTCATCCTGGTGGTTGCCCGCAGCTGGCGCTCCCCCAGCCGCTGGTCCCTGCACGCCAAACTGACCATCCTCACCTCGGCGCTGCTCTTCGTGGTGGGCTGGGTGGCGATCGCCGCCCTCGAATGGACGAACCCGGAAACTCTCGGCACCCACGATACCGGCACCAAGATCCTCGCCTCCGCCTTCGCCTCGGTGATGCCGCGCTCTGGAGGGTTCTCCACGATGGATATCGGCGCGATGCACTCCGAAACGCATCTGCTGCTGGATCTGCTCATGTTCATCGGCGGCGGCTCAGGCTCCACCGGCGGCGGTATCAAGGTGACCACCTTTGCGCTTCTGGTGCTCTCGATCTGGGCGGAAGTGCGCGGCAATCCCGACGTGGAAGTGTTCGCGAGGCGCATCCCCCAGGAGACGATCCGCCAGGCCATCGGCGTGCTCGCGCTCTCCAGCGCAATCGTCATGTGCGCGAGCCTGCTGATGCTGCGCCTGACCCCCTATACCCTCGACGAAGTGCTCTTCGAGGTGCTCTCTGCCTTCGGCACAGTGGGGCTTTCCACCGGCATCACCGCCGAACTGACCACCATCCCGAAGTACGTGCTGATCGTGTGCATGTATGTGGGGCGTATCGGGCCGATGTCGCTCGGCGCGGCCCTGGCCATGCGCGAATCCAAACGTGTGGTGCGACTCCCCGTCGAACGCCCAATCGTCGGCTGACATCCCACCGCACGCCGCACCCGTAGCCGCCGTGCTGGCGCGAGCCGGGGACGGCACACTCCCCTCGGCCCCGCGCCTACACTGGGAGATCATCGAACAACGCGCCCCTGCGGGCCGTGAGGAGGACAGATGGCACGCTCTGCGCGTGAGGGCAACGGTGTGCTCGTCATTGGGCTCGGGCGTTTCGGCGCCTCAATCGCCCTGACTCTCGAAGAGCTCGGCACCCAGGTGCTCGCCATGGATAACCGCGCCGACCTGGTGCAGAAGTACTCCGGGCAGCTCACGCACGTGGTCGAAGCCGACGCCACCCAAATGGGCGCCCTCGCCCAGGTGGGTGCTGCCGATTTCTCCGTTGCCGTGGTGGGTGTGGGCACCTCCCTCGAATCCAGCGTGCTCGTCACCGCGAACCTCGTGGACCTCGGCCGGCCCGTGATCTGGGCGAAAGCGATCTCCTCCGCCCACGGCAAGATCCTGGAGCGCATCGGTGCGCACCATGTGGTCTACCCGGAAGCCGATGCCGGCAAGCGTGTGGCGCACCTGGTCAATGGCCGCCTCATCGACTTCATTGAGTTCGACGACGACTTCGCGATCGTGAAGATGCGCCCGCCGCGGGAGATTCAGGGCTTCACGCTGGCGCAGTCCGATATTCGCGCGAACTACGGCGTGACCGTGGTCGGTGTGAAGTCACCCGGCCGCGACTTCACCTACGCCACCCCGGAGACAATGGTCGCGCCGCATGACGTGCTCATCGTGTCAGGGCATACGAGCCTCATCGAGCGTTTCGCGAACCGCCCCTGAGCTGCGCTTTTCTCTGCGGGACGACGGGGCAACGCGGGAGATAGGGCCGACGCTGTTCTTGGGGCCGACGGGGGTGTGGGGGCCGACAGACCCGCTCAGCCCTCGGTCATCTCGCGGGAGCGTTCCGCGGCAGCCTGCATAGCGCGGGCAATACCGGGTCGCACCCCCTGCCGCTCCAGCTCGGCCAGGCCCTCCACCGTGGTGCCGCCGGGGCTCGAGACCCCGTTCTTTGCAACCGCCGGATGGGTCCCTGTCTGCATGAGCATCGTGGCGGCGCCCCGCACCGTCTGCTGCACGAGTTGATCGGCGAGGTTCCGCTTGAGCCCCAGCCGCACGGCCTCATCGGTCATCGCCTCGATGATGCTGAAAACGAAACCGGAGAGCGAACCGGCTGCGCCAATGAAGGCGTGCACCTGGTCCTCGCTGATATCCACCACCACCCCGGCCTGGGAGAAGAGGGCGTGGGCGAGGTCGTGAGTGGCATCGTCAACGCGGCTGCCATGCATGAGGCCAACCGCGCCCTCCCCCACGCTGATCGGCGTATTGGGCATGGCGCGGATCGCGGCCTGGCCCCCGTCGAGCGCTTCTTCGATCGCATCCAGGGTGACGGCGGCAGCCAGGGAGATCACGAGCGCGTCCTCGCGGAGGGAGCCGGCGATCTCGTCGAGCATGTCGATGACCTGGTAGGGCTTCACCCCGAGGATGAGCACATCGGCCGCGGCCACGGCCTCCTCGCGGGAAGCAGCGATGCCGTCCACCTCCTGCGCTGCCCGCTCCGAGCTCTCCTGCGAGGAGTTCACGACCAGCAGCTTGTCGGCGCTCACGCCGGCTGCGCGCATCGCCTGGGCAACCGCCCCACCCATATTGCCGGCCCCGATCAGGGCGACGGTGACGGTGGAGAGATCAACACCCGTGCTGTTCTCCGGGGAGGCTGAGCCCTGGGTGGCGCCTTTGGCCTCGGTGTTCTCGCTGGTGTTCGGCTGGCTGGAGTTCTGGGAGGTCATGCCTCCACGGTACACAGCGTACCGGGCGTGCAGCGGGGGAAGCGGCCTGTCTGTCAGGCACCGCCCCTACAGTGGTCCCCATGCTGCGACGTCTCCTGCACGCCCTGCGCACCCGCCCCGTCGAACTGGTCACCTGGTGGGTGGTCTGCCTGACCCAGCCGCGTTTCCTCGTGACCGCGGTGGCGCTGCTGCGTGCACCCGACGGGCGGATCCTGCTGCTGGAGAACCGCTTCTGGGCGGGGAATCCCTGGGGCTGCCCCTCCGGGTACATGCGCCGTGGCGAAAGCCCGGAAGATGCCGCCGCCCGCGAATGCCGCGAGGAGTGCGGGGTGGAGGCATCCGATCTGCGCGTCGCCCGTGTTCACGCCGAATCGCCCTACCGCCTGGAGATGTGGTGCACCGGAACTGTGCCGATCACCGAGGCCCCCACGGACCTGCAATCCCGCGAAATCCTCTCGGCCGCGCTCCTCCCGCCCGAGGAGGCGCTCCGGCGGATGCGCTCGGGGCAGGCGGCTGTGGTGCGCGAGCTTCTGAAGGCCGACGGGCAGTAACGCTTAGGCGCCCCGATCCCAGTGCGGCGGCACGTCCTGGGCGAGGCGCGCGTCATTGGACTCGTCCTCCCCCGGATCGGGCGTATCTTCCGCCAGCCGGTCGGGAATGATCGGGCGATCGGGCCTGCGTCGGGCCCGCTCCCCCGTTCCCTTCACACCCTCGGTAGCGTCGTCGTCCCACTGCATCGGTTTCCCGGTGAGAGAGGAAATGACCACGCGCCCGCCGCGTCGCACACCGCCCGCGCGGCGCCCCGGCGTGGTCACTGACGCTCCTGGTAGCGCCGGATCGCGCTGGAGACGGACACGTCCAACAGCACCGAACGCTTCTCGAAGCCGAGGAAGGACCGCACCTCGGTGGCGAGCTGATCCTCCAGGCGTGCGCGCCCGTCGGAGCAGATGTACTCGACCACCGCGTCGAAGTCCTCACTGGAGTAGAAGGAGAGCGGATGCCCCGCCGGGATCTGCGGGCGCGGCAGACGGTGCCGGATCGTGCCCGCCCCGGAATGCGAGCCCGCGGCCATATCCTCCTCGACCAGCATCAAAGCGCGGTCCAGGGAACGCCGGATGCGTTCAGCTTCCCCGTCGGGATCAATGAACAGCGCCCAGGACCACACCCGCTCGGTGGCCCAACCGACCGCTTCCAGACGCTCAGCGCGCAGACGGTCGCGCTCCCGCTGGCTCGGCGTGGAGACGTACCGCTCCCCGTCGGTGTCCACGGCGAGCAGGAAACGTCCGGGCAGATTCGGGTGCCCGAGGGCCAGTTCGATCCGCTCTTCGTCCAGGCCGAAGTCCTGTTCGACGAGCATGCCGAGATTGCGGAGGCGGTCGGCGAGGTCGTGGACGAGAGCATCGGGGTCGAGCTGCGTGGAGAGCGCGGGCGCGGCCTGTGCGTCGTCCTGCGTCTCCTGCTCCGATGCCTCTTGTTCCGCGAGCTCTTCAGAGTCGCCCTCCGGCTCCTCCTCGGAGCCTTTCTCCGACTGCTTCTCAGAGGGCAGATCATCGACAGACTGTTCGGTTACGGGCAGGTCGTCGTCGAGGTCGACGGGGTCCTCGTTCGAAGCGGTCTCGTCGGCTTGCGCCGTGCGCCGCTGGAGGGCGGCGGCAATCGCCGCCTCCATCTCCTCCTCGGAGAGTTCCGCCTCCTCGGTCTGGGCGTCGGAGGCCGCCTCGGAGTCCGGAGCAGCGGTCTCCTTCACGTCGGCCTGGCCGGCCTTGTCCTGCGACCTCGCCTCGGCATCCTGCGTCGTCGGATCCTCCCCGGCATCCTCCGGAGCACCGGCGGTGAGCCGTTGCATATGCGCGACCACCTCCCCGTCGGCCCCACCCCGAAGCACCCAGAGCAGAGCCCGCAGATCCTGCGCACCCTCCGTGCGCAGCCGTGCCGGGTCGAGGTCCTCCAGGCTGAGCGCCGACACCACCGTGGTGCGGCCGCGGGCGCGTGTGATCGCGGTGGCGAGCGCCTTGCGCCCATTCGGACCGGAGAGCGGGCCGAAACGATGCAGCACCCGCCCATGCGGGGTCTTGCCGAAGCCGATCGACACGATCACCTCATCGCGGCGCAGCGCCCCGGCGTGCAGGGCCGGAACCACCGTGAAGAACTCCTCAGCCTCCGGGTCAAAGAAGCTGCGCAGCGGCGCAATCACCGACACCGTCTGCATGATCCGTTCCATCACCCGGCGGGCATGCTCCGGGGTCAGCGTGACCACCGCGAGAGAACGCTCCGGGCGGGTACGCGCATGCTCGATCACTAGATCGGTCACGCGGCGCAGCTCCGCCTCGGTGCTCTCCACCGTGTCCGCCCCCTCCACCACCGGGCCGGTGCCGTTCTCGACCAGCACCAGACGGTCGGGATCCAGCGGTTCCGGGCCGGGCATGGCACGCACCGTCCCGGTGAGGGCTCGACGCTGCGCGAACTGCCGCAGCCCCTCCCCCGCCGGATGCGTATCGCGAAGTACCTCGACCACCGGGATGATCCCGGCGAGATCGTCCATCAGACTGGGGGCCTCGCCGCCGTACTCCAGCGGGTCACCGACCACCACCACCTGCTTGGCGCGGACGATCGAGGGAAGCGCAGCCGCCGTGGGCAGGCGGCCGCCGTCGGCCACAATCACCGCATCGAAGTGGCGACCCCGCGGCAGCACCTGCGGCACCAGGTAGGGCGAGGCGAGCCAGGTGGGGCGGGCACGGAAGAGGATGTCCTCGTACTTAGCGGCAAGGTCCCGCACCGACACCGTGGAGGAGCGCGCCATTTCCGCAATCGCTGCCCGGGAGGTGTCGGGGTACCTCTTCATCGTGGTCACGAGCACTTCATCGCAAGCCAGATGCACGTCGTCGGCAGCGGACCGCAGATCCTGCACGTCCAGGCGTCGGAACCGCTCCGCCACCTGCGACAGTGAGGTGCCGTCGTACTGCGAGATGGTGGGCTCCGCCCCCGCGATCAGCTCCAGCACCGTGGACCACCAGGACAGTTCGAGTTCTGCCCCGACGTCACTGCGCGGCACTCGACGCTCCCGCAGATCCTCAACCAGTTCGCCCAGCCCGTCGAACTCGAGAGTGCGCCGCAGCGTGGTACGACGCGGCAGGTTCTCCAGGTCATCCTGGTCGGCGTGCAGGGCGTGCAGGCGGCGCCCAATCTCTTCAATATCGGTGCGCGGCAAATCCGCACCGGCGGCTGTTCCGTCCAACAGCACCGCGAGTTCATCCAGCGCGCGCTGGGTGTCCTCCAGGGTCCGACGGGCTGCGCCGATCTGCTCGGGAACCACCGGCAAAGAGGTGGCATCCACAGCGTCACGCCGCCAACCCGCAAGCACTCCGCGCACATGCACGAGCGCATCGTGCAGATCACCCGTGGAACCGGCATGGCGGCGAAGAAGCATCGCCTGTTTGGTCAGACGCCGCCGCTGGCCCCAGCCCATAGTGATGCCATGCTCCAGTCGCCACTGCTTATCCGCGGTGGCGGCCACCAGTTCCGCGAGATCCGCGCGGAACACGGAGGAATGGAAAGCGGTGAGCACCGAGGAGACATCACGCAGCAGAGCGAGGCGCTTCTCCAGCTCGACCACCGTCTTCACGGTGCGCAAACCGATCGCTTCACCCGTGGTGCGCTGGGCGCGCTGCAGACGCGGAAGCAGATCCGCGCGCAGTTCCTGCACCAGGTCGCGGGCACGATCCGCTTGCGTCGTGCTCGAAATCGGCGCACCGAACCAGGCCGAATGCTCCGGACCCACGGAGAGAACCCCGGCATCGGCCGCTTCCTCCAGCTGCGCAACCACCCGAGCACGGTCCTCGCCGATCATGGCGCGCGCCACCTCAGGGCGCAGCCGCACCTTCGTTGCCGGGGCCGGGGAGCGACGGATCAGGGCGGCGAGCGCAGAAATCGCCTCATGCGCGCACACACCCCAGGGCTGCTGCACCCGGTGCATCGCCTCCACATGCCCGGTGAGAATCTCCCGCGACTCGGCGAGTTCCGGATCCTCCTCCTGCAGCGGGGAGGCGGCTGCGAGGGCGTAGGTACCGGCACCACGCAG
The DNA here is from genome assembly GCA_023389045.1 of Actinomycetes bacterium. Taxonomy (GTDB): domain Bacteria; phylum Actinomycetota; class Actinomycetes; order Actinomycetales; family Dermabacteraceae; genus Brachybacterium. The sequence goes on from JAEWEZ010000026.1 coordinate 30,352, forward strand.
GGAACGGAGCATGGCCTGGGCGGCCTTGCGCTGCAGGCCCGGCTCGGGGGTGAGGTCGAAGACCAGATCCTCAATGCCACGCTCAGCAATGAGGCTCATCAGGCGGTTCAGGCTGCGGCGGCGCTGCGAGACGATCAGCACGCTGCGGCCGCGAGCGTTGAGTTCGGCGGCGAGGTCCACCACGAGGTCCAGGCCGTCGGTGCCGGGCGGAACGGCAGCGGCCAGGTGATGCCCGGCGAGTACCTGTGCGAGGGCAGCGCGGTGCTCCGTGTCGACGGCCGCCACCAGTTCCTCTTCCGGCACCGCGAAAGGATCCACGGTGACTTCACGCTGTGCGGCCAGCTGCTCACGGCTCTGCTCATGCCCGGCGAGGGCCGCGACCACCGGATGCGCGGCCCAGTCCTCCGGCGCCTCCGCCAGGTCGTTCGCCACGGCTCCTTCAGCATCGACCAGGTTGCCGACGACGAGGGCGTGGTCCACCCGGAAGCCGGGAAGTGGCTCACCGAGGTCACGGAAGGCCTGCAGCACGGGCGTCGGATCGAAGCCGTGCGGCCCGGCGGCCGTGGAGAGGAGGGCGCGGGCATCAACCGCCACCCCGGCATCCCGCAGGGAGCGCAGGAGCATCGGGTTAATCTCAGCGGTTGCATCCAGGTCGAGGTCGACGTCTTCCCTGGCATTGCCGCGCAAACGCAGCGTGATCGGCCGGATCAGCACCGGGGCATGGATCGGGGCTGAACCGTCCAGCGGATCCCAGCTCGCCTCCCCGATGCCCAAATGGCAGGTCGCGAGGCCCGCATCATCGGCATAGCGTTCGGCCATTTCACGGATCACCCGGGCGTGCGCGCGGGCATCGGCGAGCGCTCCCACCTCCCGCACGAGGGAGGAGAGACGGGTGGCGCCACGGCCGGCATGCAGTTGGGCAAGACCCGAGGGATGCGAATGCGTGAGGTCAAGAATGTGCTGGCCAGAGCGCATATGCGTGAGGAAGGACGGGGCGCAGGTGCCGCCGGTAATCGCCTGGGTCCAGGCGTCACGGGCATCGGCCACCAGATCCTCGCGGCTCAGGGGGCGATGCTCACGCGGTTCGACGGGGAGGTCGTCCTCGTCCTGCTCCGGTGCGGTGCCGGCATCGCGTTCCCCGCGGGGATCGACCGTGAAGTTGACGGGTGCGTCGTCGTGGTGCGCGTGCAGCGCCGTGGCCTGGCCGGCCGTGCGCTGCACGGGGGAATGGGGGTGCTCCGCGGTGGCTCCGTCGGCCTCGCCGGGTCGCGCCTGAGTGCCCGCGGAAGCGTCCGGGTTCGGATCCCGTGTGGGCTGGGGTGCGCTCTGAGAGTCCGACGGGCCATTGCCCGTCGGATCCGGCTGCTGATCACGCGAGTCGCTCTTGCGGCGCAGGAACCTCCACATGGTGTCTCACGCTACCGGGCGGGGGCTGGAAGAAAGCGGAGGCGTGCCGGTCAGGCGCGATGAAGGCGCACTTCATGTTCGCGGCAGTGATCCTCGAGCGTGGAGGGGATGCCACCGGCCACCACGAGGTCGGTGAGGGCCGCGACGGGGCAGATCCCCGCCATGGCGCGGGTGGCGATTTTGTCGGCCGTGGCCAGACCCACCACGCGGCGCGAATGCCCGATCATGATGCGGGTGACGGCGGCTTCGGCCTCGGAATGGCAGGTCAGCCCCGCTTCAACGTCGATGCCGATGGTTCCGACGAACATGGTGTCTAGCCACAGATCGCGCATGGTGGCGGTGGCGAGCGGGCCGGTGAGTTCAAAGGAGTAGGGCTCGGCGACGCCCCCGAGCACGACGGTGCGCACATTGGGGCGGAGCACCGCTTCCGTGGCGATATTCAGGGCGGCGCAAACCACGGTGAACCCCGGTTTTCCGTCGCGGGCATCGAAGTCGGGGCGGGAGACGGCTCGGCGGGCTGTCGAGGTGGTGGTGCGGCCG
>JAEWEZ010000045.1 GCA_023389045.1 Actinomycetes bacterium
TCAGTTCTGCAGAGAACCCGGTGTCGGCGAGGGCGAATCGCTGGCCTGGGTACATGCTTCTTGGCGGCGCGCGGAGGGGCGACGCTCACCTCGACAAGAAGGCAAGGCTTACCTTACTCCTTGGGAACGTCGGTGGCGACCAGGGCATACGGCTCTGCTTGCTGTTTGACATCTCGGACCTGCAGTGACCCCATGCCCCTCTCGCAGGAGTCACGTGCTCAGGCCGCGTGGTTCACAAGCACTACATGTGGATGCATGTCTGCATCGCGTTCAGCCTCGACCTGCTCCTCCGCTCTGAGTCGGAATGAGCTGTTCGCGACGCCCGGCCTGCATCTAGACATCCCCATCGTGCTCGAGCCTGATGAAGATGTGTTCCTCGCGCTTCCCGGGGTCGCCGCGAAATTCCCCAACGTTCTGATTGTTACCGCGTCGCGCGTTCTCCTGGCGAAGGTCGCAGGCCCGTTTAAGCGGGCGACGGTGAGACGCAAGGCTCCGGCGTCCTCCGTCAGGGGCGTGAGCTATCGCCCGGCTCTGTTCACCAGGGTGCATATCCAGGTCCAGGGCAAGCGCGACATCAAGATGCTGCCGCACAGCTCAGAGGACGCCGAGCGGTTCACCCGGGAGATGGAGGAGCTGCTGCGCACCGGTCGCCGTCCCTCTTCATCGTGATGTAGCAGGTGTGACTCGCGAGCTGGAAGCGGGAGCTCGCGCAGCTTGCCGCTTTCTACCGCACGGCCGCGCGCACGAGGGCCCTCTAGCCGCTTGCTCCGCTGCCCCTTCACAAAAGGGGCCTCCAGCCGCACACGCTGAAGAAAATCTCCAGCACATGCCGCCACAGGCCCCTTTCGGGCACACCCTCTCAGCAGCGCCTGCGGTCACAACCTCCGCCACCGGCCGGAACGCCACACATCGCGCCAGGGCGGCACCGTCTGCCCGTTGGCCGCCATCTTGCGGCGAAGGCGCCGTCGGCTGATCAACATCCCCGCCACACCGATGGCCAGCAGCGGAAGCTGTATCGCGAAGGCCACCCGGAAAGAGGCCAGGTCATAGACCCCGTCGGGGCGCAGCGTATCGAGCACCAACCCGATGAGGAGGATCGCGAGCAAGCCGCCCAGGAAGCCACCCATGATCACCACTCCGGTGGCGGTGCCCATGCGGTGCCGCGCCAGGTCGGTGCGCGGGAAGTCGAAGCCCACATTGGAGCCCGGTCCGCCGATCGAAAGTCCTGTGACCAGCAGAATCAGCAGCCACAGCGGAGCCGGCCCCGGCCACAGGAGCAAGGCAATCAGCGGCACCGCGATCGAACCGACGATCATGAGAACGAGCGTGGAACGTCGCAGCGGATGGCGTTGCGTGAGAGCACCCACGAGCGGCCCCGCCACCACCGAGGCCACCACGAGCACCGTCATCACACCGGAGGCTGCAGGCCGACTGAGCCCCTCCCCCGCAATCAGGTACGGGTAGCCCCACATCATCGCGAACACAATCCCCGGGAAACCCGAGGTGAAGTGGATGAAGAAACCGAGCTGCGTGGCGGGGTGGCGCACGATGCGCCCCACCTGCGCGGGGATGCGTCGAAGGCGCGGGGCGGGGCGGCGCGACCGTGCTCCCGGCGGCAGGGGCCGGATCATCAGCACGGCGGCGAGGACCATCACCGCGGCGGTCGCGGCGCAGGCCGTGAAGGCGGTTCCCCAGCCGTGATGCACGAGAAGCATGGCGAAGGGCACGGCAGAGAGGATCTGCCCGCTTTGCCCGAGGATGCCGGTGAGCTGCGTCAGTAGGGGAACCCGGGCAGCCGGGAACCAGGCGGGGACGAGGCGGATGGCGGAGCCGAAGGTGAGGGCGTCGCCGCCGCCCACGATGACGCGGGCGACGATGGCGGTGGGCACGTCGGCCGTGACGGCCAGCAGGAGTTGTCCCGACGCCATGAGGACGGCGCCGACGACGATCGTCACGCGCGCCCCGAAGCGGTCAAGCAGCAGGCCAGCGGGGATTTGGGCGAGCGCGTACACCAGAATCTGCACCACCACGAAGGTGGAGACGAGCGTGGCGGATGCACCGAAGCGTTCCACGGCGTCCAGACCGGCCACACCCATGGTGGTGCGTTGCAGCACGGCGGAGGAGTATGCGAGCAGCGCCGTGATCCATACGGCGTAGGCGCGTTTCGGGGTCGATCCGCTGGGGGCGTGCGCCCAGATCGACATGCGGTTCCTCCTCATGGCGCGGCAAGGCAGGTGCCGCGTCAGCGAGGCGGCGCCTGCGTCGGCTGGTCCCTCCCACCGTATCGCGCGCTGATGCCGCACTGATACCGCGCGGCGTCGAGGTCAATGCTCGGCTTGGCGCCACTCCCGTGCGATCTGGATCAGCAGATCGTTCGCTTCCTGCTCGGCGATCGTGACGCGGGCGCCCTCCCCCAGGAAGGGCCGCACGATCAGACCGCGCTGCTCGCAGAAGGCGGCGAAGTCGGCGGTCCGCTCGCCGAGCGGGAAGTACACGAAGTTCCCGCGGGAACGCGGCAGATCCCAGCCGTCTGCGGCGAGCGCGTCTTGCACCCGGTCGCGTTCCGAGCACAGCCATTCGGCACGCTTGACCAGTTCACGCTGCGCTTCCGGGTCGAGGGAGGCGAAGGCCGCGGCCTGCGCCGGCAGGCTCGCCCCGAAGGGCACGCTGACCTTGACGAGCGCCGTGGCCAGCACCGGATGTGCCACGGCGTAGCCGATCCGCAGACCCGCGAGGCCCTGCATTTTGGAGAAGGTGCGCAGCAGCACCACATTCGAGTAAGCGTGGAAAAGCGCCTCGGTGTCGAGCACGGTGGCGGGGTCGTCGAACTCGCGGTAGGCCTCGTCGATTCCGACCACCACATGCGCGGGCACTTTCTGCAGGAAGGCCTGCATCTGCTCGGTGGTGATGCTGGTGCCGGAGGGGTTATTCGGGGTGCAGACCAGCACAAGCTTGGTGCGCTCGGTGATCGCGGCGGCCATCGCGTCGAGGTCGTGCTCGTGGGTGGCGGTGAGCGGCACGGGCACGCTGGTGCCGCCGTGGGCACCGACCAGGATTGGGTACGCCTCGAAGGACCGCCAGGCATAGACCACCTCATCGCCCTGGTCGACGAGGGCGCGGATGAGGTCGCCGATGACGGCGGAGGAGCCGGTGGAGACGGCAATCTGGGCGGGGGTAACGCCATGCCGTTCGCTCAGCGCCGTGCGCAGGGCAAGGCAGCCCATATCGGGGTAGCGGTTGGCGTGACGGATCGCGTCGATCGCGGCGGCTTCGACGGCGGGCAGGGGCTCGAACGGCGACTCGTTCGAGGAGACCTTGTACACGGTGCGGCCTGCGGTATCGGGCACGGCGCCGGGAATGTAGGCGGGCAGGTGCTCGAGGCAGGCGCGGGGGCGGATCGACTCGGCGGGGGTGGCGGCGTCGGCGGTCATGGTTCCAGCGTATTCCTGCTGAGGCGCTGGCGGCAGGGCTGTTCATGAGTGGGGGTGGGGGCGAGCGGGGTGGGGTGGCAGGCAAGCCGCGCACAAAAAGGGCCTCCAGCCGCACACACCGAAGATTTCCTCCGGCACCTGCCGCCACAGGCCCCTTTCGTGCACGCGGGCAAACAGCAATGGATCCCGCGCCGCACAGTGCAACCCCGCTAAACACGAACACCTCCCCACACCCCGGCTCCACAGCCCCGGCCCCGCACACCCGGCCCCGCGCACCCGGCCACTACCCCGGCCCCACACCCCCGGCCCCGCACACCCGGTCCCGCGCACCCGGCCGAGATGGGACAATGCCGCCATGGCTCACTCCTTCGCCTCGCTGAACCCGCCGATCGCCCTCACTCCTCTGGACGGCCGCTACCGCGCCCAGGTGGCGCCGCTGGTGGATCACCTGTCTGAAGCCGCCCTGAACCGCTGCCGCCTCGTAGTGGAAACGGAATGGGTGATTCACCTGCTCGATCAGGGCGCGATCCCCGGCCTGCGCTCACTCTCCGCTGAGGAGAAGGCGCTGCTGCGCGCGATCCCGGAGGAGTTTGGCGCCGAGGGCATCGCCGAGCACGCGGAGATCGAGAAGGAGACGGTGCACGACGTCAAAGCCGTCGAGTACTACATCAAGCGTCGCCTGGCCGGCACCTCGTTGGAGCCGCTGGCCGAGGTCGTGCACATCTACTGCACGAGCGAGGACGTCAATAACCTGTCCTACGCGCTGATGGTCAAGGGCGCGGTGGAGCAGGTGTGGCTGCCGGCGCTGCGTGAGGTGATTGCGGATCTGGAGACGCTGGCCCGGCAGACGGCGGAGGTGCCGATGCTGTCGCGCACGCATGGCCAGCCGGCCACGCCGACCACGCTCGGCAAGGAGATGGCGGTGTTCGTGCATCGTCTGCGCCGCCAGGTGGCGCGGATCGAGGGCGATGAGTACCTCGGCAAGATCAACGGCGCGACCGGTACTTTTGCCGCGCATGCGGTGTCGGTTCCGGGCACGGATTGGCAGGCGGTGGCGCGTTCCTTCGTGGAGGGGCTTGGCCTTACCTGGAATCCGTTGACCACGCAGATCGAGTCGCATGACTGGCAGGCGGAGCTGTATTCGGATGTGGCGCGGGCCGGCCGGATCCTGCATAACCTCGCCACGGATGTGTGGACGTACATTTCGCTTGGCTATTTCCGTCAGCGGCTGTCGGCGCAGGGCGGCACGGGGTCTTCGACGATGCCGCATAAGGTCAACCCGATTCGTTTCGAGAATGCGGAGGCCAATCTGGAGGTGTCTGGCGCACTGTTCGATGTGCTGGCGCAGACCCTGGTCACTTCGCGTTTGCAGCGTGACCTGACGGATTCGACGACGCAGCGCAATGTGGGCCCGGCCTTCGGTCATTCCCTTCTGGCAATCTCCAATATCAAGCGTGGCCTGGCTGGCCTGGACGTGGATGCGGAGGCCATGGACCGCGACCTCGATGCCAACTGGGAGGTGCTCGGCGAGGCGGTCCAGTCGGTGATGCGCACCCTGGGCGTGCAGGGCGTGGAGGGTATGGAGAACCCGTATGAGCGTCTGAAGGAGCTCACGCGCGGGCAGCGCGTGGATGGCGAGGCCATGCGCGCTTTTGTTCGTGACCTGGGGCTTCCGGCCGAGGAGCAGGAGCGTCTGCTCGAGCTGACGCCGCAGCGCTATGTCGGTCTCGCGCAGGATCTGGTGGCGCATCTGGATGCCGGCAAGGATGATCCCGCCGCGGAGGGGGCTGGGTTGTGAGTGCCGACGGGTCGTGTTGCGGCGCCTCGGGGCGGGTTCCTGCCGCTGGTAAGCAGGCCGCGACGGGGTCGACGACGGGTGCCGACGCTGATGCAGCCAACGCCACCCCTCTCGACGCCGCCGCCCTCGATGCTGCTGCCCTTGATACCGCCGCTCCCTCTGGCATCGGCCCCGACGCGACAGGCCACGACGCGGGGGCGCCGAGCCCCGGCTACCACGAGACCAAGGCGGCGTATCTGCGGCGTCTGCGCCTGATCGAGGGTCAGGTGCGGGGCTTGCAGCGGATGGTCGAGGAAGACACGTACTGCATTGACGTGCTGACGCAGGTGGCGGCAACGACGCGTGCCCTGCAGTCGGTGGCCACGGCTCTGGTGGATGACCACATTCATCACTGTGTGCATCACGCGGCCGCATCGGGCGACCCCGATGTGCTGGAGCAGAAGATGGATGAAGTGATGACCGCGGTGAAGCGACTGCTGAAGTGACTGGCCGCGGCACGCCACCCGCTGAGAATCCGGAACGGTCTACACCGCAGGCTCCCGGCCGGCGTGGCGGGCACGGCAACATCCCGCCAACCACCGCCCGTCGCGGGCGCCCCGGCATATCCGCCCCCTCACTAGACAGCCCCGCATCGCCTCCTGCTGTGCAGCCGTCCTCCGTGTCGCCTCTTCCCAAGCCACCCTGCTCTCCCTCGGCCAGTCCCGATCCGAGGACGCCCGAGATCATGACCCGTCTCTCTGCGGCGCACCCCTTGTCGCGAGAGTTCTTCCACCGCCCGGTGCTGGAACTCGCACCGCTTCTCCTGGGCTGTGTGCTGGTGGGGCGCGGGGTGGCGCTTCGCATCACCGAGGTCGAGGCGTACAACGGCAGTGACGATCCGGGCTCACATGCTTTCCGCGGCCTCACCAGGCACAATGCGACGATGTTCGGCCCGCCGGGGCATCTGTACGTGTACCGGCATATGGGGCTGCATTCGTGCATGAATGTGGTTGCGGATGCGGAGGGTATCGGCACGGGATGTCTGCTGCGCGCGGGTGAGGTGCTTGCGGGCGTTGATGTGGCGTGGGAGCGCCGACGGGCCAGTGGCGTCTGCCGCGCGGAGCGGGACCTGGCACGCGGCCCAGGTCGAGCCACGGTGGCCTGCGGGGTGACCTGGCAGGACGATGGCCTCGATCTGTGTGGCGAGGCCCCGTCAGCCCCGTTCCACGGCACGCCCGTTCCCGAGATCTCGCTCCACCCCTCTGCTGCGGGCCCCTCCGGCGGTGAGCCCCCGTCGGCCCTCTCCCCTGCGTTGAGCCTGCTGCACTCCTCCGGTTTCCGTATCGTCGGTCGGATCGCGGAGGCGGACCATCCCAGCGCCGAGGCTTCCCCGCACCTCACCACCGCGCCCACCGCACCGCATCCGCTGCTCGCCACTGGCCCGCGCATCGGGCTGCGCGAAGAGGCCTCTGACCCGCAGCGTTTCCCGTGGCGCTTCCGGATCGCCGGGGACCGTACGGTCTCTGGCCCGGGCGCGTTGAACCGCTGATCGCAGGCACGTCCCGCGCCCCGTCCAACACCGCGTCCCGCGCCCCATCCCTCACCCCGTCCCGCACCCGGCCCAGCTCCCCGTCCCGCTCCCCGGATGCCAGCGCTCAGGTGCCGGGACGAACGCCCGGCCGGCCCCTCCATCCCAGTCCTACCCTGGTGCTCGAGCGCGATGACGCGCTGCCCGGGGCGCCGTGCCGCTCCCCGGATCACCCACTCCCCGCGGCGGGACAGGATCGAAGGGCGCCGATGATGTCGACCTATGTGCAGATGTTCCATGACGGCAGCAAGGAGCAGAAGGATCTGCTCGGTGGGAAGGGGGCGAATCTTGCGGAGATGACTCGGCTTGGTCTGCCGGTGCCTCCCGGATTCACGATCACCACTGATGCGTGCCGCTGGTACATGCAGCACGGGTCGGAGCCGAAGGAGCTCGCCCACCAGGTCGATAAGGCAATGAAGCAGGTCGAGAACGATCTGGGGCGTTGCTTTGGCGACCCGGACGATCCGCTGCTGGTCGCGGTGCGCTCGGGCGCGAAAATGTCGATGCCGGGCATGATGGAGACGGTGCTGAACGTCGGTTTGAACGACGTCACCGTGCAGGGCCTTGCCAAGAAGATGGGTTCGCTGCGGTTCGCGATGGACTCCTACCGGCGGCTTCTGCAGATGTTCGGCCGCACGGTGCTGGATGTGGATGCGGAACTCTTCGAAGAGGTTCTGGATCGGGCGAAGGCCGCCAAGGGCGTGGCGAGCGACGTTGATCTGGATGCCGAGGATCTGACCGCGGTGGTCGATGCGTTCCAGGCCATCATCGAGAAGGAGACGGGGGCGCCGTTCCCGCAGGATCCGAAGGAGCAGCTGCGGGCCGCGATCCGCGCTGTTTTCGATTCGTGGAATGGTCCTCGCGCGGTGGTGTACCGCAACACGGAGCGCATCCCGCACGATCTGGGCACGGCGGTCAACGTCTGCTCGATGGTCTTCGGCAACCTGGATGAGCGCTCCGCTTCCGGTGTGGCGTTCACGCGCAACCCGGCGACGGGTGAGCGCGGCACGTACGGCGACTTCCTGGTCAACGCACAGGGCGAGGATGTGGTCGCGGGTATTCGCAACACGCGCTCGCTGCCAGAACTCGCCGAGGTCATGCCCGAGGTTCACGCCGAACTGATGGACATCATGGCCCGGCTGGAGAAGCACTACCGGGATCTGTGCGATATCGAGTTCACGGTGGAGTCCGGGAAGCTGTGGATGCTGCAGACCCGCGTGGGTAAGCGAACCGCCGAGGCCGCTTTCCGGATCGCGTGCACCCTGGTTGATGAGGGCGTGATCGACGAAGAGGAGGCGCTGCTGCGCGTGACGGGTGCACAGCTGACCCGTTTGATGTTCCCGCGTTTCCAGGCCGATGCGCCGTGCGAGTTGATCGCCCGCGGCATGGACGCCTCGCCGGGCGCGGCCGTGGGCCGCATCGCTTTCACCCCCGAGGAGGTGCTCCGGCTGGAGCGCGAGGGTGTGCCGGCGATCCTGGTGCGTCGCGAGACCAGCCCGGATGATCTCGCCGGCATGCTCGCCGCAGCCGGCATCCTCACCTCGCGCGGTGGGCGCACCTCCCATGCCGCGGTGGTCGCTCGCGGTCTGGGCCGCACCGCCGTGTGTGGCGTGGAGGCTTTCGAGATCGACGAGAAGGCCGGGGCGATCCTCATGGGCGGCGAGGTCGTGGCCCGCGAGGGCGACCTGCTCTCGATCGACGGTTCGACCGGTGAGGTGTTCCGCGGTGAGGTTCCGGTGGAGCCGAGCGCGGTGGTGCAGTCGCTGACCGGCGAGATTGACCCGGAGGGCGAGGATGCCGATGAGCTGGTGCGTTCGGTGCACCGCCTGTTGGGCGTCGCGGATCGGACCCGCACGATGCGGGTGCGGGCCAATGCGGATACGCCGGAGGATGCGGCTCGGGCGCGTGCCCTGGGTGCGGAGGGCATCGGCCTGGTGCGCACGGAGCACATGTTCCTTGGCGAGCGCCGCCACCTGGTGGAGGATCTGGTGCTCGCGGCGGATGCCACGGAGCGCCAGGAGGTGCTGGATCGTCTCCTTCCGATGCAGCGGGAGGATTTCGTGGGCATCCTGCGGGCGATGGATGGCCGTTCGGTCACGGTGCGTCTGCTCGATCCGCCGCTGCATGAGTTCCTGCCGGATCTGACGGAGCTCTCGGTCAAGCTTGCCCGGCAGGAGGCGCAGGGCATTGAGCGCGACCCGCATGAGGAGAAGGTGCTTGCGGCGGTGCGCCGCCTGCATGAGCAGAACCCGATGCTCGGCCTGCGTGGTGTGCGCTTGGCGCTGACGATCCCGGGCCTGTACGGGATGCAGACGCGCGCCATCCTGGAGGCTGCGGCGCAGCTTCGCGGTGAGGGCCTGGATCCGCAGGTGGAGATCATGATTCCGCTGGTTTCCTCGGTGCGTGAGCTGCGGGAGATCGTCCCGGAAGTCAATGCGGTGCGCGAGGCGGTCAGCGCCGAAGTGGGCATGGAGCTGGATACGCGGATCGGCACGATGATCGAGCTTCCGCGTGCGGCGCTTCGTGCGGATGAGATCGCGCAGGAGGCGGACTTCTTCTCCTTTGGCACGAACGATCTGACGCAGACCACGTGGGGCTTCTCCCGTGACGACGTCGAGGCCGGTTTCTTCTTCACCTACCGCGACCGCGGCATCCTGCTGACCAGCCCGTTTGAATCGCTCGACCAGTTTGGTGTGGGCGAGCTGGTGCGGATCGGTGCAGAGCGCGGACGCTCGACGAAACCGGAGTTGAAGCTCGGCATCTGTGGCGAGCACGGTGGTGATCCGGCCTCGATCGCGTTCTTCCACTGGGTGGGTCTGGACTACGTGTCCTGCTCGCCGTTCCGGGTGCCGGTGGCGCGCCTGGAAGCGGGCCGCGCAAAGCTGTTGGAGGCGGAGTTCACGCCGCAGCACTGAGCTGGGTGCGGGGCTGGGGCCGACGGGGCGATTGCTCCGTCGGCCCCTGCGTGTGCGTTTCACCGGGGCCGCACGGAGATCACGTCGATCCCCGCCTCGTCCGGGGCATCGAGCGCGAAGCGCACGGCACCGGCGACGGACTCGGGCCGCAGGTAACGCTCGGCTTCGTACTCGCCCTTTTCGTAGGCGCGCAGCTCATGCTGCATATCGGTATCCACTCGCCCGGGGTGTACGGAGCTGACGCGCACGCCGTGTTCGCGCTCTTCTTCACGCAGCGCATCGGTGAGGGCGCGTAGGGCGAACTTGGAGGCGCTGTAGGCGCCACCGCCGGGGCCGGAGTTCCAGCCAGAGCCGGAGTTGATGGTGACGATGGTGCCGCGGGCGGTGCGAAGCGCGGGCAAGAGCGCGCGGGTGAGTGCGGCCACGGCGACCACGTTCACGGCGAAGGAACGGGTCCATTCCTGCGCGGGGAGGTCTTCGAGGCGGCCGGAGACGAGGATGCCGGCAGAGTGCACGAGGCCGTTCAAGCCGTTCGGGAGGGAAAGATCTTCGAGGGCCGCGGAGAGGGCAGTCTCGTCGGTGAGGTCTGCCGCGATCGTGCAAGATCCAGGGAGTTCGCGGGCGAGCGCATCGAGCGCCTGCTGATCGCGCCCAGCCAGGATCAGATCGTGCGTGGGGTGCAGGTTGTGTGCGATGGCGCGGCCAATACCGCGGGTGGCGCCGGTAATCAGGACGACGGGACGGTTCGTGTTCTCACTCATGCGGCGAGTGTGGCACGCGGGTCTGACAAACAAGACCGTCCCGCGCGGGTTGTGGATCGTCGCGCGAGTGGAGGAACCGGGGAGTTCAGTTCAGATCCGGTATGGGCTCCTCGTTCAGCTCCAACCCCGTTCCCGGCTCAGCGCTGAGTTCCGCTCCCCGCTCAGATGATGAAGGGTTCCGCGTCCCCGTCGCACACGATCGGCAGACCCGATTCGACCCACTCGTCCATGCCGCCCATCACGTTGACTGCCTCGAACCCGTTGAGGTTCAGCCACTGGGTGACCTGCGCGGAACGTCCGCCGGAGCGGCACACCACGTAAACGGTGTCGTCCTCAGGGAGCTTGTCGAGGTTTTCCAGCAGGCTGCTCGCGGGCAGGTGCTTGGCGTTTTCAGCGTGGCCAGCATCCCATTCGCCCTGTTCACGCACGTCAATCAGGTGCGCACCCTCGGGCAGATCGGTGGGGTTCACGGATTCAACGTTCATGGGGCACAGCGTAGGCGGGCGGGGCATGCGTGGGGAGGGGTGTGTGAGCAGCGGATCGGGTGAGAAAGATCGGCCGACGGGGGTGGTCGGCAGGGTGGGATAGGGCGCGTACTGGCAGGCGTTCATCGTGGTGGGTCTGGATCAGCCAAAAATTTTTCAGATTTTTCGGGCTCTACCGCTCTAAGCCCTCTTGTTTGTCAGACCCCCATGATCGGGTAGTCCTACCGCACCGACGGGAACCACGGTCCTCCCGGAGGCGCGCCCGTGACTGGCATTGCAAAGGAGCTCAAGGGTGTGGAAACGTGCGACCTGTATAGAGCTCATGTAGATCGTAGGTCGGGTGCATTGACACCCATCGTGTGGTTACGAACGCCACCAACGGACGTCTTGCTCAACTTCGATTCCTTCAGCGAGAAGTCGTGAAGTCAGCTCATCAAACTTGTTATCTAGTTTGGCGGCTGTTGAAGGTGATGGTCGGACGAGACCAGTCTCATCTGCGTATGCTTCGCACATCTCTTCAGCCCACTGAGCGAGAGCATCGGCTAAATCGGGAGATATTTGTGAGCGGATGTCTGGATACGGATCGCTGCCGGTCGTGCTACTAAATACCGGCCAGCTCGTGTAATCCCAACCAAATCTGATGCGTTCCATTTAGGTGGGATTTAGCAAGCGCTGCGGGTAGACGGAATGGAAGTGATTATCTTCTTGTTGTTCTTAGAGATAACAACGGAAGGGTTGATCGTCTTCCAGTACCGGGGACTGCCGTTGACAACTCGGTACACCTTTACGGGAGTCGAGTAGCAGGCCTTCTCTCCGGGCTGATTCCGCACGATGTTCGGGCTCTTCAGTGCGCTTCGCTGGAGGTACCGCATGTAAGCGGTCCACGATCCCGAGTCTCCCATTTGCACGCGCCACTGGGACTCAGGGCGCCTTGCCTTGATGTGCTTGTATCCAAAACTAGTGTTGCCGCAGTGGAATGAGATCGTTCCGTGCTTCTTCGATGGATACTTATCGATGACGCGATTCGTCGCTCCGGGGAGGGCGCACAGAGCGTTCAGTGCTGTATCTCCGATAGTGAAAGCCCTGACGACTTTCTTGTCTTCCTTAGTGGGTGTGAGGAGTCCTGTGTTGTCGATCTCGGGGACCGCGTAGGGGGAATCTCCGGACGACTTCAGGATGAGAGTGCCCTCTGCAAGGTCCTGTGCATCAATCTGATCTTCCATGGGTGGAAGATCAGTAGGGGCTGCCGTTGCCGTAATTACCCCTGAGCTGGCCATCAGTAAGCCAAAAGCGATCATCGCCGCAAATTTCCCCGCTGTTTTTCTCATGGTTCGACGTCCTTTGATGTTCTAAGAGGATCTTGCTGGGCGGATGCGTCTTGTGGCTTCACGACTCAGCGGGGCCTGTGGACAGTATGTCATGTTCGGTGTGTCCGCGTGGCCACAATGCCGAAAGTAACCATGGGGATGCGCCTATCGCTGAAATGCCGGTTCTTACTTCTGGGCTAACTCCGTTTCGTAGGTCCAGTCGTTATGAGAGTTGTCCTGTTGCCCGCGGTCGCGGGCAAAGCTCGCTGTCGCCATGATCGGCACAATTCTCGCCGTCGGCGGCTAAGTGCGCTCCCCCGTCACGTGGCCCAACCGTCCACTTCGCCTCCCACTGAACGGTCGGCACTACAGCTGAGGCTGCGGGGCTAGCCATTCGATCTCTCTCGAACCAGCCTCGCAGCCTCAAGCACCCCGTCGTCGGCCCTGGGGACTCACGCCCGCGCCGTCGCCAGCGCCCCGCGCCGCACGAGCGGCGCGCTGACCAGCACCGAGCCGATCACGAGCGCGTAAGAGCCGAGGATGCTGCCGAAGTACCAGAGGATGGCCGTGGGGTTTGTGAGGATGCCGCTCATCATGGTCGCGAGAACGAGCACCACCACGCCCGAGGCAATAAGGGAGCTGAGTGCCACCGGGATTGCGATCTCGGCAAGCCGGGCCCGCTGCAGCTGACTCACCCGCGCCCCCGCCACATACTGCGAACGGTACAGGGGCGCCTGGTCGATCACGCGCGCTGTCTGCGGGACTCCCGTGCCCACAGCGGCGATCACTGCCGCGATTACCAGGGTGAGCACCCCACCCGTCTGTAGCGCCGTGTTCAGCATGGCATCGGTCGGATCCGTCGGCTGCGACAGCGTGGTGATGACGGTCAGGAAGCCCGCGATGATCATCGCGAAGGTGATACCGGAAACCGCCCGCCAGCCCGCACGCGGGTCGGCGGCAAGACGCCGCGCAGCCACCAGCACCGACGGCCACGGCGCAACCCGGGCAACGCCAAGCGCAACCACCCAGACCACGGAGGGCCCGACCAGGTTGGCGCCCGCCACGAGGGCCCCCACGAACAGGGCAAGGAAACCAAAACCAAGAACGGCACCGTCTTGCACGTGCCCGAAAAGCGGGAGAAGCTGCGCGAAGATCACGAAGCCGACCGCGAGAACACCCCAGATCACCAGGCGGAAAATCGACATGCGAACCACTCGCGAGTCACGCGCCACCCCGAGGGGGCTCAGCACCACACCGGCGAGCGCGATCGCGGCCGAGGCCGTCGCAAGAACAGTCAGCACGAGAACCAGCAGCGGGTACGCCCACCAGGGCATCACCAGTTCAGCAACCGTGAAGGGCGTGAAACCCCAGGTGAGGCTGGCGATCACCGGTGTCACCGCCATGTGCAGGCCAATACCGAGCACAGAGCCGAGCAGGCACTGCCCGATCACGTCGAGCACAGCAATCGAACCCACCTGCGTGCTCGTGCCACCCACGAGGCGGATGGTGGCAAGGTCGCGTTCACGTCGAGCGAGCGAAAGGCGCGCCGCCGAACCACCGAGCGCAGCCGCGCTCGGCACCAGCAAAACCGTGGCCACCACCGCACACATCACCAGGAACGGCATGATGGAGGCCTCAACAC
>JAEWEZ010000046.1 GCA_023389045.1 Actinomycetes bacterium
CCCCCGGACTGCGCGATCTGCAGTCGGTGGACACGCTGCGCCCGATCCTCGCGGCCGTCGTGGACGAAGCCCAGAAAGCGGCGCGCATGCTCGGTAGGGCCGTGCCGGTGCTCGTCAAAATCGCCCCTGATTTGAACGACGACGACATCCTCGCCGTGGCACGCCTCGCCCAGGAAGAAAAGCTCGCCGGCGTGATCGCGCACAACACTACGATCGCCCGGCCCGAGACGCTGCGCAGCGACCGTAGCGCGATCGAGAAGATCGGCGCCGGCGGCCTCTCCGGGCCGATCCTCGCGGACCGCTCCCGCGAGATCCTCAGCCTGCTGCGCGAAGCGCTCCCGGAGAACATGACGATCATTTCCTGCGGTGGCGTGACCACCGCCGCCGATGTGCGCGAACGCCTCGAGGCCGGCGCCGACCTGGTGCAGGGCTACACCGCCCTGATCTACCAGGGGCCGCAGTGGCCCGGCCGGATTGCCCGAGGCCTCGCCGGCCGCTGATCGCTGAGCCTTCCCGCCACCCCTACCCTGGAGAACATGGACGACGACCTTTTCTCCCTGGCCGGTGACGCCCCCGCGCCGCGCACCCTCGCGGACCGCAACCGTGACCACCGGGCTCCGCTCGCGGTGCGGATGCGCCCGCGCAGCCTCGAAGAGATCGTCGGGCAGCGCCGCGCCCTCGCCCCCGGCAGCCCCCTGCGGCGCCTCGTCGCCGCCGATGACTCCCGCACCGCGCCGAGCTCCGTGATCCTCTGGGGCCCACCCGGCACCGGGAAAACCACGCTGGCCTATGTGGTTGCCTCCTCGGGGGACCGCGAATTCGTCGAACTCAGCGCCGTTCTCGCCGGCGTGAAAGAAGTACGCGAGGTGATCGACCAGGCCCGTGCGCGCCTACGCACCACCGGCCGCGAAACCGTGCTGTTCGTCGATGAGGTGCACCGCTTCTCCAAATCCCAGCAGGACGCCCTCCTGCCGAGCGTCGAAAACCGCTGGGTGACCCTCATCGCCGCCACCACCGAAAACCCGCACTTCTCGGTGATCTCCCCGCTGCTCTCGCGATCCATCGTGCTGCAGCTGGAGGCACTCAGCCGCAGCGACCTCGACACCCTGATCGACCGCGCCCTCACCGAAGAACGCGGACTCGACGGGGCCGTGACACTGACCGCCGAAGCCCGCGAGGCACTGCTCCGGCTCGGCGGAGGCGATGCGCGTCGCACCCTCACCTCCCTCGAAGCCGCCGCCGGAGCAGCCCTCATGGAGGGCCGACGGGAGATCGACCCCGAGGTGCTCGCCCAGGCCGTGAGCCGCGCCGCGATCCGCTACGACCGTGCCGGCGATCAGCACTATGACGTCACCAGCGCCTTCATTAAGTCCATGCGCGGCAGCGACGTGGACGCTGCCCTGCACTACCTGGCCCGCATGATCGAAGCGGGGGAGGACCCGCGCTTCATCGCCCGCCGCGTGGTCATTGCCGCCAGTGAAGAGGTAGGCATGGCCGATCCCAGCGCCCTGCAGGTAGCTGTTGCTGCGATGCAGGCGGTGCAGATGCTCGGGATGCCCGAGGGGCGCATCCCGCTCGCCCAGGCGGTGGTGCACATTGCCACCGCCCCCAAATCCAATGCCTCCTACAAGGCCCTCGATGCGGCGATCGCGGATGTGCGCGCAGGTCGCGGGGGAGAAGTGCCCCCGGCCCTGCGGGATGCGCACTACGCCGGGGCCGAAAGCCTGGGGCACGGCACCGGCTACCGCTATGCCCACGATTCCCCCAACGGCGTGGTCGCCCAGCAGTACCCGCCCGATGACCTCGTCGGCGTCGATTACTACCATCCCCGCACCACGGGACCGGAGGCGCGCGTGGCCCACTCCGTGCAGGCGCTGCGTCGGATCATCCGCGGCGGCACCGACGGCACCCCGGGCAGGTGACGGAACCCACAGGTGACACGCGCCGATGAGGCGCCCAGACGCGTTGAGAAGGCGCGTCGGCCTGGGCTAAGATCGGACGCTGAATCCGCGGCTGCCTTACTGGATTCACCACGAACGAACTGAGGTAAACCTCGTGACCAACGTCATGCGCGCGCGCCGCCAGGCGCGTCTGTCCCGAGCCCTCGGGCTCCCGCTGACCCCGAAGGCTGTCAAGTACTTCGAGAAGCGCCCCTACCCGCCGGGCGAGCACGGCCGTGCCCGTCGCCGCACCGAGTCCGACTACGCCGTGCGTCTGCGTGAGAAGCAGCGCCTGCGCGCCCAGTACGCCCTGCGCGAGAAGCAGCTGCACCGTGCGTACCTGGACGCCCGCAAGGAGTCCGGTCTGACCGGTGAGAGCATGGTCGAGCTGCTGGAGATGCGCCTGGATGCCCTGGTGTTGCGCTCCGGCTTCGCCCGCACCCCGCCAGGCTGTCACCCACCGCCACGTCCTCGTGGACGGCAAGCTGGTGGACCGCCCCTCCTTCCGCGTGAAGGTCGGCCAGACCATCCAGATCAAGCCCAAGTCCCAGGCGATGGAGCCCTTCCAGATCGCAGCCGAGGGCGGCAACTCCGATGTTCTCGCCGCAACCCCCTCGTACCTGTCGGTCGAGCTGTCCGAGCTGAAGTCCAAGCTCGTGTCGCGCCCGAAGCGCTCCGAGGTCCCCGTGACCTGCGACGTCCAGATGGTCGTCGAGTACTACGCGCGCTGATCGCTACCCGCTGATCTGCCGCACACGCCCGCAGCGTGTCACTCGAGAGCCCCGGCAGGAGTACTCCGGTACCCTGACCGGGGCTTTCGTGCACTGCACCGGGCCCACCCGCCCCGTCCCAGGAAGGACAACCCCCGCATGCGCACCTCGGAGATCCGCAGCCTCTGGCTCAGCTACTTCGGGAAGAAAGACCACGAGGTCCTGGAGAGCGATTCCCTGATCGCCTCGGACCCCTCCCTGCTGTTCACCGTGGCAGGCATGGTCCCCTTTATCCCGTACATCGTCGGCACCGAGAAAGCACCCTGGCCGCGGGTGGCCACCGTGCAGAAGTGCATCCGCACCAACGACATCGAGAACGTTGGCCGCACCACCCGCCACGGCACCTTCTTCCAGATGGCCGGCAACTTCTCCTTCGGCGACTACTTCAAGGAAGGCGCCCTCGACCTCTCCTGGGAGCTCATCACCACCCCTTGCCCGCTAAACTAGTGGAGCATCTGAGTTTCCA
>JAEWEZ010000094.1 GCA_023389045.1 Actinomycetes bacterium
TTGGTATCGCACCTGGCTCCAGATCGACCCCCTCGACCGGGGATGGATCCGCACCTACAGCGTGCGTGAGAGCCGCGGTGCCGGGCACCCGGGGAACGTCTCGGAGTACCCCGAGATCGACATCGACATGGTCCTGCACGTGGATCCCGACCCCCAGCCCGGTCGTTGCGTTGCCGCGCAGTGGGCGCAGAACGCGCAGGTTGGAGACAGGATCGACGTGATGGGGCCGAACCGGCATCTGGCCGGCCCGGACTACGGCGGCATCGAGTTCCGCCCCGGAACCGCCCGCACCGTGCTGCTCGCCGGGGACGAAACCGCACTGCCCGCGATCTGCTCGATCCTCGAGGCGCTCCCCTCGAGCTTCCGCGGCCACGCCGTGATCGAAGTCGCCGACGAGACCGACCGGCAGCGAGTCTGCAGCCGCTCCGAGATCCAGCAACACTGGCTGGTGCGCGGCGATCTGCCGCACGGGCAGCTCCTCGACGCGCGGGTACGTGAACTGATGGAAGAGATGATGCCGACGCAGTCTGCCGAGGCCGCTGCGGCACAGGACCTCGACGATGTGGATATCGACACGGTGATTCTCTGGGAGACCAGCGTGGGGGAGGGCGACTTCTACGCCTGGCTCGCCGGGGAAGCCGGCGTGATCAAGGGCCTGCGCCGCCACCTCGTCTCTGAACGGGGCCTTGATCGCCGGCAGGTTTCCTTCATGGGCTACTGGCGTGAGGGCCGCGTGGAAATGTGAACCGCGCTGACGCCCGCCCCGAAATGACCGGGAGCGGGCGCGGCCCGGTAGCCTACCGGGGTGGAATCCACTGCTGAGACTCTCGACCTGCCCGGGATGAATGCTGCGCAGGAGCCTGCTGCGCCGAGCGCACCCGTCGACCCCGATCACCCGCATCCGGGGCAGTGGCGCCTCACCCACCTGCAGGTCTCCAACTGGGGAACCTTCCACGGCACCCACGATGTGGAGATTTCACCCAAGGGGTACTTCCTCACGGGCGGTCCCGGCACCGGCAAATCCACTCTCCTCGACGCCATCAGCGCGCTGCTCACCCCGCCGCGCACCCTGCGCTTCAACGCGGCCGCCTCGGACGCCGGTCCGACCCGCTCCAAGTACCGCCGCACCGTGGCCAGTTACGTGCGCGGCGCTTGGGCCATGCACTATGACGCCGCCACCGGCGAGTTCAGCCAGGAAGTGCTGCGCGAAAAGACCACCCTTTCCGCGATCACCCTTCGGTACGCCAATGGGCGCGGCCAGACCGTGCAGCTGACCCGTCTGCTCCTCCTGCACGCCGGGCACACCGCAGACTCCGATGTGAAGAGCCTGTACGTGATCGCCCGCGAGCCCCTGGATATCTCCGAGCTGCGCCGTCACGTCGGAACCCAGATCGACGCACGCGCCCTCGAAGACGCCCACCCCGGCACCCGCACCTTCCGCAACTTCCGGGAGTACCGGGCCGCTTTCTGCCAGGTCCTCGGGATTCCCGACGAAAAAGCCCTCGGCCTGCTGCACAAAATCCAGTCCGCCAAGGAACTGGGCGACGTGAACGTGCTGCTGCGCGACTACATGCTCGATGAGCCACGCACCTTCGACCTGGCCGACCAGGCCCTGGCGAACTTCCATAACCTCTCCGAGGTGCATGAAGCGCTCGTCACCGCCCGCGAACAGCGTGACCTGCTGCGGGGCCTGCGTGAGAACCACGAGGCCTGGGCCCAGATGCGCACCCGCGGGGCTGAACTCGTAGACCGCCGCGCCGATATCGACGTGTACGCCGCCCAGCATCTGGTGCGGCTGCTCGCCGAGGAACAGGACCGCCTCGAACTGGACCGGGAACGCACCGCTGCCCAGCAGCGCCGCCTCACCCAGGACGTGGCCGAAGCCCGCGCCGACCTCGCCCAGCTGAAGGAACAGCGCCGCCGCGCCGGCGGTGGCGAGATCGACGACTGGAAGCAGCAGATCGCCGGCCTTGAAGTGGAACGCGAACGCCGCAAGGAACGCGCCGCTGAGTTCGCCGCGCAGCTGGCCACCGTGGAACTGCGCACCCCCGTGAGCGAAGACCTCTTCCTCGCCACCCAACGCGAAGTGGCCGCGCTGCGTTCTGCCCTTGAAGAGGAAGAAAAGAACGCCGAAACCGCCCGCTGGGATGCCGAAGCCGCCGTGCGGGAACTGGCCTCCGCCCTGCAGGCCACCCGCGCCGAGCTCGATTCGCTCACCCATCGCGCCTCGAATCTGCACTCCGAAGACATCGCCCTGCGCGATCACATTGCCGCCGAAGTGGGAGTGGCCCCCACCGACCTGCCCTTCGCCGCTGAACTGCTGCAGGTGCGGGCCGGTGAAGAAGAGTGGACGGCTGCCGCCGAGCAGGCCCTGCGCGGCCTGGCCCGCTCGATCCTGGTGCCGGAGCGGGTCTACCGCGATGTGGCCGCCGTGATCGACCGGACCCGTTTGCGCCGTCGGATCTCCTACAACCGCGTGAACACCGACCTGCGCCGCCCGGTGAAAAGCATCGACGAGGGCACCCTTGCCGCGAAACTCGAGATCAAAGACGGTGAGTTCCACGCCTGGCTCGCCGGGGAGATCGCCTCCCGGATGGATTACACCTGCGCCGAAACCCTCGAGGAGTTCACGCGCACGAACCGTGCTGTGCTCCGCTCCGGGCAGATCAAGCACTCGGCATCCCGCCACGAGAAGAACACCGACCGCTCCATCAACGATCGCTCACAGTGGGTGCTCGGTTTCGATAACCGCGCCAAACGCGCCGTCTTTGAAGCCGAACGCACCCGCGCCGAGCAGGCCCTCTTCGAAGCGCAGGCCAAGCGCCGCGATGTGGAAACCGCCCGGGAACGCCGCCGCGAACGCCTCTTCGCCCTCCAGGCCCTCGCTGCCGTGACCTGGGACGATATCGACGCCGCCTCGGTGGCGCGACGCATCGCCAACCTGCGCGAGATGGTCCGAGCCGCGGAGGACGGTTCCGCGGCCCTGACCGAACTGGCCCGCCAGATCGACGAGGTGGAACGCTCCATCGCCGATGCCGATGAGGAACTGCTGGACGTGGTGCGCACCGCCGGCAAACTCGGCGAACAGGCTGACCGCGCCGCCGAGCGCCTCGAACAAGCCCGCGCCCGCACCAGTGAGCGCAGCCTCGCCCCCGAGGTCGAGGAGGAACTGGCCGCACGCTTCGCGGCCATCGCCCCGACCCTCGTTCTGGGCACCATCGACCAGGTCACCAAGGATGCCTCGGCCACCCTCGATGCCGAGCTGATGGACCTCACCCGCCGCACCTCCCGCGCCGAAGAAGACATCCGCACGGCGATGCGGGAGTTTGCCCGACGCTGGCCCGCCCAGAGTGGCGACACCGAAACCTCCCTCGAAGCCGCCGAGGACTACCTCGCGATCCTGCGCCGCATCGAAGAGGAGAAACTCCCCGAAGTGGAGGACCGCTTCTTCGAGTTCTTCACCGGGAACACCCTCGGGGATGTGCAGGCCCTGGCCACCGCCATCGCCCGTGAACCCGCCGAGATCCGTAAACGCCTCGAGCGAATCAACGCCCTGCTCTCGCAGGTGGAGTTCCACGCAGGGCGTTACCTGCAGCTGTCGATGCGGCCCGTGCATCTGGCCGCCCTCGATGAGTTCCGCGACGCCCTCGAAGACGCCGTGGCAGACACCGTCGAAAACGACATCAGCCGCGACCGTGAACTCGCCGAGCAGCGTTTCGTCTCCCTGCGGCATCTGATGGACCTCATCGCCGCCGCCCGCACCCGCGATGACCAGGTTTCCCGGGCCATCCTCGATGTGCGGCGCCACGTGCACTTCCACGCCGAGGAAGTCGCCGCCGACGGCACCGTCGTGCACGCCCATGAATCCGGCGGTCCCCTCTCGGGCGGCCAGAACGAGCGCCTCACCACCTTCTGCCTTGCCGCCGCGCTGCGCTACCAGCTCGCCGGCACCGGCACCGAGGTGCCGTGGTACGCGCCGATCATCATCGACGAGGCCTTCTCCAAGGGCGCCGGCAAGTTCATTACCGCGGCCATGGAATCCTTCCGCCACTTCGGCTTCCAGGTGGTGCTCGCGAACCCGGGTAAGAATCCCCAGGCTCTGGCGCCGTTCATCGGTGGTGTCGGTGTGGTGTCGATCCGGGAGGACCGCTACTCGCAGGTGGCGCCGATCGAGTTCGTTCCCGCGACCGAGGGGTGATCTCTCGGGCACGGATGGGGAGTTCTCCCCATCGGCGTGGCTCCGCACGGCCGATACCCTCGTGCCCACCGCCTTGTCCCTCCTCCATCCCCCATGGAGGGCGAGGTTGTTGCACGAACGCGCTGCTGCGCACAACGCCGATGTTGTGACGAAGGGAGGAGCACGACGATGAGCGCACTCCCCGTCTACCCGCGTCGTGACCCGACCTACGACACGGTGCGCACCCAGGATCAGTCCTACGACCGGGTGCGCAGCATCCTGGCCGCAGTGGCAGACACAGTGCTGGAGGAATGCCCCGAACTCGTCGGCCTGGAAGATTCCCGCCCGGAACGGGACCGTCCCTCAGGCTCCAGCTGGCACGGGATGGAAACCACCGTGCATGTGAGCGCGCTGCTCGCCTCCCAGAGTGGATGCGATCCCGATCCTGAGCGACGCAGGAGGCTGCTCGCGGCGATCGATGGCACCGTCACCCAGCTCGACCTGCACCGCTGCAGCTGCTCGCATCCATCCACCGTGCTGTGGCGGGATGAAGCTGGCGCCCGACTCGAAGTGGTTTTCGGGGTGCGGCTGCTGGTGCGCGCCTACAGCGCGCCGTTCCTGCCGGGCTCTCTGCACCCGCCGCAGACGACGAGCCCCGTCTCGGCGCTGAGCCCGATCACTCCGCCGGCGCGCTCCCTGAACTGATCCGATCGAGAGCACCCAGCGGAATCGGCAACCAGTCGGGGCGGTTTCGCGCCTCATACAGGGCCTCGTAAACGGCTTTATCCGCTTCGAAGATGTCGAGCAGCCGTGCGGCAGTCTCGGCGTCGATCCCGGCGACCGGCCCGTAGCCCTCCAGGAAAGCGGCCCGCGCATCGGCGCTCCACGCGCTCACATCCCGCCCCTGCTCCAGAGCGACGGACCCGGCCACATAATCCAGGCTGCGCAGCATCCCGGCGATATCCCGCAGCGGTGAATCCGGCAGTGAACGCTGCTGCAGGGAACGTAGCGGTTCCCCCTCGAAATCCAGCAGCACCCAGCCGCGATCCGGGGTCGCGAGAACCTGCCCCAGGTGCAGGTCCCCGTGGATTCGCTGCATCGGCGGCCACGACAGCTGACGCGCCGAACCAATCAGTGCCGCAAGCACATCACGATGCGCCTGCACCTGCTCGACCTGCGCACACACGCTATCCAGACGCTCCAGCATCTGATCGGCCATGGAGGTGCGCGCCTGCGCATCCGCCTCTGCGGTGGGCAGGGCGGTGGCGAGATCCCGGTGCACTTCGGCGAGGGCAGCCCCCAGCAAACGAGCCTGCTGTGTGAAGGGCACCCCGGCGGCAGCGTCACCGAGCGCCGTCCGCCAGGCATCTTCCACCCCGGGAAGGAACTCCTGGGCGAAAAGGCAGTGCGAGCGGATCGCCTCGGGCCCATCGGTGGCGAGCACGGCTGAACCAAGCACAGGCGGTACCCGCGTGCTGCCCGCAGCCGTCAGCGCACCCTGCAGCACCACATCGGGATTTGCCCCGTCGGACAGCACCCGGAAGAGTTTCATGATGACCGGGCGCAGGCCCTCCGCCTCGACGATTACGGAGGTATTGGACTGCTCCCCGCCCAGCAGACGGGTGCGCGTGCGCTCATGGGCGGCGCTCGCCAGCAGGGAACTGGTGGCACTGATCCGTAGGCCGCTCCCCACAGCATGCGGCGTATCGGCGAGCAGGCGCAGCAGGTAGCGCCGTCCGAGCGGATCGCGCAGGGCGTCATCCACACGCAGTGGGCCGCCGTGTACGGCAAGAACACCGATCTCGGAACCGTCCTCGAGGGCCGCCGCGGCAGCAGCCTCGGGATGCCGCAGCGTCAGGGGCACCTGGTAGAGCGCGCAATCGGTGGGGCTAAAGGCTGCCTCGATCACCGTGTTCAGCGCGATGGCCTCCGAGGAGGACCCCAGGCACACCCAGCCCACAACCCGCAGCTGAGGATGCCCCGCACCCTTATGCGCGAACCAGCGCTGCAGTGGCATCCACGCGGCGAGCTGATCCAGGCAGGAGGAGAGCACCTCATCCAGCGGCGGCAGGGTGGTCACATCCAGGGCGGAGTCACCCGTGGTCTGATCGGGGGCGGTGGGCGTCGAGGGCGCATGGTTCTCGGCCATACGACCACTCTACGCACAGCACCTGCTTGCTACCCTTG
>JAEWEZ010000057.1 GCA_023389045.1 Actinomycetes bacterium
ATCCTTTTCCACGCGCGGGTTGCGCAAGACCACGGCGCCTTCGATATCGACGATGTAGCCCGAGCCTTCGTCGACAAAATGCTGCGCCGCAATCCGCATGTCTTCGGAGACCGCACCGAGGAAGCGCTACAGGACCGCGGGGACGTTGAGCAGATCATCGCCCAGTGGCATGCGGTGAAAGCCGCCGAAAAAGCGGCTCAGAACACCGGGGATGAGGGCGACCACGAGACAGCAGAGCGCGCCGAAGCTGCCGCCTGGTTTGCCGGGATCCCCGCGGAACTGCCCGCACTCCAGACGGCACTCAAGGTGGTGCATCGAGCCCGCTCCGATGGCCGCCTCGAGGAACTCCTGGAGGCTTCTCGCCACGCTGCGGCAGAAGAGGATGCCGAGGACTGGGGCGGTGCGGGCGCGCGAGAGCTCTTGGAAGCCGTGGTGCGTTTTGAAAGCGTGGACCGTGACCCGGAGACGGCCCTGCGCACCCTCCTGCGGCGCAGCCGTCGGATCCTCTCCGAGCGCCCGGGCACTGCGGGCCCAACGACCGGGACCGTCGGCCCCTAAGCCCCTACACTTGTGGGCGGGCGGTCAGCGCCGACCGGCCAGGTCTCATCCTCATCCGAAGGAAGGAACAGTCCATGGCAGCTTTCATCGATGCCGTCCACGCCCGCGAGATCCTTGATTCTCGCGGCAACCCCACCGTCGAGGTCGAGGTTCTTCTCGACGACGGTACTTTCGCCCGCGCCGAGGTTCCCTCCGGCGCTTCCACCGGTGCTTTCGAAGCCGTTGAGCGCCGTGACGGCGACAAGGGCCGCTACCTGGGCAAGGGTGTTGAGCAGGCCGTCAAGGCCGTGATCGAGGATCTCGAACCCAAGGTTCTCGGCATGGACGTGCAGGAGCAGCGCGCCATCGACGCCGCGATGATCGCGGTGGACGGCACCAAGAACAAGGGCACCGTGGGCGCCAACGCCATCCTCGGTGTCTCCCTCGCCGTGGCCAAGGCTGCCGCCGACTCCGCCGGTGTGCCGCTGTACCAGTACCTGGGTGGCCCGAACGCGCATGTGCTGCCGGTGCCGATGATGAACATCCTCAACGGTGGCTCCCACGCCGACTCCAACGTTGATATTCAGGAGTTCATGATCGCCCCGATCGGTGCGGACTCCTTCCGCGAGGCCCTGCGCATGGGCGCCGAGGTGTACCACGCGCTGAAGTCCGTGCTCAAGGAGCGCGGCCTGGCCACCGGTCTCGGCGATGAGGGCGGCTTCGCCCCGAACCTCGAGTCCAACCGTGCAGCCCTCGATCTGATCGTCGAAGCGATCGGCAAGGCCGGCTACACCGCCGGCAAGGACGTCGCTCTCGCCCTGGACGTGGCCGCCTCCGAGTTCTTCGAGGACGGCACCTACCTCTTCGAGGGTGAGAAGAAGACCGCCGAGCAGATGATCGAGTACTACGCCGATCTGGTCGACTCCTACCCGCTGGTTTCCATCGAGGACCCGCTGAACGAGGAAGACTGGGACGGCTGGAACGCGATCACCGCGCGCCTGGGCGAGAAGGTCCAGCTCGTGGGCGACGACCTCTTCGTGACCAACCCCGAGCGTCTGGCCCAGGGCATCGAGCAGAAGTCCGCTAACGCGCTGCTGGTCAAGGTGAACCAGATTGGTTCGCTCACCGAGACCTTCGACGCGGTGGACCTCGCTCACCGCAACGGTTTCCGCTGCATGATGTCCCACCGCTCCGGTGAGACGGAAGACACGACCATCGCTGATCTCGCCGTTGCCACCAACTGCGGCCAGATCAAGTCGGGTGCTCCCGCCCGAGGTGAGCGCGTGAACAAGTACAACCAGCTCCTGCGCATCGAGGAGGAGCTGGAGGAGGCGGCGGTGTACGCCGGAGCCTCCGCCTTCCCGCGTTTTAAGGCCTGAGGCGGTAGCCTTTCGGCATGACCTCCAGACGACCGGGCGCCCCGCGAGCAGCGAGGCGCCCGGTTTCTGCGTCGGGGGCCCGCCGGGCCGCTTCGACACAGGGAACCGCGCGTCCCGCCCGCAGCACCTCAGGCTCCACCACTCGCAGCCGGAGCACCGCCCAGAGCGGTAGCCGCACCCGCGGCCCCGCCCCGTCGGCCCGCCCGCGGGTGACCACACCCTTCCGGGGTCGGACCCGCCGCGATGGCCCTGCCCTGACCCTTACTCGACGCTCCGGGCTGCTGCTCCTCGTGACCGTGCTTGCGCTTGCCGCCCTGGTGCCGGTCCTGAACTCCTATGTGGCGCAGCGGCAGCAGCTTTCTGAGCTGCAGACGCAGGTGGAGCGCCAGCAGCAGGACGTTGAGAATCTGCAACGGCAAGTGGACCGCTGGGAGGATCCGGCATACGTGGCTGCGCAGGCGCGCGAACGGCTCCTCTTCGCCATGCCGGGGGAGACCCAGTACCGCCTGACCGACACCTCGGGCCGGGAGATCCCGCAGACGGAGAAGGAGATCGCTGCCGCGCGGACCGCGAAGGGCGAATGGTTCTCCACGCTGTGGAAGAGCGTGGAGGGATCCTCCCGCCTCACCCCCGATGACATTCCCGATCCCGACTCGGGATCCGACCAGAAAAACCCGTAGGACGTAGCCCTGTGACCGACCGCCCCGAACCTTTCCCCGCTACTGCAGAGCCTGCCAACACCGCAGAGCCCGCGAGCACTGGAGCATCCAAGCCTGCTCTGCCCCCGCTGCCCTTCGAGTCTCCGGCCTCCGCTGAGGATCTTCAGGTGATGCGCGAGCAGCTCGGGCGTGACATGCGCGGGGTGATCTCGATTGCGCGGCGCTGCGGCTGCGGCCGTCCCGCGGTGGTGCGCACAGCTCCGCGGCTGGAGGACGGCACGCCCTTCCCGACCTCTCTCTACCTGACGCTGCCGTGGCTCACCCTGGAACTCTCCCGCATCGAAGCGACGGGGGAGATGGCGGAACTCACCGAGCGTCTCGAACAGGATGCGGAACTGGCCGCGACCTACCGCGCCGCCCATGAGCGGTACATTGCGCGTCGTGACGAGATCGGATACTGCGAGGAAGTTGCGCATGTGAGCGCCGGTGGGATGCCCACCCGTGTGAAGTGTCTGCACGCCCTCGCGGGCCAGGCGCTCGCGGAGGGCCCCGGGGTAAACCTTGTGGCCGATGAGGTGCTGGCGCGGATCGACGGGGCTCTGCCGGATCTGCGCTGCCGCTGCGAGGAATACGAGGCACGGGAGGGCCAGCGATGACCATGCAGGGGAGTGCTCCTGTTGCCGCGATTGACTGCGGAACCAACTCCATCCGTCTCCTGATCGCTCGGCGCGATGAGCAGACGGGCGCGCTGGTGGATCTTGAGCGGCATATGGAGATCGTGCGCCTGGGATACGGGGTGGATCGCACGGGTCGTTTCGATCCGGCGGCGGTGGACCGCACCCTGGATGCCTGCCGACGCTACGCCCGTCTGATTGAGCATCACGGGGCGCGTGACCTGCGTTTTGCAGCGACCTCTGCCACCCGTGATGCCTCGAATCGTGATGTCTTTATCGACGGGGTCCGCGAGATCCTCGGCTGCGAGGTCGAGGTCATTAGCGGGGAAGAGGAAGCTGAGCTGTCCTTCCGCGGGGCCGTGGAGACTCTGGCAGACCTGCCCGAAGGCCGGCGTCTGGTGGTTGATATCGGTGGCGGATCCACCGAGATGGTGCTCGGGACGGGAACGCCCGAGCAGCGGATCAGCCTCGATATGGGATCGGTGCGCATTACCGAGCGGCATCTGCACTCGGACCCGCCCACGGAAGAGGAGATTGCGGCGGCTCGTGCCGATATCGATGCGCTACTGGACCGAGCGGTCGGGCAGATGGATCTTGCTTCGACCCGGGTTCTGGTGGGGCTTGCCGGCACGGTAACGACGATGACTGCGCTTGCGCTGGGGCTCGAGACCTATAGCGCGGATGTCACCCACGGGGCTCGCCTTTCGCTCTCTGAGACGATCGAGGCCTGCGAGCGGGTGCTTCGGATGAGCCGTGAGGAGCGCTCCTCGCATTGCATCATTCATCCCGGGCGTGTGGACGTGATCGGGGCGGGCGCGTTGATCTGGTCGCAGATCATGCGCCGCATCGCGGAAATGACACCCGTAGACTCCACCGTCACCAGCGAGCACGACATTCTCGACGGGATCGCCATGAGTGTTCTGGAGCGTTCGGGCGGGGCCGACGGGGGCTCGCCGCAGCTGAGCTGAACCGATTTAGGGCTCTGTCCTGCGGCGTTATTCCCGCTGACTCCTGCAGCGCGGAGGGAGAACGCCTATCAGAGCGATACGTCCACATGTTGGGACAATGTCTGTCATTGCACAGGTTTTTGTCCCACGGGCCGATGGAACTTAGTCTGATCGCATGAACAACTCTCACGGCGGTAAGCCGCACGTCCTGATCCTCGGCGGAGGATCCGTCGGCCTCCACGCTGCGTCCGAGCTGCGCAAGATCCTCGGGACGGAGGTCGCGATTAGCGTCGTCGACTCGCGTCCCTACATGACGTACCAGCCCTTCCTGCCTGAGGTTGGCTCCGGCAGCCTTGACCCGCGCAGCCCCCTGGCTCCGCTGCGCAAGATGCTGGGCGGCTGCAAGGTCATCACCGGCACGGTGCGCCAGATCCGCAGCAAGGACAACACCGTGGTCGTCTCCACGGAGGATGAGGCCGAGCTCGAAATCGGCTACGACTACCTGGTGGTTGGCCTCGGTTCTGTTCCGCGCCTGCTCCCGATCCCCGGCCTCCCCGAGACCGCCATCGGCTTCAAGCAGGTGGAGGAAGCGATCGCGATGCGCGACCGCATCCTCGGCAACCTTGCCGAGGCGGCCTCGACCAAGGACCCCGTAGTGCGTAAGCGCCTGCTCACCTTCACCTTCGTTGGTGGCGGCTTTGCCGGTGCCGAGGCCCTGGCCGAAGCCGAAGACATGGTGCGCGACGCCCTGCGTTACTACCCCGATCTGCACTCCTCGGATATCCGTTTCGTGCTGATCGACGCCGCGCCCTTCATCCTCCCGGAGGTTTCCGAGGAGCAGCGCGCCTACGCCCTCGATCAGCTGCGTGAGCGCGGCGTTGAGGTCAAGCTCGAAACCTTCCTCAACTCCTGCGAGGACGGGCACATCAAGACCAGCGATGGCGATGAGTTCGAATCCGATCTCGTGGTCTGGAACGCGGGAGTGAAGCCGAATCCGGTGCTGCTGGATGAGAAGGCCTCGGACCTGCCTGTGATCCGCGAGCGCGGCCCCATGATGGGCAAGCTCGACTGCCTCGCCGATCTGCGCGTGAACTCGGATGAGGGTCCGCTGGCCACCGTGTTCGCCGCCGGCGACTGCGCCGCTGTGCCGGACCTTGCCTCGGGTGAGGGTAAGTTCTGCCCGCCGAACGCCCAGCACGCTGTGCGTCAGGGCAAGCGCGTGGCCGATAACATCGCCCGCTCGATCCAGGGCCGCCCGCTGGTGGACTACTACCACCGCAACGCCGGCACCATGGCCACCCTCGGCATGTACAAGGGCGTGGGCTACCTGATGCTGGGCGAGAAGCGCCTGGACATGCAGGGCCTGCCGGCCTGGCTGGCCGCCCGCGCCTACCACCTCTACGCAATGCCGAGCATCGGTCGGAAGGCCGCGGTGCTGTCCGATTGGGCGCGCGCCGTTGTCGCCCGCCGCGACATCATCGGCATCCCGCAGTCGGAGACCCCGCGCGCAGCGTTCCGTCTGGCCGCTGCCTCGGACCCGAAGAAGAAGTGATCCGTCGCGGAAGCTCTCGGGCTTCCGCTCGGTGAAAAACGCAGCGCCCCGTGCACTTGGCACGGGGCGCTGCGTTTTTGCGTCTGCTGCGGCATTGTTGTTCACGCGGAGCTGTCGGCTCCTCTGCATCATCGCTTGGGAGGATTTCCGGGCGTGTCGACCACCGGGACCTGTAGACTGAGTGCGAAAGATTATGACCGGTACTATGCGTAACTGAGCAGAAACAGTCACTTCTGGTCGGTGGGGATGGAACCGCCCGCCAGGCCAGCGACCCAGGCCAGCGACCCAGGCCAGCGACCCAGACAGCGACCCAGGTCAGTGACCCTGCGAACCGTGAGTGCGCGAGAGAAGGAATCAGCATGGACGTCGTGATCGTCCCCGATGAAGCTGCCGGCGCCCGTGTCGTCGCAGACATGATCCAGGAGACCCTCACCGCACCGCGCGAGGGCCGCCCCGTGCTCGGGCTCGCCACCGGATCGTCCCCGGTCGCTGCCTACCGCGAACTCGTGCGCCGCCACCGTGAAGAGGGGCTTTCCTTCGCTGGTGCCCGCGTCTTCATGCTCGACGAATACATCGGTCTGCCGCCCGGGCATGAGCAGTCCTACCACCGCTTCATCCGCGAGAACCTCACCAGCCACGTCGATATCGACGATGCGATGGTGCAGTCCCCGCGCGGCGTGTCGAAGGACCCCGCGGCAGAAGCCCGCCGCTACGACCTGTCCATTGCCGCCGCCGGGGGAGTGGACCTCCAGCTCCTCGGGATCGGTGCCAACGGCCACATCGCCTTCAATGAGCCCGGAAGCTCGCTGGCCTCCCGCACCCACCCCGTCTGGCTCACCGAACGCACCATCCACGACAACGCCCGTTTCTTCGAGTCCGAGGATGACGTTCCCGTGCAGGCCCTCACCCAAGGCCTGGAGACCATCCGCGAGGCCCGTCGGATCGTGCTGACCGCCACCGGCGAGCACAAGGCTGAAGCCATTGCCGCCATGGCGGAAGGCCCTGTCTCGGCGCGTTGTCCGGCGAGCTGCCTGCAGCTGCATCCGGATGTCACGGTGGTGGTCGACGAAGCCGCCGCATCGCGCCTTGAACTGGCTGACTACTACCGCTACCAGCGTCGGATGAGCGAGAAGGCCCGCAGCGAGAAGTGACCGGAGAGTAAGCGGTCCCACACTCCTCAGCGTGTTTATAGTGCGGCGGTGGCGCCATCTGCGCCCCCGCTGCCGCTAGCATCCGATACATGCAGACCGCTCCCGCATCCCCCGCGCCCTCCGGCGCCTCCTCATCCCCCTCCTCCCCGTCGGGCCTTGACCGCTTCTTCTCGATCACCGAGCGCGGTTCCACCATCGGCCGTGAAATCCGCGGTGGCCTCGTCACCTTCTTCTCGATGTGCTACATCGTGGTGCTGAACCCGCTGATCATCGGCACCGTGCAGGACTCGACCGGCAAATACCTCGGCGGGGGAGACGCCCCCAATCTCGCCGCCGTTGCGGCGGGCACCGCGCTCGTCGCCGGCATCCTCAGCATCCTCATGGGTGCCTGGGCACGCTTCCCGATGGCGCTTGCCGCCGGCCTCGGCCTGAACGCCTACCTCGCCTACTCGGTGGTCTCCCTGCCTGGGATGACCTGGGGCGGAGCCATGGGCCTCGTGGTCATCGAGGGTCTGCTCGTGCTGGTTCTCGTGCTCACCGGTTTCCGCAAAGCCGTCTTCGACGCGGTGCCGCCGTTCATGAAGACCGCGATCGCCGTTGGCATCGGCCTGTTCATCGCCTTCATCGGCCTGTACAACGCCCGCTTCGTCACCACCGCCACCGGCACCCCGGTGCAGCTGGGTAACAGCGGCTCCCTGATCGGCTGGCCCACGCTTGTCTTCGTTGTTGGCCTGCTGCTGATGTTCGTGCTCTGGGTGCGCCGCGTTCCCGGCGCTATCTTCCTCTCGATCGTTGTCGCGACCGTCCTGGCGATCGTGATCGAGCAGGTGGTCAAGGTCGGTGCCTTCGTCGCCCCCGGCGGTGACACCCCGGCGAACCCCTACGGCTGGTCGATGAACGTCCCCACCATCACCGAGTTCCCGATCCAGCTTCCCGACTTCGCGACCCTCTTCACCGTTGACCCGCTCGGCGCCCTGCACGCCGTGGGTGTTGTGGGCGTGCTCGTGATCGTCTTCTCCCTCATGCTTGCTGACTTCTTCGACACCATGGGCACCATGGTCGGCGTGGCGAGCGAGGCCGGCCTGGTCGATGAGAAGGGCGATATCGAGGGCGCGCAGAAGATCCTCATCGTGGACTCCCTGGCGGCAACCGCCGGTGGCCTCGGTGGCGTCTCCTCCAACACCTCCTTCGTGGAATCCACCTCGGGTGTGGCCGAGGGTGCCCGCACCGGTCTCGCAGCGATCGTGACCGGCTGCGCCTTCCTGGTGGCCACCTTCGCCGCGCCCCTCGTGGCGCTCGTGCCCTATGAGGCAGCAACCCCGGCGCTGGTCATGGTCGGCTTCCTGATGATGACCCAGATCACCGACATCGACTTCACCGATCTGGACAAGGCGATCCCGGCCTTCCTGACGATCATCCTGATGCCCTTCGCCTACTCGATTACCGTGGGCATGGGCGCCGGCTTCCTCATGTACGTGCTGATCCGCGTGGTGCGCGGTAAAGCACGGGAGGTGCACTGGCTGATGTACGTGGTCGCGGCGCTGTTCGTGCTGTACTTCCTGCGTGGAGCAATCGAGGGCATGCTGCTGTGAACATTGAAGAGGTCGCCGCTGATCTGCGCCGCACGCTGTTGGTGAGCGCGCGTATCCTGCGCTCCCACACGGCGTCGGAGTACCTCACGGCGCCTCAGTTCTCGGTGCTCGCCTTCCTGTACCGACGGGGTGAATCGACGCCCTCGCAGGTGGCTGCCTTCGAGCATGTCTCTGCTCCGGTGATGAGCCGCATGCTTGACCGGCTCGAGCAGTCGGGCTGGGTGCAGCGCCGCCAGCATCCGGAGGACGGCCGCCAGGTGCTTGCGAGCCTGACGGACCAGGGCCGTGCGCAGGTGGAGCAGTGTCGCCGTGAGCGCGACCAGTGGCTGCGGGAACGCCTAGCGGATGCCGATGAGCGGGAACTCGCCCTGATTGCGGAGGCGAATGAGGTGCTGGTGCGGCTGCTGCTGCGCACACCGCCTCACTGACTCGCTCCCGCTTCGCCCCGCCTCGGCGCGCACCGTGGGCGGGTGTGCGTTCACGCTCCATCCCGTCGGCCCAGTGCATTCCCCGTCGGCCCCATGACCGCTACCACTCAGCCCCCAGGGCGCCATCCGGTGCTCCTGGGGGCTTAGTCGTTCTGTCGTCGGGTGCGAGGGCGTCAGTGAGAGGCGAGGGCGTCGAGAACGTAATCGAGCATCCCGATTAGCGCCGCCACATCCTCCTCCGGAACCGCGGGGAAGGTCGCGATCCGCAACTGGTTCCTGCCGAGCTTCCGGTATGGCTCGATATCCACCACCCCGTGCCGGCGCAGCAGAGCGCAGAGGGCAGCGGCGTCGATGCTCTCGGCCAGATCAATCGTCGTGACCACCTGGGAGCGGGCGGACGGATCGCTCACGAACAGAGAGGTCTCCTCGCGATGCTCAGCCCAGATGTGCAGCATTCCGCTGCAGGCGCGCGTGCGCGTATCAGCCCATGCCAGGCCACCGCGCTCCAACAGCCACTCAATCTGCTCGGCCATCAGTAGTAACGTTGCGATTGCCGGGGTGTTGAGGGTCTGATCCTTGCGGGAGTTATCGAGCGCAGTGCTGAGGGACAGAATCGAGGGCACCCAACGATTCGTATCCCGCTCCAGGCGCTCGGCGCGCTCCACGGCGGCGGGGGAGAGAGCCGCCAGCCACAGCCCGCCATCGGAGGCGAAGCATTTTTGCGGGGCGAAGTAGTAGGCGTCGGTTTGGGAGATGTCCACGGCGATGCCACCCGCAGCCGAGGTTGCATCCACGAGCACCAGCTGATCGGGCCTTGCCCCGTCGGGTCGATTGACGGGAAGCATGACCCCGGTGGAGGTTTCGTTGTGGGGCCAGGCGTAGCAGTCCACCTCGCCGCTTGCCTGGGCGCAGGCGGCCTGGCCGGGTTCAGCCCAGATCACCTGCGGGTCCTGCAGGAAGGGAGCAGCCGTCGTTTCGGCCGCGAATTTGGAGGAGAACTCGCCGAGCACAAGATGCTGGCAGCGTTCCTCGACCAGGCACAGGGCCGCGATATCCCAAAAAGCGGTGGAACCACCGTTGCCGAGCGCAATCTCGTACCCCTCGGGCAGGTCGAAGAGGCTGTGCAGGCCTTCTCGAACCCGCCGCACCAGGTTCTTGACGCCGGATTGCCGATGGGAGGTGCCCATGGTGTCGCTGCCGGCAGCATGGAGCGCTGCCATCTGCGCGGGACGAACACGGGAGGGTCCAGAACCGAAGCGTCCATCGGCCGGACGGAGATCATCAGGGATGGTGATGGCGCTCAGCGCATCGGCGCCGCGGGGCTGTGGGCTACTCACGGGTGCTCTCCTTGCCGGGAATGGGGCCGACGGGATGGTGCCGACGGGCTGGGTCCGACGGGTAGACCCGGCGGGTAAGTCCGACGGGGTAGTGCCGACGGGGTGGGCCCGACGGGAATGGAGTGTGCCGGCCGCTCCCCACCGTCTCACGTCTACATCCTGCGGCGCAGAAGTAGGCACATGATGGGAACGATGCGGAGGAATACGTCCGGGCATGGGAAGATCAGAGGCATGAGCCGTGCCGATCTCGAGAAGAAGCCGTACGACGTGGCGGGGATGTTCGACAGCATCGCCCGCCGCTATGACGTGATGAACGACGTGGCGGCCCTGGGCCAGGTGCGTCTGTGGCGCACGCTGATGGTCGAGGCCCTCGAGACCGGTGCCGGGCAGACGGTGCTTGATCTTGCAGCGGGGACGGGAACGTCCAGCGCCGCGATTGCAGCCACGGGTGCTCGGGTGGTGGCAGCGGACTTCTCGCTCGGGATGATGCAGGAGGGCCGACGCCGCGGCGTGCCGGTGCCGTTTGTCGGTGCGGATGCGGAGCACCTTCCCTTTGCTGATGACAGCTTCGATGCCGCGACGATCTCCTTTGGGCTGCGCAATGTGCAGCATCCGCGCCGGGCGCTGGAGGAGATGGCGCGGGTGGTGCGTCCGGGTGGGCGCATCGTTGTTTGCGAGTTCTCCACTCCCACCTCTCCGCTTCTTCGCACCGTGTATGAGCGTTACCTGCTGCGGGCGCTTCCTGCGGTGGCGAGCCGTCTGGCCACGAGTGCAGACGCCTACGACTATCTGGCCGAGTCGATTCTTGACTGGCCCGATCAGCGGGAGCTGCGTGAGTGGTTCCGCGAGCTCGGACTGGTGCACTGCCAGTACCGCAATCTCTCGGGTGGCATCGTCGCGCTGCACCGGGGGACCATCCCGGAAAAAATCAGCGGCAAACCTGCATGACCCGCGCCTGACCAGGGGAAACGCGAGCGACAGGGCACCGAGATGGAGGATGTGTCGCAGGACACGCGAAAAAGACCCCCTCTCGGCTTGACCCACCCTAGAGGGCTGCGTAAAGTATTTCCTCGTTGCCCCGGAGAAACGGGAAAGAGGAGCGGAGAAATCCACTCCGAATCGGAATCGAAAAACCGGGCGACATGACAACCGAAGAATGACCGAAAAACGAAGAGGCGCAGATCACAAGCCCTCGAGTTGACTCGGATGTTCGAAACCCGCTAAGTTATAGGGGTTGCCTCGGAGCGAGGAACGAAAAGTTCTGACCGACGATGTGCGCGTGTTGCTTGATATCTCAATAGCGTGTCTGTTTGTTGATGCCATATTTTTTGTTTGGCATTGATGGATGACTGACGGATGTCAGTTGTTTGTTTATTGCTAGGATTTTTCATGTT
>JAEWEZ010000089.1 GCA_023389045.1 Actinomycetes bacterium
GTCATCTGCCACGGCATCCCCGACTCCACCGTGATGCAGGAGGGCGACATCCTGAACGTGGATGTCACCGCCTTTATCCACGGCGTGCACGGCGACACCAACGCCACCTTCCTGATCGGCGATGTGGATCCGCGCGTGGCTGAACTCGTCGAACACACCCGCGCCGCGATGGAACGCGGCATG
Source organism: Actinomycetes bacterium (assembly GCA_023389045.1). Taxonomy (GTDB): domain Bacteria; phylum Actinomycetota; class Actinomycetes; order Actinomycetales; family Dermabacteraceae; genus Brachybacterium. Next base: position 184 of record JAEWEZ010000089.1, read on the forward strand.
CGCGCCGCGAAACCGGGCCGCGAGGTGAACGTGATCGGCCGCGTGATCGAGAAGTACGTGAACCGGCACGGCTACGAATCGGTGCATGACTTCACCGGGCATGGCGTGGCCGAAGGTTTCCACAACGGCCTGGTCATCCCCCACTACGACTCCGCGCCCATGTTCGACGACGTGCTCGAAGAGAACATGACCTTCACGATCGAACCGATGGTCACGATGGGTTCGCAGGCCTGGGAGCAGTGGGACGACGGATGGACCGTGGTCACCCGCGACCGCGGCTTCACCGCCCAGTTCGAGCACACCATGGTGATGACCTCTGAGGGCCCGGAGGTTCTCACCGTCGTTTAAGGGGCCGACGGGCCACCGGCCCGTCTCCCCATCGCAGACCACGGGCCCACGGCCCTCTCTCCCCACCGACATCCCCACTGTTTCCGGCGGCCCTTACCGCCCCCAACCCCTCTTTTGGAGCAAGCCATGAGCCACGATCTCGCCTTCGGTATCGACATCGGCGGAAGCGGCATCAAGGGCGCCCCTGTGGATCTCGCCACGGGCCGCCTCGCCGCTGACCGTCTGCGCATCCCCACCCCGCAGCCCGCCACCCCCGAGGCGGTGGCGGACACCGTCGCTGAACTCGTCAACGGTTTCAACGTGCCCAAGGGCATTCCCGTCGGCGTCACCTTCCCCGCCGTGATCCAGCACGGGGTGGCCAAAACCGCTGCCAATGTGGACGATTCCTGGATCGGCACCGATGTGGATGCGCTGCTCAGTGAGCGCACCGGGCATGACGTGTTTGTGGTCAATGACGCCGATGCCGCCGGCATCGCGGAAATGGAGTTCGGTGCCGGTAAGGGCCGCAAGGGCGTGGTTCTGCTGACCACGCTCGGCACCGGGGTGGGCACCGCCCTCTTCACCGACGGGCATTTGGTTCCCAACTCGGAGTTCGGGCATCTTCCGCTGCACGGTGGTGCGGCCGAAAAGTACATGGCCGAGTCGGTGCATGAGCGGGAGGAGCTCTCCTGGGAGGAGTGGGCTGGACGCCTCCAGGAGTACTACGAGCTGGTCGAGTTCCTCATCAACCCGGACCTCATCATCGTGGGCGGTGGCGTCTCCAAGAAGCATGAGAAGTTCCTGCCGCTGCTGAGGACCCGCGCCGAGATTGTGCCTGCGCAGACCCGCAATGAGGCCGGGATTATCGGCGCGGCGGTGCTTGCTCATGCCGAGGAGAAGCGTCGGCTGAAGGCCCAGAAGAAGGCCGACAAGAAAGCCGCCAAAAAGGCTGATAAGAAGGCCGGCAAAGAGGCCGGTAAGAAAGCTGACAAGGAGACCGGCAAGAAGGCCGGCAAGAAAGCCTGAGCGCGCCCCCGTCGGGATGTCCCCGCGGCGCTTGCCAGCGCAGGCGCCGCGGGGATCCCACACAAACGACCAGCCGGCCCATAAGCCGGGTTCTGTGATCGACAGTCATCCATCTCGGATCGCTGTTGCCAACGACCTCTAGCGGTCCACCCGGGGACTTGGACCGGCGGCCTGTAGCGTCCCCTGTCTGACCTTGCTCCCGGTGGGGTTTACCGTGCCGGCCCTGTCACCAGGACCGCGGTGGTCTCTTACACCACCCTTTCACCCTTACCGACGCGCATGGCGCCGGCGGTTTGCTTTCTGTGGCACTATCCCGCGGATCGCTCCGGGTGGGCGTTACCCACCACCGTGCCGGAGGGAGCCCGGACTTTCCTCGGCTCCGATCCGTGGATCGAAGACGCGACTGTCCGGCCGACTGGTCTGCCCCGCATCCTATCGCCGTTGTGAAGGAGACTTTTTCCCATGCTGATCCTGCTTCCGCCCTCGGAGACGAAAACCCGCCCCGATACCGGTCCCACCCTGAACCTTTCCGCGCTCACGCTGCCCGAACTCACCGCGGCCCGCACTGAGATGATCGCGGCCTGCGGGCGCACTGCCCGTCTGCCCGAGGGCGTAACGATGCTGAAGGTTCCCGCGAGTGCCCCGGAGCTGACGGAGCGGATGCAGCAGATCGAGCAAGAGCCCTGCGCGCTGCCGCTCGAGGTGTATTCGGGGGTGCTGTATGAAGCGCTCGGGGAGGTCTCTCCCGCGCAGGGCCGACGGGTTCTTGTGCAGAGCGCGCTGCTCGGTCTGGTGGATGCGGCGCGTGATGCGATTCCCGCCTATCGGGTCTCGGCCGGTTCCACCCTCGACGGGCTCGGCAAGGCCGGCACCTGGTGGGCGCGGCACCTCAAGGAGGTGGGTGCGGCGCTGATGCAGGAGACGGCCGAGTCGGGTTCCCCGCTCGTCATCGACTGCCGCTCGGGCGCGTACCGCTCGATGATGAAACTGCGTTCCACCGAGCAGGTGCGGGTGCTCGAAGTGGGTGCGGTGCAGGAGATCGACGGAGTGCGCACGGTGGTCTCGCATGATGCGAAGCGCTACCGGGGGTGGGTCACGCGCGTTCTCAATGACGCCCCGCAGCCTGCCGCGACCCCCGAGGAGGTTCTCGCGCAGCTGAAGGAAGGGTTCAGCGGCACTCTCGATGTGGAACTCGACGGTGACACCCTCGTGGTGGTGGATCGGCCCCGACAGGAGCACTCCGCCACGTCCTGAGCGGCTTACTCCGTGGGATCCACGCGACCGCCCCACGGATCGGTGCGCACGGCGCTGACGCTTACCTCAAGGGCTGGCAGGTTCTCCTCCAGCAGTTCCGCCAGGAGCGGCAGCCACAGGGCCTCACTGGCCGCGTGGGCGACGTCGATCAACGCCGGCACCGCTGCCTCGTCGGCAGCCGATTCAATGTGTTCACTGGCCGGGTGATGGCGCAGGTCTGAGGTGATGTACACATCGGCTCCGCAGCCGGCGGCCTGCTCCAGGAAGGAGTCTCCGGCGCCGGGGCAGACGGCTACGGTGCGCACCTCGCGCTCGGGGTCTCCGGTGAAGCGGATGCCCTGGGCGGTGCGGGGCACACGGTTCGCGATCCGCTGGGCGAGGCCCTGCACCGTCGTCGGCTCCCCCATTTCACCCACGGCCCCGAGCCCGATGGACTCAGAACCAAAGCGCCCCTCGCTTCCCGGGGCGGGCGGTACGAGCGGCCGCACCTCACGCAGGTCGAGGGTGCGGATCCAGGCGCCGACGGTGCCGCGGCTCGAGCGATCCACATTGGTGTGCCCGCACCACAGGGCGGTTCCGGCGCGCAGGAGCCGGGTGACCACGGCGCCCTTGCCCTGATCGGCGGGCAGGAAGCTCGCGCCGCGCAGCAGCAGGGGGTGATGGGTGATGAGCAGCTGAGCGCCAGCATCGACGGCTTCGGCGGCCACTGCGACCGTCGGATCCACGGCGAGCAGAACCCGCGTCACGGGCGCGTCACGCTCCCCGAGAACGAGACCGACGCGGTCCCAGTCCTCGGCCCAATCCAGCGGGTAGGCACCTTCGAGCACCTCGAGAACATCGGCGAGGCGCAGCGTCTGCGGGGCGGTCATCGCTCCTCCTCCTGCGAGTGATGGGCGTCGGTTTCCGGCATCGAGTGTTCCTGGTGCAGCCCCGCCTCATGCGCGGTCACCACTGTGCCACCCTGCCCGCTGGTGCCGAGCGTTTCGGCTTCCACCAGGGCAGCGCGGTAGGCCTTCCACGGCATGAGCACGCATTTCACCCGTGCCGGGAAGCGGTTCGCGCCGGCCAGGGCGATCCCATCGCCAATCAGGTCCTCATCGGGCTCCACCTGCCCGCGGGAGCCCATCACGGTTTCCATATGCTCCACGATCGGCAGGTTCTCGCGCAGGGTGTGGCCGATGAGCAGATCCGCCATCACCGAGGCGCTTGCCCGGCTCATGGCGCAGCCGCTCGCCTCATAGGACAGGTCCACCACGCGGGCCTCATCGCCCTCCCCCTCCACGTGAACGCGCAGGGTGATCTCATCGCCGCAGGTGGGATTGAGGTGGTGCACTTCCGCATCGAAGGGTTCGCGCAGCCCTGCATGCAGGGGGCGCTTATCGTGCTCGATCACGATCTCGGTGTACATCGACGAGAGCGCACCGAGGCCACCGCTGCCCGCAGCGCCCGGGGCTCCGGGGCCGCCCGAGAAGCGGGAGAGGCTCGACAGACTCGGCAGGCTGCGTGCGCCGGGCTTTTTCTGGTGGGGAGGCTGGGCGTGATTCGTCATGAGAGGGCCTCGAAGAACTCGACGGTGCGGGAGACGCCTTCGACAAACAGGTCGATCTCCTCGCTGGTGGTGTGGATGCCGACGGAAGCGCGGGTGCTGCCCGAGACGCCGTATCGACGGTGCAGGGGCCAGGCGCAGTGATGCCCGATCCGCACCGCGATCCCGAAGGCATCGAGCACCTGCCCCACATCGTGGGTGTGCACGCCGTCGAGAACGAAGGAGATCGCGCCACCGCGGGCGGCACCGGCCTGCGGCCCGAGCACCCGCACCGCCGGGATCTGCGCGAGGCCGTCCAGAGCGCGCGTGGTCAGTTCACGCTCATGCGCGGCCACGGCCTCCATACCGAACTGCTCCAGGTAGGTGCAGGCAGCAGCCAGACCGACCGCCTGGCTGATGGGCGGTGTGCCCGCCTCGAATCGTGCCGGTGGGGCCGCGTAGGTGGAGGCTTCCATCGTCACGTTCTCGATCATGGAACCGCCGGTGAGGAAGGGCGGGAGGTATTCAAGAAGCTCCATCCGCCCCCAGAAACCGCCGATCCCGGTGGGGCCGAGCATTTTGTGCCCGGAGAAGGCGGCAAAGTCGGCGCCGATCTCCATCAGGTTCACCGGCAGATGCGGAACCGACTGGCAGGCATCGACCACGGCCAGGGCGCCCACCTCATGGGCGCGGGCGCAGAGTTCCTGCACCAGATTGATCGTGCCGAGCACATTGGACTGGTGGGTGAAGGCGAACACCTTGGTGCGCTCGGTCAGCAGATCATCGAGACGGTCCAGATCCAGCGTGAACTCATCGGTGAGAGGGATCCACCGCAGCCGCGCCCCGGTGCGTCGGGCAAGTTCCTGCCAGGGCACGAGGTTTGCGTGATGCTCCATCTCGGTCACGAGGATTTCGTCGCCCTCCCGCACCCGCAGATGCTCGGGCGTGGAGGCGTCCCCGTTCCCGAGGGCGTAGGCGATGAGGTTCAGAGCCTCGGTGGCGTTCTTCGTGAAAGCGAGTTCTTCCGGGGCGGCTGCACCGATGAAGCGGGAAATCTGGGCGCGGGCGTCCTCGTAGGCGTCGGTGGCTTCTTCGGCGAGTTGGTGGGCTCCGCGTTTCACCGCCGCATTCGAGGTGGTGAGGAAGTGCTGCTCGGCCTCGAGCACGCTGCGGGGGCGCTGGCTGGTGGCTCCAGAATCGAGGTACACGAGCGGCATGTCATCAGCCAGGATGCGCTCAAGAATGGGGAAGTCAGCGCGGATTGCCTCCACGTCGAGGGGTCGGCGCGGGGTGGGTTCGTCGGTGGGAGGCGCTGCGGGCTGAGGCGCTGCGGCCTGGGGTTCTGCCGGCTGGGTTGGTGCCGTCGGTTCCTCGCCGGTGCGTCGGGGAGCGTTCTCAGGCATCGGCGTTGACCTCCGGTCTCGCGCGCGGCTCGGACATTCGGGGCGCGTTCAGTATAGGAATCTCAGGTACGTCGAAGTCGGACATGAGACCCTTCTTCCAGCAGGATCCGCCCCGTCGGCCGCCCAGAGGCTCCCAGAGCCTCCTAGCGCCTCCCGGCTCCCCGGGGATGCGCCGGTACTGAACCCGTACTGGACGAGGAACCGCGGGCCGGATCCATCGGAGACGACGGAAGGAACGTGATCCCCATCGAAACCATCATCCTGGTGATCTTTGGCCTGGTTGCCCTGGGTGCTCTGATCGGCGCCATCGTCGCCACCGTGACGCGGATGCGTCAGGCGCGCGGAGCAGCCGCAGCCACGGCTGCGCGTACCGAGGCAGAAAAGGCTCGCGACCGGCAAACCGCAGTGATCTGGCTGGTGCTGCTGATTGTGATTCTTCTGCTGCTGAGCGGCGCGTATGTGATCTCCCGCTAGATTTCT
>JAEWEZ010000099.1 GCA_023389045.1 Actinomycetes bacterium
GCTCAGAGGCGTGGGCGGCTTCGGTGCAGAGCAGCCAGACCCAGAGCCATCATTCCCACGGCTGCCCCGGCAGCCGGGGCAATCTCTACGCCCGTGCGGGCCAAGGGATCCCGTGCCCCGGAATCTGCATCCTTCGGGAGTCGGCCTGCAGGGTCATCGTCCCCGCCGGGGTGGCCGGGCTTATCGCCCTCGTCGCCCGGGTTCCCGCCGCCTGCATTGTCATCGCCAGGCTTGCCCGGATCAGGCGTCGTGTCATCCTCGGGCGCCTTTCCCGGACCGGTGACGGTGATGACCTTCTGCGCGGTGCGGCCATTGACCGTGACCATCAGCGTGGCTTTCCCCGGGCGCAGCGCCGTGACCTCACCGGTGACAGGGTTCAGACGCACCACCGCAGCCGCATCGGTCAGAGCCGCATCGGCCTTCTGGGTACTCGCCCCGGTCACGACCTGCACATGCTTCCCGCCCCACTGGGCAGTGACCGGCCATGCCACCGGGATTTCCCGATCGTCCTGGGTGAAGCGAGCACTCGCCGACCCCGTCTGACCCACTACGAGGCGCTCGTCTGCAGTCAGCGCCAACTCATCCACCCAGGGATGCGTCTGGGCAGCGAGCCATTCCACTCGATCCTCGGGCCTCGGATTCTCACTGACGAGTCCGGCACCGGGGCTGATCCCGAGCATCATCCAGCCGGTGAAGCCGCCCGTCGCGGGGGTTCCGGCGGGATTCTTTCCAGAGTTGCCGTTGATCAGCATGGTGACGCCTTCCACGGCAGCCCCGTGGAACACCCCCACATGCCCGTTGATCACCGCGGCAGACTTCCCGCTTTCGCGGCGGAAATCAGCCAGCAGCCGCTCCACCGCCCGCGCTTCGCGCTGATCAGAAAGCTGCGAGCTCTTCGAGGGCAGCGGATCGGTGGGCGGATGGTGGAAGAACACCGTCACCCCGGTGAGAGTGTCCGAGGCGGCGACCTCGCGCAGGCTCTTTTCGAGCTCCCGCAGCTGATCAATGCCTGCGCCGTGCAGGGTGCCGGTGGCACTGTTCAGGGTGATCACACGGGTGCGGCCAAGATCCCGGCTGGTCCTGGTGGCACCAAAATGCTTCTCAAAGTTCGCGATCTCGCCACCCATGATTTCGTGGTTGCCGGGAACGTAGATGTAGGGGATGTCCTCGGGCCATTCCTCAGCGAGGATTGTGGCAGCCAGTGCGTAATCCGCATCGGAGGCTTCATCGACGAAATCACCGTTGATGACGAGAAGGTCCGGGCGTGCCTCCCGGATCTCGCGCAGCGTGCGGCGCGCCCCCTCCACGGCCTGGCTGTTCGGGTCGCGGGCCACGAACTGCGCATCGCTCATCACCGCGATCCGCTGCGGCCGATCCTGCACCGACCCCACTGCCAGAAGTGCAGCGTCATGCACGGGAGCAACCGGGGCGGCTTTCCCCGACGGAGTGGTCACGGCCCGTAGGTTCGCCACCACAATGTCGCCCTTGTACTGGGCTTCGGGGCGGGTTTCCATGATGCGCAGACGTTCCACGGTGAGCGGCTGTGCAAGCCCTGCCGGCACGGTGAAGCGCACCTGCTGCCAGTCTTTCGACTCGATCATGTCGCCGTCGAGGTTGGTCACGGTGCCGTTCGCATCCCGTACCTGAAGTCGCGGCCAGGCTCCCGTGCCATCGCCCTTCACATCCATGGTGAAGGAGAGTGCAGAGCCGTCCACGGCCACGGGTTCCTTGGCCACCAGGTAGAAGCCGCGGGTTGCCGAGGACGTAGTGAAGTCGTAGGTCATACGCACACCGGGGGATGTCTTGCCGTCCTCCGTTGTCGGCCCCTCCGCAGCACCGATCTGCCCGGTGGCGCGGGCGCTATCGGTCGTGAAGGCAGACAGGTCCGAGAGATCAAAGATCTTCTTGGTTTCCGTGCCGAAGGTCAGTGAAACCGTTGTTTCCAAGGACCCGTGCTTCAGGGTGACGGTGCCAGTCTCGGCTTTCCCGGTGCCACGCACCGTCCACGTACCGAGGCCGTCATCGGTGACCTCGAAACCGGAACTGCTCGAGACCTTCACATCGGCGCTTTCAACCCGGGCGCGCTGCCCGTCGGCATCCATACCGGTCAGAGTGAACTGCCGCGTGGTCTTCGCATCGGGCAGGCTCAGTGTGCGCGCGGAGGGCTGTAGCGCGATGGGCTCTCCCAACACTCGCAGCCGAACCGTGTCTTCATGCCCTCCGGCACGGAAGGTCACCGCGCCGCGACCCGCCTCAGTGCCGACCACACGAGTGCGAAGTTCCACGGCTGCTTCAGCACGCAGCGGCCCCTCGGTCGAGAACTGTCCCGTGGCCATCACCGGTTCCAGGTTGGAACCAAGAGCGGTGGCTTCCACGGTGCGTCCCATCCCCGGGAACACGGCGTCCTGTCGATCAAGGAGAGTCGAGAGCTTCACATCGGAGAGCTTCTGGGCGGGTGCGTCGGAGTAAAAGACGAGCGCATTGGGAACTTCCCGCAGCTGACCATCCGACGGGGTATTCCACACCTTCTCCCCGTCATCCCCAGCCACCCGGGCGAGCATCGCGGAGGATCCTCCACCATCGAGGTTCACCGCGTTATGCGCGCCCATATCTTTGAGCATCTTCGCGAGCTGCGGAAGCGTCGTTCCACGCGAGTTGGCGGATCGACCATCGTTGACCAGCACGAACAGCTGGGAGCCATCACGGCTCACCCCGACGGCCGTGCGCGGGTGAGTGGAGGTAGCCAGCGAGTCATCGCCCAGGTCGGCGACCTTCCCGTCGGTCAGGATCTGGTGCGTCCCCGCAATGCCGAGGTCGATGGGAGCACTCGGCCCGACCTCAATATCCACGCGATCCCCCACCGCGAGAGCCGCAATCGCGTCAGCCCCCTTCTCGCGTCCCAGCAGAACCTGCTCACCATCTGCAATATCGGGTGCCCCGGCCTCGGGAGTGATCCCGCTGACCTTCGTGACCACACCGTCCACCACGGTGGCGCGCGCGATCCGAGCCGACAGCTTGTCCGGCCCGCCCACCGGGCGGTTCAGAGTGTGATCGCCCCAGGCTGCCGTGTACAGGCCAATACCGTCGGCGCTGAGGGAGGGGTTGTTGACGCCGGCGAGCTCATGAGTTCCGGCAGGCAGCGTGAGGGTTCCCCCGGCCGACAGCATCTGGATTGTAGCCTTCGTTCCCGCTACCGTGAGTGCAGGGCGCGCAGTTGGCGACCCCATACGCACACCCTCGCGGGACACGGAGGTGAAGATCGGAGCATCGGAGTTGTTGATGTCGAAGAAGGTGCCGTTCACGGCAGCAACCGCCTTCTTACCGCGCGGCCCAGAACGCATCACCTGATCCAGCGTTGCGCGGGCAGCGACCTTCCCGGTGTCTTTGACATCCATCGAGAGGCTGGAGGTGCGCAGATCGGCAGTGAGCACACTGCCCTCGTTCCACCCTTCCGGCTCCAAACGCGAAAAGGTGGTCAGGTCTAGGCCGGGAGCAACCCGGTAGCTGCGCAGATCCCGGAGCACACCACCGTCGGACAGCTGCTCATCGGTGATGACGGCATTTGCTGGTGCAGCCTGCAGCGCTTGCAGGGTGAACAACCCCGGGGTTAGTAGTGCGAGAGCCGCGATGAGAACCGCAAGGCGCCCGGGAACCGCGCGGGACATAGCGCGGCGAGGAGGTCCTGAATGCTCGCCGTAGGAGTCTTCGGGAGCGAGGATCGAGGTGCAGGAGGGAACGGTCCTGGGCAGATCACGCGAGATGCTCATGAAAGTTTCCTGGCCGGGTGGGGGGATCAGATGTAAGTCGCCTCACAGTAAAGGGGGGAGGCGACAAACACACCCGGTCGCGGTGAACTGTGGATGAACCGGATTGGGGAGGCTACGCCCGCGATCCCCGCCCCGCTGTGACCGCCGCAGCAATCAGGGTGAGGACCGCCCCGGCCACCGTCCACGCATCCAAGGTCCCGGGCGAGGCAATCGCGTCGATGATCACGGAGGCGACCACCTGCCCTGCCACCGTGCACATCCCCAGGGTGAGTACCCCGAGAGGACCGGCGAGCATGGCCGCAATAGCGATAAACCCGATGCCCAGGGGACCGGTCAAATACAGCACCGGATCCGTCGGCAGCGCCCGCGGCCCGTGCACGAGAAGTGCATGAACCCCGGTGAGCAGCAGTAAAGCAGCGGTTCCCACCGTCGTGTTCACGAGCGTCGCCACCAGAAAGTGCCCCGAGCGTTCCGTGACGTGTCCGTTGACGGCCTGCTGCAGACTCACCGCCGCACCCGCCACCAGCGGCACGATCAGAACCCAGGACCACGCCCCCGAGAGCCCGCCCGACATGGAGAGCGCCACCGCCACCACCATGAGGGCAGCGCCGATGAGTCGCCCCGTCGATAGCCGGCGCGGCCCACCCGGCCCGAGGCTCGCCCTATCCACGCCCAGGCCGGTCACGCTCTGCCCCGCGACCAGGAAGATCGTCAGCATGGCGACACCCACCACGGGCGCGGCAAGCGTCTGCGCGGTCACGAAAATGGCTCCACCAAGGCCACCCAGAAGAAGCACCCACGACGCCTTGCCCGTCCATATTTCCCCCAGGAAGGCCAGGGTTTGCTCGCGCAGGGACCGACGCGCAAACACAATCGCCGCGACGATCACGAGACCGAGCCCGAAGGAGAGGGCTGCCGCCGCGAAAGGGTCGTCGAGTTCCACGCGCATGCGGCCGTTCAGCAGCGCCTGCACCGCCCCCATGGCTCCCCCGAGAACAGCCAGAGGCACAGCCCACCAGGCACGACCCGCAGGGGATTGAGCCGGTGCGGGTTCCGGTGAGGTGGTGGGGAGCGAACTCACTGCGCGCCTCCAGGGGTATTCGGTTCAGGTGGTGTTCTTGGATTCTGCCGACGGGCATCGGTTGCAGCGGGATCCGTGGTGGCGGGGTGAGCCGCGATGGAGTTTTTGCTGGGGCGGGACCAGATGCCGTCGGCTCATTGTGCTGGGCGTGGAGCGCATCCGAGGCGCCGATAGACCCGGTGCCTGCGACATCACAGAGCCCGTGAGCTCGTGCCTCGTTGGCGTGCGGGCGGCAAACCCACCGTCACGACCGCGGCAACGAGCGTGAGAAGCGCGCCCACCACTGTCAGCAGACCAAGCGGGGCATGGGAAACCGTCGCGTCCAAGAAAACCGAGCCGATGATCTGCCCGGCGATAGTGCACATGGCCAGGGCTAAAACCCCCATCGGCTCGGCAAGGAAGGAAGCGATCGCAATGAAACCGACCCCGATCACCCCACCGAGATACAGCAGGGGTTCTGCCGGGAGCGGAAGCGGCCAACCGGCGAACAGAAAATGCGCAGCCGCGGCAAGAACGAGCGCGAAGGTGCCGACGATGAAGTTGCCGAGCGTCGCCACCAAAAAATGCCCCGAATGCTGGGTGACCCGCCCATTGACCGCCTGCTGCAGCCCGAGGGCGCAGCCGGCGATGAGCGGCAAGATGAGGAGGGGAATCGGAACCGCCCGCTGCAAACCACCCGACATCGCCAGCGCGACCGCCACCACCATCAGTGCAGCCCCGGCCAGACGCCCCGCGCTCAACGGCCGAGCGCCGCCCGGGCCCAAACCAATCAGGTCCACAACAAGCCCCGTGACCGTCTGACCAGCAACAACGGCGATGATGAGCAGCGCGACTCCGATCGTCGGCACCGTAAGCGCCTGACTGAGAACAAAGAGCGCACCGCCCAAACCGCCGAGTGCCAAGGGCCAGGAAAAGGCGCCGCTGCGCAGGTCACGCCAAAAATCGGCGGTGCGGGAGCGCAGGGCGGGGCGAAGCAGCACGATGCCCGCGACCAGCACAAGCCCGACCCCGAAGGAGATGGCGGCAGCTCCAAAACCACTCTGAATGTCCTGCGCCAGGGTGGAATTGATGAGGGCCTGCAGCGCACCGAGCGCACCGCCGAGGGCAGCCATCGGCACCGTCCACCAGGCCAGGCCGGACTGTGCTGCGGCACTGGTGGAAGCGTTATTCGACGGTTCCGGAAGGTTCTGGGGCGCCTCGGAGGGCACGCTCGGTGGGGGTGGGGCAGGGGTCATGGGTATTCAGGGTAGACCTCCGTGATGGGGGCCGACGGGGTGGGCGCGGGTGGGGCGCTTGTTTGTCAGGCCCCTCGGCTACCGTGGTCGCAGAGCAAAGGTGCTGCGCAGACGGGGGCGCGGCATGCACTGAGAGAAATCAGGGGAGACGCCGTGACCGCACACCGCCATCCGATTCTGCGCTGGATCGCACCCGCCGCGATCCTCTGCGTTGTGATGGCCCTGATCATCGCGGTGGTTGTGCTCCGACCCGGGGCGCGCGATGAGGCTGCTGATCCGACGAAACCCGCAGGTACGGAGGCCTCGGGGCCCACCGCATCCAGTGACGCCGAGCAGCCGCTTCCCACCGAACTTGCCGTGCCCGACCTCTCCGGGCAGGAGCGCCGCCAGGAGGGCGATCCGCACGCGCAGGGCCCGGTTGATGCTCCGGTCGTGCTCGTCGTCTTCAGCGATTACCAGTGCAAGCACTGTGCGCAGTGGCATACCAAGACCCTCCCCGCCATGCAGAAATACATCCAGGAGGGCAAACTCCGCGTGGAATGGCGCGACGTGTACGTCTTCGGGGAGCCCTCGCATCGGGCGGCCCGTGCCGTCGTTGCCGCTGGTGAGCAGGGCAAACTGCATGAATACCAGGCTGCGCTTTTTGAGGGAGGGAAGGTTCGCAGCGCGGACACGTTCACCGATGAGGGGCTGACGGCGCTCGCCGTTGAGCTGGGTCTGGACCGGGAAAAGTTCGTGGCAGATCTGAACTCGGAAAAGACCTGGGGGGTGGTCCAGCAGAACGCGGAGATGGGCGCGAAGCTCGGTGTGATGTCCACTCCGGCCTTCATCGTCGGAGGGCGCCCGCTCGTCGGTGCGCAGCCCACCGAAGTGTTCACCGCAGCAGTGGAGGACGCCCTCGCGAAAGCCAAAAACGGGGGCTGATATGCAGGTTGGGGTTCTCACGGCTTTCTTCGGGGGTGCTTTAGCACTCCTCAGTCCCTGCGGCGCCCTGCTCCTGCCGGGCTTCTTTGCCTCGCGCGTCACCTCCCGGGCTGGGCTCCTCCTCCACGGATTCGTCTTCTACCTTGGGCTTCTTCTCACCCTGCTTCCGCTCGGCATCGGGGTGGGTGCGCTCGGCACCATCTTCGTCGAGCACCGCGAGGCTGTGGTGGCCGCCGTTGCGATCATGCTGGTCGTGCTCGGTGCCCTGCACGCCCTTGGACTCGGTTTCGACCTTGGGCGGCTCCTGCCGCAGTCCGTGCGGCAGGCGGCGCATGGATCCGGTGCAGGGTCGGGCGGGTTATCGCCCAGGGTTGGAGCGGTGCCGGTGGCGCTGCCGATGGTCGGGTCCGACGGGGGCCGTGCCGACGGGAATGGTGCCGACGGGGATGGGTCCGACGGGGGCCGTGCCGACGGCGGCACGGCCGAGGGAAGGACTCCGACGGGGGCTCCGCTGCGGCCCATCGGGCTCGGGCGCACCGCGGTGCTTGGTGCCGTCGGTGGGGTTGCCGGTTTCTGCGCCGGCCCTATCCTCGGGGCGGTCCTCAGCCTCGCCTTCGGGCAGGGCAGCGTGGTCGCCGCCGGGGTTCTCCTTGCTGTGTATGGCGCCGGCATGGTCGTGCCGCTCGTCCTCATCGCAGCCCTCTGGGGAATGCTCGGGGCACGTGGCCGCGGCTTTCTCCGCGGCCGCAGCTTCCAGGTGGCAGGGCGCACCTTCCACACCACCACCGTCCTGACCGGCCTCCTGATCATGGCGCTCGGCGTGCTCTTCTGGTTCACCAACGGCCTGGTCACCATGCCATCGCTCGTGCCCACCGAGCTGCTGACCCGATGGCAGGTTGCCAGCACGGCTCTGAACAACACGGCTGTGCAGATCCTCGTCATCCTGATCGCCGGAGCCGTGGCACTCGCCCTGTGGTGGCGCTGGGACCGTCGGCGCGCACAGCGCACACACAGCACGGAGGAACAATGCCCCGAGGACAGCTGACCCGAGGACAACTGACGCGACGCCTCCTGCTTGCCGCCGCACCGGCTGGACTCACCCTCGCTGCATGTACCCGCGAGGCGCCCCCCGCGCCCTCCGCGACACCGACCCCCAGGCCGCCCGCGGCCCCAGAGAAAGTCGGGAAGCAAGGGGAAACCGTCGATCCGACGACGGTGCGCCTGCCACTGGAGATGACCACCCAGATCCTCGTGAAGCCCGGATGGACCGCACGGCCCCTGCAGCTTGACGGGATCTTCCTGGGGCATGAGGAGACCGCAGAGGGGATCACCCTGCGCGCCATCCGTGAAGACGGCACCGTGCTGTGGACCGCGAAGCGCCCCGCCACCTGCACCGGCTATGCGGTAAGCCCCAGCGATAAGGGCCCCGTCGCCATCCTCGCCGATGCGATGACCAGCGGGAAAGCGCTCGCCAGAGTGGCTGTGACGGCATACAGCCTCGATGGCGGGGAACAGCTGTGGGGTCCGGTTCCTGTGCCTGGGCCGCAGGCTGCTCCCGGTCTGGTTTTTGCGCAGCCATCCAAGGAGCCGATGGGCCGGGGTGGACCGCGGGTAGCTCTCGAGGCTGGGACCGGAAAGGTACTGGTGGAGGAGTCTGCCCTGAAAGGCGGACAGATCCTTGCCGAGCATCTCGGGACAGTGCTGCACACCCAGGGTGAAAACCTCGTTGCCGTGGGCGCGGGGCAGAAAGAACTCTGGCGGGTGCCGCTGCCGCAGGGGATTGCGGCCGAGAAAGCGCATGTGCCCATGACGCCAGACACCACGGCGCCCTTCATGCTCCTGCGGGGTGACGGTGCTGCCGGGGCTTTGATCTCCCTCAGCGACGGTGCCGTGCTTGCGGAGGGGGTAACGCAAGCTGCAATCGACCATGAGGCTGAAACGACCGTGGTCACCAGCGGGCGCACCGTGCGGGGAATCCAGGCCGACGGGGAGGATCCCTGGGCGCATGAAGACCCGGAAGAACTGCAGCTCATCTCCGCCGGTGGCCGGCTCGCCTACGCGGCGCGGCCCGAGGAGAAAACCCTCGTGGTTCTGGATTCTCTGCAGGGGTTGATGGTGCAACCCTTCGACGTGGACACCAAGGGGCCGCTCGGTATCCCCGAGGTTTTCACGGCGGAAGGCGGTGCATGCGTGCGCGTCGGTGCCGATCGAGTGCTTGTGACGACCACACTGGATGAGAACTACGGGATTCGCACGCGATGAGCCGCGGGTTGGACGACTGGGTGAGTTCCCCGAGAATGCTCCGCGGCAGCGGGTGACAAGGCCGCGCACGGCCGCACAGTGTCAGCGTCGTCGAGGAAAACTCAGCACCTGAACCCACTCGCCCGGACCCGCCTCGGAGTACCCGGTGAGCGACGAGGGGAGCGCCGGATCATCACCGGGCACCACGACCAAGGAACCGTCGTGCTCCTCCAGTCGCGGACCAGACCCGTCGGCCCCACCATCCACCTGCGCTACCCCGCGCACAGCCTGCGACAGTTCCCTCTCCAGTGGAACCGGCCCCTCGGTGGGAGTAAGGAGCAGGAGGTGCAGTCGGTCGGCACTCATCGTGAAACGAAGCCCCGTGGGAGGCACCGCCGCCTCGGGCGCCTCCCAGGGTCGAGTGCCGTAGATCGCCTCCCCGTACACACGGAGCCAGTCGCCGAGCCCCTCGAGAGCGGTGCGCTGCAGCTCAGGCACACTGCCGTCGGCCCGCGGACCCACGTTGATCAGCAGGTTTCCATTCTTGGAGACCACGTCGGCCAACAGGCGCACGAGGGCAGGAGCATCCAGGGCGTGATCGCTTGATTCATCACGGTTGAAGCCGAAGGAGAGGCCAAGCCCACGGGTGGATTCAAAAACGTCGGCCTGAACCGCGTCGAGGTCCTCGTACTCGCGGGTGCGCACCCCCTGCACCGGCGCTCCCCACCGGTCGTTGATCATCCCGTCGGGCACCTGCCGCAGGTACTCCGAGAACAAGGTGGGCAGGGAGTCCGGGCCGAGAGTTTTGCCGGCGTCGGGCCATTCAATGTCGTTCCACAGGATCGAGGGACTGTAGCGCTCGATGAGTTCCCGCAGCTGAGCAGCCACGTAGGCAGCGAAAGCAGGATCATTGCGACGCAGCGCGAACAGATCCTCATGGGAGGTGATCGGCGGAAAGTCCGAGGCATGCCAGTCGAGGGCGCCCGAAAAGTACACGCCAAAACGCAGGCCGCGGGTGCGGGTGGCCTGAGCAAGCTCCCCGATCAGGTCCCGACGAGGACCCCGATGCGCGGCGGTGAAAGCGGTGGTCGACGAGCCCCAGAGGCAAAAACCGTCGTGATGCTTCGTGGTGGGCACGAGGTATCGGGCACCGGCGCGCACGGCCAGATCCGCGATCGCCTCGCAGGCTCCCGCCTCAGGTTTCCACTGGTCAGCGAAATCCTCGTAACTGCAACCCACCCCATACAGGTTTTCGTGCCGCTCGTGGGTGGGGCTGCCGGGGATCCGCACCGTGTTCGCGTACCACTCGGCGTACTGGTGGCGAGCGTAGGCATTCTCCGCGGTGACGTCGGACCGATCCAGAACATCCGCCCAGGCAGGAACCGAATACAGACCCCAGTGCACGAACAGCCCGAGCTTCGCGTCGCGGAACCACTCGGGGATGGGGAGCTCGGGATACGCTGCGGCGGGAGCCGCCTCCGCCGGACCGGTGCGGTTGTCGAAACGGATCATGTCTGGCTCCGGAATCTTGAGAGCGCCGACGTTTGCCGCCGCCCCGTGGAAGAATGCCAGGACCCTATCAACCGCTTCAGATCAGCGGATGCGTCCGCCGTTCTCGGGTGAGGAGCATGCGTGATGACCACCGCCGACCAGCACACCGCTTCAGCACACCGCCCGCGCGTAGCGATCGCCGGCATTGCCATCGAATCCTCCACCTTTACCCCGTACCGCTCCAGCTTCGGCGACTTCGAGGTCCGACGGGGCGAGGAGATCCTGGACCGCTACCCCTTCTTCCGCGACGGCTCCGAGAGCGGGCGAGCACTGCGAGAAGCCGCCGATTACGTCGGCACGCTCCACGCGCGTGCGCTTCCGGGCGGGCCCCTGCGTCCGCACGCCTACCAGGCCTGGAAGCACGAGATCCTGGGGCGGCTCGCAGACGCACTCGCCGAGGGGCCCTTGGATGCCCTCTACTTCGATATCCACGGCGCCATGAGCGTGGAAGGCATGGACGATGCCGAAGGTGACCTGATCACCGCGATTCGCGAGGTGATCGGCCCGGATGTGCTGGTCGGGGCGGCAATGGACCTGCACGGGAACGTCTCGGACACGCTCTTTGCGCACTGTGATCTGATGACCTGCTACCGCCACGCCCCCCATATCGACGCCTGGGAGACGCGTGAACGTGGCTTGCGGGACCTCGTGGCGGCGGCCTCGCATCCGGAGGGGCCCAGGAAGCCGGCTAAGGCCCTCGTGCATGTGCCGATCCTGCTGCCGGGGGAGAAGACCTCCACCAGGGTGGAGCCCGCACAGTCGCTATACGCGCAGATTCCCGAGCTGACCAGCCGCGATGGGATCACCGATGTGTCCTACTGGGTGGGGTTCGCCTGGGCGGATCAGCCGCGCTGCAAGGCGGCGATCGTGGCCTTCGGTGAGGATCAAAAGGCCGTGGATGAGGCGGCGCTGGAACTGGCCACCGCTGTGTGGCAGGCACGGCACGACTTCGTGTTCGTGGCACCCACCGGCAGTTTCGAAGACTGCCTGCAGACGGCGATCAGCTCCTCGGCACGGCCCTTCTGGAT
>JAEWEZ010000104.1 GCA_023389045.1 Actinomycetes bacterium
CGCTAGGAGAGCTTCGTGAAACGCATTCTTGCCGTTGCCCTGATTGTGCTGGGCCTGATTGGCCTGGGCCTGGGCCGCCTCGGGGAGACGAGCTGGGCACCGGATTCTGAGAACACAGCCACCGTGCAGCTGAAGGATCCGGGGTCGGCTGTGGTGATCGATCCCGGTGTGTTGTATGTCGGCGGAACCGAGGGTAAGGCCACCATTCAGGCGTCGGGAGAAGTCACCCTGGTGACGGCGCCCAAGAGCGATATTGAGGCCTACCTCGGGAAGGCGAAGTACACCCGGCTCACGGGGCTTTCCTCCTGGGAAAGCATTACTGCAGAACCGGTGAATCCGAAGGGCGAAAAGGAGATCCCGAATCCGAAAACCTCGGATCTGTGGCGCGATGTGAAGACGTCGGCAAGCCCGGCGAGCATCGATATTGCGGCTTTCCACCGTGAAGAAGCCAAGGACAAGCCGCAGCCGTACCGCGCGATCATGATCGTGACGGATGGAAAAGCCGCGGGTGCCTCCACCGTGAGCCTCACCTGGCCGCGTGAAGCGAGCAATGCCTGGGTGCCCTTCGCCTATGCGATCGGTGCAACCCTCGCGGTCATCGGCCTGATCCTGCTGGTTCTCACGCTCGGTTCCGGCTCGCGCCGCGAGGATGAGGACGAGCTCGCGGAGGAAGACCTGGCCGATGACGAGCAGATGGAGGACCAGCCCGTTGTGAATGAGTCCGTCGAGAACGAGCCCGTCGTGTACGCGCCCGTCGTCAACGAGGATCAGCCCCTGGACCGGCGAGACGATGAGGCTGCTGACGCTCCCGAGCTAGGTGCTGAGCACACGGCAGATTCTGAGATCGATGCCGCCTCGGGCCTTGAGCCGGCGGTTCCGCTGGCCGCGCGTCTACGGGAAGACGAGGCCACCGACAGCGACCTTGCCGCTGCGGATTCTCTGGAGGATGAGGGCCACCTCCGCGACGACGCACCCCCGTCGGCCGATGCGACCGAACCGGTGCCCACCGACCCGACCGAACCGGTGCCCACCCACCCGACCCAGCCGCTCCTGAGCGACCGCACGGAACAGCTGGAACCCATTACCGACGATGACGTGATGCCGCCGAGCGAGGAACAGCGCGAGACAAACACACGCACGGGTGCTCCCCGTCACCGCCGCGCTATCGATCCCCTGGAGAACAACACCGAGGAGCAGCGATGACCGCCCCCCATCTCTCCCGCCGCGGCCTTGTGCTGGGTACCGGTGCTTTTGCCACCTCCGCTCTTCTTGCCTCGTGCGGGAACGGCGCCGCTGAAAAGCCCCCGGCTCCGCCGACCGGCCCAGCCTTGGCTGAGCCCACCCCCGTGGCCACCACGGAACAGTTCACGACGGTGACCGAGCAGATCCATGCAGCGGTGAAGGCCGCCGATGAGGCGCGTGATGCCAAGAAACTGGCCCCGCGAGTGGTCGGAACGGCAGCGGAGTTCCGTCAGAAGACCTACGCCATGATCGCCAAGGTGGGGGAGTTTTCCTCGACGCTGCAGGTTCCGGGCGCCGAGCTGATCATCCCGATGACCTCTACCGGTGGGAAGTTCCCTCGCACGGCGATCGCGCTCGTTTCCGGCTCGGAAAAGGGCAAGGTTCCCTTCTTCATGGCCTTGCAGCAGAAGGATGCCCGCTCACCGTACACCACCTGGGGATGGGCGCAGCAGGCAGCAGGCATTCCCATGCCCAATGTTGAGGCCGCGGAGGTCGGTGCTGCACCGGTGAGTTATGAGCAGGATGACCTGCTGCTCACCCCCAAGGCTGCGCTCGACCTTTACGCCAAGGTGCTCTCCGACGGTGTCGCTGCCGATCCGAAGAAGCTCATGGGCACGGATCCCTTCATGACCACTCGTCACAAGGAAATCGGTGATGAGCGTAAGGCGCTGAACGCCGGGGTGAACTGGGATGAAGCAGCCACCGTGAAAGAGGTGTACACGGTCAAGAAGGGCGACTTCGTCGGGATCCGGACCGCTCCTGCCAAGGACGCGAAAATCGGCGGCGCCATCGTGATGGGCACCCTGCTGTCCAATCGACGCGTGCTCGTCAAAGAGGGCGCCACGATGGCCTACTCCCAGGACAACCCGTACACCAAGCTGATCGGGAAGAAGAAGTTCACCAAGGAATTCCGCCGGGACTTCGGCACCGTGGTGGCGCTGTACATCCCGCCCAAGGGAGCCAAGGCAAAGATCCAGCCGATCGGTGCAACCATCGCCGAACTGGGTGCCTCCGGCAGCTGAGCGCCAGCCACGGGGGCACTAGCCCCAGACGGCTGCCTCTCTAGACTGGGAGGCATGAGACCTGCTGCAAGGTCTTCCCCCGATCCGCAAGGTCTTCCCCCGATGTTTCAAGGAGCGACGGCATGATCGATCTTTCCTCCCTCGCTACCCCCCGTGGTGGCGATGAGAATGCGCAGAGCGCCGAGCATGAAATTGCGGTGACCGAACACGGTCTGCAGCAGCTTGTCGCCGATTCGCAGCAGGTGCCCACCCTGCTGGTGGTGATGAGCGCTCGGGTGCCGCAGATGGATACCTTCATGAGCGCGCTGCGCACGAAGGTCGACGCTCGCGGTGGCGCGGTGCGCCTGGCAACCGTGGATGCCGATACTCAGCCGCGGGTGGCGATGGCCCTGCAGGTGCAGCAGCTGCCCTCGCTGCTGCTGATGCTCCTGGGCCAGGTGCAGCCGATCGCCAATGCGCTGCTGCCGGAGGAAGAGATCGACAACCTCCTGGACCAGATCATCGATGTGGCCCGTCAGCAGGGAATGACCCTGCCCGAGGGCGATGCAGAGGGCGCCGCGGAAGGCACCGCCGAGGAGGAGAAGCCGCTGCCGCCGCTGCTCGCGGAGGCGATGGATCTTATCCAGCAGGGCGATCTTGACGGGTCGGTGGAACGCTTCGAGAAGCATTTGCAGCAGACCCCGGGCGATCCGGAGGCGAAAGCGGGCCTCGCCACGGTGCGGCTCATGCGTCGGACCCAGGGAGTGGATTTGGGCGCAGCCCGTGAGGCAGCAGCCACGAATCCCGGCGATCTGGAGGCGCAGATGCGTGCGGCTGATATGGACATGCTCGGTGGGCATGTTGAGGATGCGTTCTCGCGTCTGCTCGATCAGCTTCGTGGGGCAGATCCCGAGACCAAGGAGACCGTGCGCGCACGCCTTCTCGAGCTGTTCGATATGGCCGGTCCGACGGATCCCCGGGTAGCGGCTGCCCGCAAGCGCCTGGCGAATCTGCTCTTCTGAGGCGCCTCGCCGGCTGGGCGATGCTCCGCGGGGGATCTCCTCCCACCGTGACCGCTCCGTCGTCGGCCCCTCGACCGCAGCCCCGGCCCTGAGGCCGCCCGCGCGCCTTAGAGGCTGAGCCGCGCGGGCTGCAGAACCACGGCACCAAGCGGCGGCACCGCGAGGCGCACCGAGTGATCCCGCCCGTGCATGGGGAGCGGTTCGGCATCGACGGAGCCGAGGTTGCCCACGCCGCTGCCGCCGTAGACGGGGGCGTCGGTGTTGAGCACTTCGCGCCAGGTGCCGCCCTCGGGAAGCGGAATGCGATGCTCCATCCACGGGGTGGGGGAGAAGCTGATGACGACCACCAGCGGGTTCCCTTCCCGGTCGCGGCGCACAAAGGAGATCACATTGTGCGCGGCATCGTCACCGTCGAGCCACTCAAAACCGGCCGGGTCCTGATCGAGCTCGTACAGCGCCGGGGTGGCACGCTGCAGGGCGTTCAGATCGGTGACCAGCTGCAGTACCCCGCGATGCAGCGGGTACTCGAGCAGCCACCAGGGAAGCCCGGACTGCTCGGACCATTCGGTGCCCTGGGCGAACTCACTGCCCATGAACAGCAGCTGCTTACCGGGGTGCGTCCATTGCAAGGTGAGGTAGGAGCGCAGCGTGGCGGCCTGCTGCCAGTCATCACCGGGCGCCTTGCGCAGTAGAGACCCCTTGCCGTGCACAACCTCGTCGTGGCTGATGGGAAGCACGAAGTTCTCCGAGTACTGGTACACCATCGAGAAGGTCAGTTCCCCGTGGTGGTACTGGCGGTGGATCGGATCCTCGCCGATGTACTGCAGGGTGTCGTGCATCCAGCCCATATTCCATTTGAAACCGAAGCCGAGGCCGCCGGCATCGGTCGGGCGGGTCACGCCGGGGAAGGAGGTGGATTCCTCGGCAATCATTACGATTCCGGGGGCGCGCTTGTACGCGGTCGCATTGGCTTCCTGCAGGAAAGCGATCGCTTCGAGGTTCTCGCGGCCGCCGTGGATATTCGGCAGCCACTCGCCTTCCTGGCGGGAGTAGTCGAGGTAGAGCATCGAGGCCACGGCGTCCACGCGCAGGCCGTCCACATGGAACTCTTCGAGCCAGTAGCAGGCATTCGCCACGAGGAAGTTACGCACCTCGCTGCGGCCCAGATCGAAGATGTAGGTGCCCCAGTCGGGGTGCTCCCCGCGGCGCGGATCGGGATGCTCGTACAGCGCGGTCCCGTCGAAGCGAGCCAGTGCCCACTCATCCTTGGGGAAGTGCGCCGGCACCCAGTCCATGATGACGCCGATTCCGGCCTGGTGCAGGGTGTCGATCAGGTAGCGCAGTTCATCGGGGGTGCCGAGGCGGGAGGTGGGAGCGTAGTAGCCGGTGACCTGATAGCCCCAGGATCCGCCGAAGGGGTGCTCGGCCAGTGGCATGAACTCCACATGCGTGAAGCCGGTCTGCTTGACGTAGTCCACCAGTTCGGTGGCGAGTTCCCGGTAACCGAGACCCGGGCGCCAGCTGCCCAGGTGCACCTCATAGATGGACATGGGGGAGGAGAGCGCATCGCGGCTGGCGCGTTCGGCAAGCCAGGCGGAGTCTTCCCACTCGTAGGTGCTGCGGGTAATGATCGAGCCGGTCGCCGGCGGCACTTCGGTGCGGCGCGCCATGGGGTCGGCTTTATCGCGCCACACCCCGTCGGGCCCGAGGATCCGGAACTTGTAGATCTCACCGTCGGTCAGGCCCGGAACGAACAGTTCCCACACGCCGGCGGAACCGAGGGAACGCAGGGAGTGCCCGCGCCCATCCCAGCCGTTGAAGTTACCGATCACCTGCACGGCGCGGGCATTGGGGGCCCAGACCGCGAAGGAGGCACCGGCCACGCCATCGACCTCGCGCAGATGCGCACCGAGGGCATTCCACAGTTCCTCATGGCGGCCTTCCCCGATCAGGTGAAGGTCGAGTTCCCCGAGGGTGGGCAGGAAACGGTAGGGGTCTTCAGCCTCGACCGGGTCCTCGTCCTCACCCCAGGTGGCGCGCAGACGGTACGACTCGACATTGGGACGCTCAATCACACCCACCCAGATGCCGTCCTGTTCATGTTCCAGGGGCACGACGGTGCCATCGTCGAGGATCGCTTCGACCCGCTGTGCCAGCGGACGCAGCGCCCGGATCGTGACGGCCCCGTCGTAGTGGTGCACACCGAGCACCGAGTGCGGATCGTGGTAACTGCCGGTGGCGGTGGCCCCGATCTCGTGGGCACCCACGGGCATGGGGCGCGGCGCGGCAGCGTCGGCGGGGGGAACGATGAGATCAGGCATCTCGGGCCTCCTCGGGGTGGATAATCCGCAGCACATGCGCGGGGCGATCGGCGGCGGAAAGGATCACGAAGGGGTGGGCGTCCCAGGAGAAGCGCTCCCCGGTCAGCAGGTCTTCTACCTCGAAGGGGCCGGCTACATCCAGGGCGCCAAGGTCGAGGTGGAGGGTGGTCCAGGCGTCGCGGTCATGCTCGGTCAGGGACACCACGAGCACGGTGTCGGGACGGCCGGTGCCGCTGGCGGCGGCATCCAGATGCTTGGAGAAGACGAGCACCTGCGGATCCTCCGCCTGGTGGAAGCGAATCGAGGTGAGGCTCTGCAAGGCCGGATGCTCGCGGCGGATGTGGTTCAGAGTGGTCAGCAGCGGCTGCAGGGAACGCCCCTGGGCGAGGGCACCCGCATAGTCACGCGGCTTGTACTCGTACTTCTCATTGTCGATCTGTTCCTGGGCCCCGGGCCGCGGAACATCCTCAATAAGTTCGTAGCCGGAGTAGATCCCCCAGGTGGGAACCAGGGTTGCGGCAAGGATCGCCCGTAGCCGGAAGGCACGCTCCCCGCCCGAGGTCATAAAGGGGGTGAGGATGTCATGCGTGGTGGGCCAGAAACTGGGGCGCATATACGGGGCGGCCTGAACCAGTTCCTCCAGGTATTCACGCAGCTCGACGGGGCTGTGCCGCCAGGTGAAATAGGTGTAGGACTGGTGGAAGCCAACCTTGCCGAGGCTGTGCATCATGGTCGGCTTGGTGAAGGCCTCCGCCAGGAAGATCACCTCGGGGTGCTTGCGGTCAAACTCGGCCAGCAGCTGCTCCCAAAAGCGCACCGGCTTGGTGTGCGGATTGTCCACGCGGAACAGCGTCACGCCATGCGAGACCCACAGTTCGAGCATGTCGCGGATGGCGGCATAGAGACCGTCATAGTCGTTCTCGAAGCTCAGCGGGTAGATGTCCTGGTACTTCTTGGGCGGGTTTTCGGCGTAGGCGATGGTGCCGTCGGGCCGGATATGGAACCACTCGGGGTGTTCACGCACCCAGGGGTGGTCGGGGGAGCACTGCAGGGCGATGTCCATGGCGACCTCGAGCCCGAGTTCCTGAGCGCGCGCGACGAAGGCGTCGAAGTCCTCCATCGTGCCGAGGTCTGGGTGGATCGCCTCGTGGCCACCCTCGGGGGCGCCGATGGCGTAGGGCGATCCGGGGTCGCCCTCGCGGGGCTCGAGGGTGTTGTTGCGACCCTTGCGGAAGGTGGTTCCGATCGGGTGGATCGGGGTGAGGTAGGCGACGTCAAAGCCCATCTGTGCCACACGGTCAAGATCCTCGGCGGCCGTGCGCAGGGTGCCGGAGACCCAGCCGCCCTGCTCCGGTTCGAAACGGGCGCCGACGGAGCGGGGGAAGAACTCGTACCAGGAGCCGAAGAGTGCGCGCTCACGGTGCACGATCAGGCGGTGCGGACCGCTCACGGTCACGCCTTCGCGCAGCGGACGCTCATGCAGGATGCCGCGAATATCGGCGGCAAGGGCAGGGGCAACCCGGGAGGCGGGGGAGAGGGAACGGTCGCGCAGTTCGTCGATCGCGGCGCGCACCACGGGCCCATCGGAGGCCGGGCGGGTGCCCTCCTCAATCTCGGCCAGAACGCGCTGCAGCACGATCACGCCTTCCGCCGCGACCAGTTCCACGTCGATACCCGCGGGGATCTTCACCTCGGCGGTATGCGCCCAGGTCTCGTAGGGCGCGCTGTACGCCTCGATCCGGAAGCTGAAGTGACCGGTGCACTCGGGGCGCACACGCGCTTCCCACTGGTCCAGACCCGGATTCGTGCAGGTCATGGTGGTGGTGTGCTCGGCTCCCTCGGGATCCACCAGAACAACCTGCACGCCCATCGCGTCGTGCCCCTCGCGGAAGGCATTGGCGGTCACGGTCACCGTCTCCCCGCGTACGCAGGAGGCGGGGAAACGCCCGCCATCAACCACCGGGCTGACGTTCATGATCGGGATTCGCCCCACGCCGCGGTCCAGGCCGCTCGGGGTGGTCTCCTCGGCGACATCGGGGGTGAGGTCCGTGGTCAGTGCCGACGGGGTGTTCGGGGCGGGGTGTGGCGCCGGGGCCTCAGCAGAGGCTCGTGCCGGCTTTTTCGCAGGCTGCTGGGCAGCAGCCGCGGATGGGCGGATCGGCTCGGTGGGCTCGGACATGGGTCTCCTGCCTGCTCGAGGTCGGGCCCCGTAGGGGGCGGTCAGGGGCGGATAGCCGCCGGGGTCGACGGGCATCCGCGGACAAGGTCCACCCTAGTGGTTCTCAGGAGCTGATTTCGATGACGGTCACGCTGCCCGGGGCAACCACCAGGGTGTGGCGATCCACGAGGTGCGCGCTCAGCCGTGCTTCGCCATCGGTTCCCTCGGGGTGCGCGGGCTCCACCGCCGTATCCAGCAGGATCCGCGTTTCCCCCTGCGGCCAGGGAGCCGGCGGCAGAGTGACCTTCTGCGGGCTGGAGGAGGAACTGAGAACCACCAGCAGATGCCCGGGGCGCTCGCCGTCACCCTCGCCCGCGCTGTTCTGCGCGGCGGCCGGCGCGGGGCGCAGCATGACCAGCAGATGGCGCCGTCCATCCATCCAGGCATCGTGATCCATCACCCGCCCGTCGGAGCCGAACCAGGCCACCTGATCGCAGTCCAGGGCGGTCGGATCCGCCGGCTGCAGGAAACGGGTGGCGCGCAGCTGCGGGAAGCGGCGGCGCAGCGCCGTCAGACTCGCAACCGTCTGGACCAATCCCTCGCGGTGCGGGTCCATGGTCCAGTCCACCCAGGAGATCTCATTGTCCTGGCAGTAGGCGTTATTGTTCCCGCCCTGCGTGCGGGCGAACTCATCCCCGGCGGTCAGCATCGGGGTGCCCGAGGCGAGCAGCAGGGTGGAGAGGATCGCGCGGATGCTACGGCGTCGCTCCTCGGCGATCTGTACTGCCTCGGGCACGCTCTCATCCAGGGGGCCTTCATGGCCGTGGTTCCAGGAACGGTTGTTATTGGTGCCGTCACGCCCGTCTTCCCCATTGGCGTGATTGCGTTTGGTTTCGTAGGCGGTCAGGTCGGCGAGTGTGTGCCCGTCATGGGCGGTCACATAGTTCACCGAGGACCAGGGGGCACGCAGGCTGCGCCCGGGAGGCATGCCCTCGGGATCGGTGCGGGTGAAGATATCGCTCGAGGCCGACAGACGGGTGGCGAGATCACGCACCCCGCCGATGCTGTGATCGCCGGTGCGCTCACGCAGGGCGCGATCAGCCAGCCAGAAGGAGCGCACATCGTCGCGGAAGGCGTCATTCCACTCTGCGAAGGGGGCGGGGAAGGAACCGGTTTGCCAGCCGCCGGTGCCCACATCCCACGGTTCCGCGATCAGTTTGACCTCACGCAGCACAGGGTCGGTCACCATCGCGCGCAGCAAGGGGTGATCGGAGCGGAAACCGTGATGGTCGCGTCCCAGGGTCGCGGCCAGGTCGAAACGGAAGCCGTCCACATGCATGCTCTCCACCCAGTGCCGCAGGGAACCGAGCACGAGATCCACTACCGGTCCGGAGCGCGGATCGAGGGTGCCACCGGTGCCGGTGACATCCACGAACTGACCGCCCTCCATCCAGTAGTACTCGGCGGCATCCAGCCCGCGCAGGCTGAGCGAGGGCCCCATCGCTCCGCCCTCCGCGGTGTGGTTGTAGACGACGTCCAGCAGCACCTCGATTCCCGCCGCATGCAGGGTGCGGATCATGGTGCGCACCTCATCAGCCACCGCATCGGCACCGGCGTGCTGTGCGGCGCGAGTGGCGTAGGCAGGGTTCGGGGCGAAATAGGAGAGTGTGGAATAGCCCCAGTAGTTGTGCAGGCCCAGACGGGTCAGATGCGGCTCATCCATGCAGGCATGAATCGGCAGCAGTTCCACCGCGGTGACACCCAGGCGCTGCAGATGCTCGATCACCCGAGGATGGGCAAGACCCGCATAGGTGCCGCGCTGCTCGGGCGGCACCTCGGGATGCAGGCGCGTAAAGCCCTTGACATGCAGCTCGTAGATGATGCTTCGATCCCAGGGGATTCGCGGCGGGGCATCACCGCGCCAGTCGAAAACATCCTCGGTGACCACAGACCACACCGCGTCGGGCCCGGAATCCTGCGATGAACGGGTGGTTCCATCCCCGACGGGTTCGAGCATCGAATCCACATCCATCGGGAAAAAGGAACTCATCAGCGGGGAGGCGTGGCTGACGCCGCGCGCCCACGGATCCACCAGAAGCTTCGCGGGATTGGCGAACTGTCCCCGGGACGGATCCCAGGGGCCGCTCACCCGCACACCGTACTGGGTGCCGGGAACCATGCCTTGCACCGGACCCCAGTGCAGGCCTCCATCCACAAAAGGCAGACGGATTCGATGCTCCGCCTCTCCGCGTCGAACACACAGATCCACCGACTCCGCACGTGGCGCCGCGACCGCAAAAATCCCGTTGCCTTGGGAATCAACCTGCAGGCCAGGACGGGTTGGGTGCGGTGACGAGCCGACGGGGCACGCCGGTGAGGGAGCGCTGCGTGGCGAATGCGGGAGATGGGGCATCTGAGGATTCTCGCACTGCCATGGCTGTGGATGTACAGGCGGTGTGAGACAAGCGGCGCTAGGATCGGACCCGGTGCCGCCGACCGTCGCGCCCACGGGACGGCCCAGAGGGGCTCAGCGGGGTGAAAAATCCCCGGGGATCCCCCGGGTGAGGGGGCACTGACGATGACCGCAGGATCCGCACCAATGGGGGAGCCGCAGCCGATGAGCCAGCCAGCCAACACTCCGCATCATCAGCCCGGTGCCGCGCCAGGGCAGGGAGCCCCGGCTGCCGGTGGGCAGCGTCCTGCCGGTGGGCAGCGCCCTGCCGGCCGGCAGGGACGTGCCCCCGGTACCTTCGCTCCCCGCCAGAGGGCGATTGAGCCGGCCGATATGGAACGCTGCTCGGCCACCGTGCGCACCATTACCGAGGTGTTCTCCTCCCGGGTGGTCGGTCAGGAAAACCTGCGCGCCACCCTGCTGGCCGCGCTCGCCGCGGGTGGGCACGTGCTGCTGGAGTCCGTGCCGGGCCTTGCCAAGACCACCGCGGCCAGCGCCCTCGCCTCGGCGATCAACGGCTCCTTCGCCCGTATTCAGTGCACCCCCGACCTGATGCCCAATGACATCATCGGCACCCAGATCTTCAACTACGGCTCGGGCACCTTCACCACCCAGCTCGGTCCCGTGCACGCCAATGTGGTTCTCCTCGACGAGATCAACCGTTCGAGCGCTAAGACCCAGTCGGCCATGCTCGAGGCGATGCAGGAACGCCAGACCTCCATCGGCGGCGAAATCCACAAACTCCCCGAGCCCTTCATGGTTCTCGCCACCCAGAACCCCATCGAGGAAGAGGGCACCTATGTGCTCCCCGAGGCGCAGATGGACCGCTTCCTGATGAAGGAAGTGCTCACCTACCCGCGCCCCGCCGAAGAGCACGAGATTCTGGACCGCTCCACCTCCGGCAAGCTCGCTGCCCCGAAGCAGCCGGTGGGCTCCGTGAGCCTGGATGACATCCGCTTCCTGCAGCGGATGGTTGATCAGGTCTACGTCGACGCCGCCGTGAAGCGCTACATCATCGACCTGGTCTTCACCACGCGCGGTTCGGGGCCCCGCCCGGTGCCGAATCTGCCGCAGTCGGTGCGCGTCGGGGCCAGCCCGCGTGGCTCCCTCGCTCTGATGCGAGTGGGGCAGGCACACGCCCTGCTCGACGGCCGTGACTACGTCACCCCCGATGATGTGCGCGCCATGCGCTACGGCGTGCTCCGCCACCGTCTTGTGCTCACCTTCGACGCCCTGGCCAGCGGGATCAAGCCCGAGCAGATTATCGACGCGGTCTTCCACGCCGTGCCGATGCCCTGACCGCACGGGGAGAGGCGTTTATGGCTACCTCACTGCTCACCCGGGTCAAAGCCCGGGTGGACCTGCACACCTCGAACCGGGCGCGCGGCCTTATTCAGGGCCGCGGCCGCTCCCTGTTCAAGGGCAGTGGTGAGGACTTCGATGACCTCAAGTACTATCAGCCCGGGGACAAAATCTCCGATATCGACTGGAAGGCGACCGCCCGCTCGGGTGAACCACTGATCCGCCAGTTCAATGAGGAGCGCGTGCGTCACCTGTCGATCGTGGCGGATACCTCGGCGGCGATGGCGGCCACTGCTGCCGATGGTTCCTCGAAACGGGACGCGATGGTCATGGCTGCCGGGCTGATCTGCTTCCTCGCTCAGCGCAGCGGTGACCTGGTCGGCTTGGTCGGGGGGAGCCCGGAGAAGCCCCTGCAGTTGCCGTCCCGGTCCTCCGATGGGCATCTGGAGCTGCTGCTTCGCACGATTCAGAAGAGCACTCGGCCCGATGCATCCGTCGATTCCACGGCGTGGCTTTTGGAGCGCGCCTTCCGGGTGACTACCCGCTCCACCCTGATGACGATCATTACCGATGAAGCCCATCCCACCGTCGAACAGTTCAGCGCCCTGCGCCGCCTGACCACCCGGCATGACGTGATGGTTGTGCGGATCGGGGACGCCGATCCACTGCAGGGTGAGAACCTCGACGTGGATGTGGTCGATGTGGGCACTCCGCGTGACGTCTCCTCTCTTGCCCGCAGTTCGCAGCGGGTTGCGCGGGATGTTGCCGCCTACCGTCGGGCACGTCGGGAGGGGATTTCCGAGATGCTGGACCGTCTGCACATCACCCATGTGCTCACCCGCGGGGAGAGCACTGTGGTGGACGATATGGTCGCGATGCTGCGTGCGAGGGAGTACCGACATGTGGGGCGCTGAGGTGCACACGCTGCGGCTCCTGGCAGACCCGCAGAAGAAACCGACGATCATCGACCCGCCGCAGTACTCGATCGCCTGGCTGATTCTCGCGGCGCTATGCGTGCTGGTTATTGCCTTCCTGGTGATCGCGGTGCTGCGGATTACCCGCCGTATTGAGGAGCGCGCTGCCTATCGAAAGCGCCCCGATGATGTGCAGACGCTGAAGGCTGAGTTCCTGCGCGCCGTGAACTCCATTGCGGACCGCCAGGAACGCAAGGAGATCACCAACCGCGAGGGGCACCATGAGCTGACCGGGGTGATGCGGCGTTTCGTGCGTCGAACCACCGGACACGATGTGACCAGCCAAGATGTTGCGACCCTTCGTGATGACCCGCGTACCCGAGAGGTGGGCACACTGATCGCGGAGCTGTACGAACCGGATTACGCCCTGGATTCCTCGGTGAAGCTGGAGGATTCGGTGCGACGGGCTCGGGAGGTGATCCGTCGATGGTCATGACTTTCTGGTGGGTCACCTTGCTGCTGATCCTGGCCGCCCTGGTGGTCTGGGGAATCACCTTCTGGAACCGACGCGCCATGCGCCGCTCTCCGGTGCTGGTGGCGAACTCCGCTTTCCTTGATCGGGTGGGTAGTTTCGTTCGCGCCCAAAGGGCCTCGCGGATTCTGCGTGTGCTGGCGATCGCCGTGGCCGTGTGCGGGGTGCTCTGCGCCTCCCTGCTGAGCGGACGTATCGCCACGGAGCGGATCGAAACCCCGCAGTTCGCTAGCCGGGACATTGTGCTGTGCCTGGACGTTTCCGGGTCGATGTACGAGTACGACACCGAGATCCTCTCGACCTTCGCCGAGCTCGTGAACACCTTCGAGGGCGAACGCGTGGCACTATCGATCTTTAACTCGACCAGCCGCACCGTCTTCCCCCTGACAAATGATTACGACCTCATCAAGAGGGAGCTGAAGGAAGGCGCCGAAGCGATTGACTTCGACGAGTTCGGCTACCGCCTGGGGCGCAGGGATTACCCCGACGACAAGGTGCGCAAATACGCGGACTTCGTGGAAGGCACGCGAGGCGTCACCGGCCAGGCCTCCATCGTTCCCGATGGCCTTGCCTCCTGCGGGCTCCTCTTTGACCAGGCAGAAAAGGATCGTTCCCGCTCGATCATTTTCGCGACGGATAACGAGGTCAACGGCACCCCGATCTTCAGCCTCAAAGAGGCGATGGAAGAGGTGACCGCCCGCAAGATCAGCCTGTACACCTTCTACCCGGGGGCGTATGAATGTGGTTCGACATGCCACGATGAGCTGAAGTCGGAAACCGAAGGTGCCGGCGGGCGCATGTATGAATCGGCGGATCCGAGGGCGATCCCCTCGATCATCCAGGAGATTCAGAAAACCCAGGCGGAGCTGCTCGGCGCCTCGCCGACCGTCGTGCGCACCGACCACCCCGGTTTCTTCTTCGTGCTCACCTTCCTCTCGCTCATCGGTGTGCTGATCGTGGGGTGGCGTTCGCGATGAGACTTGAACCGTTGATTCCGCTTCTCGCGGCCATCCCTCTGTTCCTGATCCTGCTGGTTTTCTGCGTGGTGCTTTTTGTGCTGCGTCCTCGGCAGCGTGTGGCCTGGCTGCGACGCGCACTCATGGTGCTTTTGCTCGCGGTGGTGGCGCTGCGGCCGGTCACCCCGCTGGAGGGGGAGCAGACCGAACGCATGAACGCCAATGTTTTCTTCGTGGTGGATCGCACCGGGTCCATGAATGCCGAGGATTACGCCGATGGCAAGCCCCGCCTGGAGGGTGTGAAGGCGGATCTGCTCCAGATCATGTCGATGACGGAGGGGGCACGGTATTCGATCATCGGTTTCGATTCCGTGGCGGCTGAGCAGCTCCCTCTCACGACGGATGCGGGCGCTGCCCGCGCCTGGGTGGAAACCCTCACCACCGAGCCCACGGCCTATTCCAAGGGATCCAATGTGGATCGCCCCCGCGACACCCTGCACCGGGCGATTACCGAAACCCGCCGGGAAGACCCTGACTCCTACATCCTGGTCTATTTCCTCTCCGACGGGGAGAACACCGACGGACGCGATGCGGAGCCTTTCGGGCAGCTCAACTCGAGTATTGATGGCGGCGCTGTGCTCGGTTATGGAACCGCCGAGGGCGGGCGGATGAAAGCCCAGGGTGGCCCGGAGGATGGCAAATACATCACCGATAGCAGCGGCGCCGAGGGCCTGTCCAAGATCGACGAAGCACAGCTCAAGAAGCTTGCCGCGGATATGGGCGTGCCCTACCTGCACCGCACTGACCCTGAAGCTCCGATCGACGGCACCATGAAGGGGATCACGCTGCGGGCCGTGCCGGTCGAAAAATCCGCAGAGATCTCGACCTTCGATGACTGGTACTGGATCGCATCGATCCCACTGGCCCTGCTATTCATCTGGGAGCTCGGAGAGTTGACCTACCGTCTGCCCCGACGCCTGGACCGCCACGACATCCACACCGCAGCCTGAGGAACCGAGGAGAGCACGCATGAGCAGCACGCTGACGAGCCCCCCGGCAGCACCCCAGACCGCACCGGGTGACGGGGAGGAGATTCCCCGCCCCGAGCGCCGCCGTGGCCGGCCCCAAACCTTCGGGTTGAATGTCAAACGTCTGCGGCGGGTACGTCTGATCTGCTTTGCTGTGCTCGCACTGCCGATCCTCGCGCTCGCCTTCCTCACCGTGAAGTTCGTGTCCATGCCGATCACGCAGGCCTGGCACGGCGCAGCGTACGAGCGCGGTGAGTATGCGGCGGCCTCGGAGCGCCTCGGCCCCGTGTGGTTCGCGAACTGGTTCGAGCCGTACCTTCCGCATCTCACTCTCGGCACTGATCTGTTGCAGCAGGGCAAGGATGCGGAGGCAGAAAAGGAACTGCGCACTGCCCTGAGCACCTGGCAGCAGGGGAAGGATCTCAACCAGCCCAAGCACGCCGACTGCAAGATCCGCAATAACCTCGCGATCGCGATCGAACGCCAGGCAGACGGCATCAAGGATCCCGGCGAGCGAGGCGATCGACTCTATGAAGCCGAGGAGATCATGCAGCCCTGCGCGGGAGGCGGCGGCGGTGGTGACGGCGAGGGCCAGGGCGAAGGCGAAGGCCAGGGGCAGGGCCAAGGCCAGGGCAATGAAGACTCCGAAACCACCGGCGAAAACGGTGAACGGATCCGCGATAAGCGGCGTGAAGCCGATAAAGAGGCTGGTAAGGACCCGGATGAGCGCCCCTCCGAGAAGGAGAAGGGCAAGGACAGCGGTGAAGACGACGGCGATACTCCGGTAGATCCCGGCGACCCGAAGAAGGAAGACCCCAAGGGGAAGGAACCCGAGGAGGAAGCTCCGACCGACGGAGGGAAGCAGGGCGATCAGGAGAAGCAGGACAAGCTGAAGGACCGCAACCGCGATGCCCAAGAGGGCGACGGTAAGGACAATGAAGGTTCCCAGGGGGACCCCGAAAGGCCCTGGTGATATGCGATGCCGGCAGATTCTCCCCTGAAGGCACGCGCCTACCTCGACCATGCCGCGACGACGGCCCTTCGCCCCGAAGCCCGCGAAGCGTTCCTGCAGGCATCCTCGGTGCTGGGAAACCCCGGATCGGTGCACACGGCCGGGCGGCGCGCTCGAGCGGTGCTGGATGATGCGCTCGCCCAGATCGCCGAAGACCTCGGGATCCCCCGTTCCTGGATCGTGCTGACCTCCGGCGGCACCGAGGCCGATAACCTCGCCTTGCGCGGCGTGTCGCAGGCGGTCCTGGCTGCTGATCCGCAGCGCAACACCGTGGCGGTGGCCGCCACCGACCACGCCGCCACGGCGGAGACTGCCACCCAGATTGGTGAGGGCGTGCAGGGGCGCATCCTGCCGGTGGCAGACAGCGGCCTACTGCGCATGGACGCGGTGCGCGAGGCCCTTGCCTCCGGCGATGTGAGCCTCGTGAGCGTGGCTCTCGCCAATAACGAGACCGGTGTGGTGCAGGACCTCGCGGCGGTGGCGAGCATCGCCCGCGAGCACGGAACCCTCGTCCACACCGATGCCGTGCAGGGCCTCGGCCACACGGAGCTGCCGTCTTTCGACGACGTCGATCTCATGTCGCTCACGGCCCACAAGATCGGTGGGCCCGTCGGAATCGGGGCGCTCGTGGTCAAACCCGAGGTGACTCTGCGGCCTATGGCCACCGGCGGTGGCCAGCAGCGCGGCCTGCGCTCCGGCACCCTGGATGCTGCCCATACGGCAGCCTTTGCGGCGGCGCTTCACTCCACCCTGGAGGATTGGCAGGCGGAGATGCAACGCCTGGGCGGGCTTGCGCAGCAGATCCGCGAGGGAATCCGCGCCATTGACCCGTCGGCCCAATTCACCGTTCCCGCGGGAACGCCGCACACCGAACACATCGTGCATGTGATGTTCCCGGGGGCCGATAGCGAATCGCTGCTCTTCCTGCTGGATGAACGCGGCGTGGACTGCTCGGCGGGATCGGCCTGCCACGCCGGGGTGACCGGTGGCAGCCATGTGCTCACGGCGATGGGGGTGGAGCCGCAGCTCGCGCGCGGTTCTCTGCGGCTCTCGCTCGGCTGGACCTCGAGCCCGCAGGATGTGGAGATTCTGCTCCAGGCCCTTCCGGAGGCCCTGACCCGTTCCCGGGCTGTGGCCGCCTTCACCGGCCTGGGCCACTGAATCGCAGGGCGGATCGCTCGTAGACTGGGTGGCCGCCCCACCTGGGGCGCACCATGTCGATACAAGGAGTGATCTCAGCGTGAAGGTGCTGGCCGCGATGAGCGGGGGAGTGGACTCCGCGGTCGCTGCAGCGCTGGCCCATGAGGCCGGGCACGAGGTGACCGGGGTGCATATGGCGCTGTCGAAAGACCCGCGCTCAACCCGCACCTCCTCGCGTGGATGCTGCACCGTCGAAGACGCTGAGGACGCCCGCCGCGCCGCGGACCACATCGGGATCCCCTTCTACGTGTGGGACCTTTCCGATGACTTCCACGACCTGGTCGTGGAGGATTTCCTGAGCGAATACGCGGCCGGCCGCACCCCGAACCCCTGCGTGCGCTGCAATGAGCGGATCAAGTTCGCCTCCCTCCTGGAGCGGGCGCGACTGCTCGGCTTTGATGCGGTAGCCACCGGGCATTACGCCTCCCTGCGCCGCAGCCCCGAGGGGGAGCTGAGCCTGCACCGTGCCGCCAACACCCGCAAGGACCAGTCCTATGTGCTGGCGGTGATGGGCCCGGAGGCCCTGGGTCGGGCGCTGTTCCCGCTCGGGGATTTCGCGACGAAGGACGAGGTGCGTCAGCAGGCGCGCGAGCGGCGCCTCGGGGTCTCGACCAAGCCCGACAGCTACGACATCTGCTTCATTCCCGACGGGGACACCCGCGGTTTCCTGCAGCGGCGCCTCGGTGCCGCGCCCGGGCAGGTCGTGGATGCCGACGGCACGGTGCTCGCCGAGCACGAGGGCACCTTTGGTTTCACGGTCGGGCAGCGCAAGGGCCTCGGGATCGAGCGCCCCGCCGCCGATGGCAAGCCCCGCTATGTGGTCGATATTGACCCTGCGGCGCGACGGGTTGTGGTGGGCGCGGCCGAGCTCCTCTCGACCACGCTGCTGGAAGCGACCGCGGTGATCCCCTTTGAGCCGCTGACCGTCGGCCGACGGGTCAGCGCACAAATCCGCGCCCACGGCGAAGCCGCCCCCGGCGTGATCGAGGCGGCCGAGGGTGACCTGCTGCAGGTGCGTTTGGATACGCCGGTGCGTGGCGTTGCTGCCGGGCAGACCCTCGTGCTGTACGACGGGGACAGGGTGATTGCGGCGGCAACCCTGGAGCGCCACGTATGACCGATCTGGTCCAGCTCGCCACCGATGGCGGGCATCGCGCGGTCCCGGGCAGTCGCGACGCCGCTGAGGACCCCGTCTTGGAGGCGCTTCTCGCCCTGCGCACCACTCTCGGCTCCTCGCCGGAGAACCGCATCGGCGCGCGTCTCCCGCTGCCCCTGGCCCTGGGAATCGGCCCGACTGATCAGGTTCTCCCCGCCTCCCTGACGCTGCTTGCCGGTGCTGGCGGTGACCTTACCGCCGCCGGGTGGAGGCTTGGACCGGGCCGGGATCACGCCTGGCGAGGAGCGGTCAATCAGCGTCAGGCGCTGCTGGACGCGGCACGGATTGCCTGGCTCGGCGTCGAGGGAACCGTGCAGATCAGCGTGCTGGGGCCGGTGAGCCTCGCCGCCGGGGTGCTGCTCGCCGGTGGGCAGCGTGCGCTGATGGATGCCGGGGCGCTGCGTGACCTGCCGGGAATGCTGGCTGAAGGGCTGATCGAGCACGCGGCCGCTCTGCGCGAACGAGTGCCGGGGGCGAGCATCCATCTTCTGGTGAGGGAAGACACTGTGGGCGCCGCGCATGGCGGTAGGCTGCGTAACCGCAACGGCCGCGGTTACGTTCCGGCCCTGTCGGCGGCGCGGGTCGGTGCCTGCTGGGGTGATCTCCTGCGTTTCCTGGG
Organism: Actinomycetes bacterium; assembly: GCA_023389045.1. GTDB lineage: Bacteria > Actinomycetota > Actinomycetes > Actinomycetales > Dermabacteraceae > Brachybacterium. Next base: position 18,916 of record JAEWEZ010000104.1, read on the forward strand.
AGGGGCCGACGGGCCGTTCGCTGCCGTGACCCTGGAGAGCGGTTCGCACCCGGACTTGCTGACGGCGGGGATGGAAGCGGGCGCCCAGGCCCTCGCCATCACGCCGTCGCGTTTGCCCTCCCTGGGCACGGAGGCGGGGCGTCGTGCCTGGGAGCAGATTGCGGCAGCCCATGAGAGCGGGATCGGATGCGAACTGCTCGTGGACCCAGGCGATGGCGCGGAAGCGGATGCCGATCGGGTTCTTGCCATGTTCCGGGAGCTTGGTTTCTCCGCGCGGGAGGCTGCGGGGATGACGCTCCTTGCGCGGGCCGGGGCCCATCGTGCGCATCGACGCGACCCGGTGCAGGAACCCACAGAACGCACCCTCCTGGAGGCGCCGGACCTGGACCGTCTGCTGCGACTGGCTCCCGCCTGGGCGGAAAAAGTCGCGGACTAGGTGCTGCGGACGAGGCACAGGAACACGAGGCTTTCGCGGGCCCGTTACCGCCTCGGATGCGCGAGAATCGTTCTATGCGCATCGTGTTGATCGGAGGCAAGGGCGGGGTCGCCTCGCTACTGGTTCAGGCCTGGAAAGACGAGCATGAGCTGGTGCTTGTGGATCGCCGCCCCGAGCCGGTTCCCGGCACCGAGCATGTGGTCGGTGAGGCCGATGACCCAGAGGTATTACGCCGCGCCATGCACGGGGCAGACGCGGTGGTGCATCTTGCCGCCGTTCTCCCGATCGGCACCGAGGAAGAGCACCTGCCGATGACGGCGCAGGCCTTCGCGGTCAATGTGGGAACGGTGCTTCTCGCGCTGCGTATTGCTCGCTGCGAGGGTATCGCCTCGTTCGTACACATCAGTTCGCTCTCGGTCTTCACGCGGTACGGGCGGGAAGTGCTGCCCGCCGATGCCGTTCCCGATGCGACCGATCTGTACGGGCTCAGCAAACGTGTTGCCGAGCAGGCCCTGCGTATCGCCGTGGAGGAACCGGCACCGACTGCGCAGGAGCAGCCCATTCGAGTGACCTCGCTTCGCCTCGCCTTCCCGGCAACGGCCGAGATGTGGCCGAAGTGGCAGCCCTTCCATCGCCCCGACTGGACCCCGGTCCTGCACCGCACGCGGGAAGGGCTCGCCGTGGGCAGCCTGCACGAGGAGGATCTCGCCACGGCGGTGCTCACGGCGATCAGCCGCACTGCTGGCGGACCGTACGAGACGGTTGCGGTTAGCGGCGCACCCCACGCCTACGATGACGGCTCTGCGTCCCGGCTGCTCGGCTGGGTGCCCCGGCACGTGTGCGATCCACAGGCCTGAGCACCGATCATTCATGACCGCGAAGTAACACACAAACGGTGACTTTCAGGCCGTCCAGGGTCACGATCAGTGACATGACGGAGGTCACCTCCCCGTAGGCTCCAAGAACCGGCGTGCATGGGCGCGCGCCGGCGCCCCGCGCCCCCGCGCCCGCTGCCGTCGGCGCCAATGGTCGCGTCCCACCAGGGCTGACACGGGGAGATTGCCAATGCGCACGAGCATGGTCGTGCAGGACATCGCACTTCGGGATGACGGCTCCTGCGCTATTCGCACCGAGGGCGTTGAGCTGCGGCTCATGATGATGGGCGAGGACGTGCTCCGCATCCGGGCCGGCTTCGATGAGGACTTCCGAGAACGCTCCTACGTGCTCACCACTACCGCCTGGGAGGACGAATTCGATGCAGTGCTGGGCGCTGAACGGACCCGGATCGATCCCACTCCACTGCGCCTCGAAGAGGACCCCGACAGCGGCACCGCCCTGCTCCTCGGCCCCCGTCTGCGTGTCGAGATCGCCCGGTGCCCCTTCGCCCTGACCGTTCGCGATCACGACGGACAGGTACTCCACCGGGACGTACCGGTTATCGCCTACCGAGAAGATCGCAATGGGCGGCGCATCCACACCATGGTGAATGAGCCCGAGGATTCCTTCTACGGGCTCGGGGAAACCACCGGCCCTCTCGACAAGCGACACAGCCGCTACTGGCTCAGCCCCCGCGACAGCCTCGGCTACGACGCAGAACGTACCGACCCGCTGTACAAGCACATCCCCTTTTGGCTCAAGGTGAACCGTGCCCGGAAAGCCGCCGTCGGCTACTTCCTGCACAACACCCACGAGATGAGCGTGGACTTCGGGCGTTCCCACTCCAACTACTTTCCGCACCACAGCCAGGTCAGCGTTGATGGTGGAGATATCGACCTTTTCCTCATCGCAGGGCCATCGATCCGCCAGATCATCACTCGCTACACCGACCTGACCGGACGGCCCCCGGTTCTTCCTCGCCAAGCCCTCGGCTACCTCGCCTCCTCCATGTACTACGCAGAACTCGAGAAGGACTGCGATCAGGCGATCATTTCCCTCCTCGAGATCGCTAAGGCCGAGGGCATCCCCGTCGACGGATTCCAGCTCTCCTCCGGATACACCACGCAGGACACCCCTCTCGGCCCCAAACGCTGCGTCTTCACCTGGAACCAGGAGCGTTTCCCAGACCCTGAGGCTTTCTTCGAGGGCATGCGCAAGCGCCAGGTGGTGGTCTCCCCGAATGTGAAACCCGGGATTCTCGAGGTGCATCCGCGGCTTGCGGAGTTTGCCGCGCAGAACGTGTTTGTTCAGGCCGGGGATGACGCCATCGCCCAGGCCGAAGCGACCGCAGCCCTCTACACGGTCCGGGGGCAGGGCAGCGGCGCCACCGACGCCAGCACCACCGATGTGACGCCGGAGCATCCCGAGGGTGACGGAAGCATCCCTGTTCCCGCCCGCGGCGCCTGGTGGGGCGGCCCCGGACGTTTCATCGACTTCACCAGCCCACATGCGCGAGAAGCCTGGAAGTCGTGGCTCACCGAGGCCGTGCTCTCGAAGGGAACATCCTCGGTATGGAACGACAACTGCGAATACGACGGGATCATCGATCTTGACTCCCGGGTGGAGGCCGACGGGGCCGGAGGAACCATCGGCTCCCTGCGCACCGTCATGGCCAACCTCATGTGCGCGGTGACCTGGGAAGCAATCACCGAACATGACCCGCAGACCCGCCCCTTCATCGTCTGCCGGGCAGGGCACGCCGGTATCCAACGCTTCGCGCAGACCTGGGCGGGAGATAACTCCACCTCCTGGCAGACGCTGTGCGCCAATACGGCGACGATCCTCGGCATGAGCCTGTCGGGGGTTGCCAACCAGGGCTGCGATATCGGCGGTTTCCACGGCCCGCGCCCCGACCCTGAGCTCCTGGTGCGCTGGGTGCAGCACGGTATTTTCCAACCGCGCTTCTCGATCCACTCGGTCAACTCCGACTCCACCGTGACGGAACCGTGGATGTACCCGGAGGTCACCCCGCTGATCCGCGAGGCGATCCTGCTGCGCTACCGCCTCGTGCCCTATCTCTACTCCCTGATGGTTCGGGCTTCCCGCGAGGGCAGCATGATCATCGAGCCGCTGGTCAGCGCTTTCCAGGACGATGTCGAGGGGTACGACACAAGCGATGTGTTCATGCTCGGGGACTCCCTCCTGGTGGCCGGGGTGCTGGAGCCGGGAGCGCGCACCCGAACGGTGCGCTTCCCCGCCGGGGAGACCTTCTACTGCCTGGAGAGCCGCACCCGCTACGAGGGGGGAAGCACCGCGGTTCTCGACGTGGACCTCTCCTCCATCCCGCTGTTCCTGCGCGGAGGCGGAATCATCCCGATCGCGGTGAACCAGCCGATGAGCCTTGCCCGCGATGACGTTCATACCCTGCGGATTCTGTGCGCCCCCGACCGTGATGGGGAGTTCACCCTGCACGAGGATGACGGCATCACCCGCGCCCACGAAAACGGAGAGCGACGCGAAACCATCATCCGGATGCGCGCCGGCACCACCGTGCACCTCGACCTTGAGCGTCACGGCCCCTACCGCAGCGCCCTGCGCACGATCCTCGTGGATCTCATCCACCCCGACCGCGCCCCGCTCACCGTGCTCTGCAATGGACGCGAGATAACGCACTACCTGCACCGTCCCGCCTTTGATCACGCAGCCGAGGGATGGCACTACGACGCCTCCAGCGGCTCCGCACTCATTCGCCTGAACGACGACGGAACAGACATTCACCTCGAGATCTCCTTCGACCCCTTCGACATGATCGGAATGTGAGTCCATGACGCCACCACCCTGTCCCCACCCCTCTCTCGGGCCATCCCCGGGAGCGACGAGCCCGGCCCCGTCCACCGCACATGCGGCCCGCCCCCGTCGTCGCGCTCTGCTGGGAGCGGCCCTTGCGGCGCCCCTGACAGCGACAGCCTCCGCCTGCAGCCGCAGCAACGGTGCAATGGCCAGCGAGGAAGCCACAAGCGCGCGCCCGCTGGTGCTGCGAATGGCGCATAACCTGGGCGATAAACACCCCACCTCAAAAGCGATTACCGCCTTCACCGAGTCCCTCGCGGAATGCAGCGAGGGCAGGATCGTCGTGGATCTTTACGGCGGCGGCCAGCTCGGCTCTGAACCGGCCGTTCTCGGCCAGCTCACCCAGGGCATCATCGACCTCACCCGCGTGGGCAGCCCCGGGCTAGCGGGACGCCACCCGGGCTACCACACCTTTGGCCTTCCCTACCTCTTCTCCTCGGAGGAGGAGATGCACCAGGTGATGGATTCCCAGGTCATGCGTGACTTTTATCTGTCGACGAAGGACCTTGGCTTCGTCGGGCTCACCCACTACTCCTCGGGAGCCCGCTCCTTCTACACCCGCTCCACCCCGGTGCGTACCCCGGACGACCTGGCGGGTCTAAAGCTCCGCGTGCAGGACATGGCCTCCCAGACCATGCTGGTCGAAACTCTCGGGGCGGCGCCGGTGGTGATGGCACTGGGCGATACCTACACCTCCCTGCAGACCGGGCTGATCGACGGGGCAGAGTCCAATGAGACGGTGCTGACCGAGTCCGCGCACGGTGAGGTGGCCAAGGTGTTCTCCCACACCGAGCACACTCGCATTCCCGACCTCATGCTGATCAGCGCCGATGCCTGGGGCCGCCTGAGCCCTGAGGATCAGGAGCTGCTGGTCACGGCCGCCTCGGACTCCTCCCGCGATCACCGTGTGGAGTGGGCCAAGGCCATCGACGGGGCCGTGGAGAAAGCCAAGGGAATGGGAGTCGAGTTCGTCGACGACGTCGATCTCGACGCCTTCCAGGAGGCAACCGCTCCGGTTCGCGAGCGCTTTGCCGCCGACTACCAGGAGGTTGCTGATCTGCTGACGATCATCGATTCCGCACGAAAGGAGAGCGGAGCATGAGCGCGTCCCGTCCCCAGAACTCTCATCCTCAGAACTCTCATCCTCAGAATGTCGAGCACCAGAGCGCCCGTCCCCTCAGCGCCCGTGACCGTCTGCGCACAGGCCTCGCCACGGTGCTGCTCTGGTTCGGTGCGGCTCTGCTCGTGGTGATGACGGCTCTTGTGCTGTACCAGGTGTTCACCCGCTATGTGCTGGGCAGTCCGGTGGCTTTCACCGAGGAACTGGTGCGGTACGCCCTGGTCTGGCTGTCCTTCGTCGCTGGCTCCTATGCCTTCCTCAGTCGAGGGCATATGGCGCTGGTGATTGTGCGTGATCGTCTGCCGGTGCCGAGCCGACGTGCCCTCATGATCGCGATCGACGTGCTGGTTCTCGCGGTCGCGGTGCTGGTGCTGGGAATTGGTGGCGGCATGCTCGCCTGGGAGTCTCGCGGCACGACCTCTGCGCTGCTGGGTATTTCCCGAGGTCTTGTCTACCTCATCGTGCCCCTGGCGGGTGTGGCCATCGCGCTTGCGCAGGTTCTCAACATTCTCGATGACCTCGAGCGTCCCCTGGAGGAATCCCCGGCGCCCACCCCGTCGTCGGATGCCCATCCCTCATCGGAACCCGCTCCCTCCTCCACCCCTGAGGGACACACGAAGGAGACCCTGTGATGGACCCGATCTTTGCTGCCGTCATCCTGTTTGGCACCTTCGCTGTTCTTCTCGCCGTCGGGGTGCCCATCTCCATTTCGATTCTGGTCTCAGCCTTCGGCACCGCACTGCTGATGCTCCCCTGGGGCGCGTCCACCTACGTGGTGGGCCAGCAGATGAGCATGGGCGTGGAGAGTTTCTCCCTGCTGGCTGTTCCCCTCTTCATCTTGGCCGGCAACATCATGAATAACGGTGGTATTGCCGGACGGCTCGTGGACCTCGCCCTGGTGATTGCGGGGCGTGTGCCGGGCTCTCTCGCACACACCAATGTGATGGCCAACATGCTGTTCGGGGCGCTGTCCGGTTCGGCGGTGGCCTCGGCGGCCGCAATCGGTGGCACCCTGCATGAACGTCAGGAAAAGGAAGGGTACGACCCGGCCTACTCCACCTCGGTCAATATCGCTTCCGCCTCCACGGGTCTGCTGATCCCGCCGACCACCGCTGCCATCGTCTACTCCACCGTGGCCGGGGGAGTGAGCGTCTCGGCCCTGTTCATGGCCGGATACGTGCCGGGCATTTTGATGGGCCTGGTGGTGATGGTGATTGCCTTTGTGATCGCGCGCCGCCGCGGATACACCGGTTCGGACCGTGCCAGCGCCGGTCAGGCTCTGAAGGTGCTGTGGCGAGCGATTCCCTCGCTGCTCCTGGTGTTCGTGGTGGTGGGCGGCATCGTCGCGGGTATTTTCACCGCCACGGAGGGTGCGGCTGTTGCCGTGATCTACACCCTGGGCCTCTCCCTGCTGTACCGCTCCCTGGATAAGGCGGCGGTGCGGCAGATCGTGGAGCGCACCATCACCTCCACGGGTGTGGTCATGCTCCTGATCGCTGCCTCCTCGGCGATGTCCTGGGTGATGGCATTTAGCGGAATCCCCGGCGCCATTACCGATGCGCTCGTGGGCTTGACGCAATCGCCGGTGCTGATCCTCGCACTGATGCTGGTGATCCTGCTGGCCGTGGGCACCTTCCTCGATATCACCCCGGCAATCCTGATCTTCACCCCGATCTTCCTGCCGATTGCGGAGGAAGTGGGTATGCATCCGGTGCACTTCGGCATGGTGCTGATCCTGGCCATGTGCATTGGCACGATGACGCCGCCGGTGGGATCGGTGCTCTTCGTGGCTACGGGTGTCACCGGAGTGTCCATTGAGCGTGTGGTTCCGCGTTTGCTGCCGTACTTCGCGGGCTTGATCCTCCTGCTGCTGGCAATCACCTATATTCCGGCGCTCTCCCTGGGCATTCCGGGCATGATGGGCCTCGTGGAATGATCCGCGCCGTACAGGCGCGTATCCCAGTGAGGACATCACAGCAGGGAGCGGAATGATCGACGTGGCGGGCGGCCTCATGGCACAGGGCCGTGAGGTCGCCCTCGCCCGTGTGCAGGGCGTGGATGACAATATGGCGCGCCCGCACCGTCACGATCACGTGGAGATATACCTGCTGGAAGAGGGGCGACGCGAGCACCATTCGCAGGGGCGCGTTTATCGGATTGCGGCCCCGGAAGTGATTGTGTTTCCCCCGGGAAACGAGCATTTTTCTCGCTCCGCACCGGGGGAGATGTTCCGCCGCACCGTGGTGTATGCACGGCCGGAGGCTGTGCTGTACCCGTGGCTGCGGGAGCACTATGCGGAGCGGATCCGGGTGATCCGCCCACGGGGCACGGGATTGGCTCAGATCCGTGCCTGCGTGGAAGAAATGCTCCACGCGCAGGAAGCGTTGGGTGCGCAGTCGGGTGATGAGCTGCGCCTACAAACCACCCGTCTGCTCCTGATGCTGGCGCGGGAGGAAGAGTTCGATGCAGCCGACGAGGCACGCGGGGATCGCATTTCCCGAGTGCTCGACTATCTGCATGTGCACTACACAGAGCACATCGATCTCGGTGCGCTGGCGCAGTTGTTCTTCGTGTCGCCTCATCATTTGGCCCGGGAGTTCCGACGGCGCACCGGCTCGAGCATCATCGGCTATGTGAACGCCCTGCGTGTGGATCAGGCGCAGCGGCTTTTGCATGAGACCGATCTGACGGTTGCGGAGATTGCGCAGCAGGTGGGGTGCGGGACGAGAGCGCATTTTCATCGCATCTTCCGTGCTTACACCGGGCGCACACCCCGGCAGGTGAGGGCAGAACGCCCGGGGCTGTCATCGGCGGATACGGGGGTGAGGGCTGACGGGGCAGTGCTCCGTGTCGGACCCCTGGGGGACAATAGCGGGCGTGAACCACACTGATAGTGCCCCCGCGGAGACGACGCCCGAGCATGCCGTTGATAGCGATGTTGCCGTTGATAGCGATACTGCCGAGGCGCAGCAGCGCATGGCGGAACTGGCCGCACGTATCGAACAGGCGCGCCTGGAGTACTACGAGCATGACGCCCCCACGCTGAGCGATGCCGAGTACGACGCTCTCGAGCAGGAACTGCGGGCTTTAGAGAAGGAACACCCGCAGCTCGCTCGCGAGGATTCACCCACTCGCACGGTGGGCGGTGGAGTGGCCGCCGGTTTCACCCCGGTGGAGCATCCCAGCCGCATGATGAGCCTGGACAACGCCTTTTCCCCCGAAGAGGTGGATGCCTGGGCGCAGCGTGCCCGGGAGCAGCTACCGGGCAGCGAGATTGTGTTCCTCACGGAGCTCAAGATCGACGGTTTGGCGATCGACCTGGTGTACGAAGACGGTGTTCTGGTGCGCGGGGTGACGCGTGGAGACGGTCGCGTGGGGGAGGACGTCACCGCCAATATCCGCACGATCGACTCGATTCCGCATCGCCTGAACACTGAGAACCCGCCGGCGCTGCTGGAAGTGCGGGGCGAAGTGTTTTACCCGACCGCCGAGTTCGAGACTCTGAATGAGGAGCGCCGGGAGGCGGGCCTCGCGGAGTTCGCGAATCCGCGCAACACGGCGGCAGGGTCCCTGCGCCAAAAGGATCCGGCAGTCACGGCCTCGCGCGCTCTCGCCGCTTACGTGCACGGTATTGGCGTGCACGATGGCGTGCAGGTGCGCACCCAGTCGGGGATCTATGAGCAGCTCGCAGACTGGGGGCTTCCCACTTCGCCGCACTGGCGGGTGCTGGACAGCCTGGAGCAGGTGCACGCTTTTATTGAGCAGCACGGCGGTTCTCACCGTCACGATCTGGAACATGAGATCGACGGGATCGTGGTCAAGATCGACGATCTCGCTCAGCAGCGGGCTCTCGGCGCGACCTCCCGTGCACCCCGCTGGGCGATCGCCTACAAGTACCCGCCGGAGGAAGTCACCACCACCCTGCTCGACATTCAGGTGCAGGTGGGCCGCACCGGTCGCGTGACTCCCTTCGGGGTGATGGAACCGGTGAAGGTGGCGGGCTCCACGGTCGCTAAAGCTACCCTGCATAACCAGTTCGATGTGCAGCGCAAGGGTGTGCTGATCGGAGACACGATCATCCTGCGCAAAGCCGGGGATGTGATCCCCGAAATTTTGGGCCCGGTCGAGGCCCGCCGTGACGGCACCGAACGCCCCTTCGAGATGCCCCGTGAATGCCCCTCCTGCGGCACCCCGATCCGTCCCGAAAAGGAAGGCGATAAGGACTGGCGCTGCCCCAATGCCAAGGACTGCCCCGCCCAGGTCACCGGGCGCGTCGAACATGCCGCCTCCCGCGGCGCCTTCGATATTGAATCCCTGGGGGAGGAGACGGCGATCGCCCTGACCGATCCGGACCGTCGGCGGGAAGAAGCGCTCGCCGCACTCCGTGCCGGGCATGCCATCCACCTGCCGATCCGCAGCGCGGAGGATCTCCAGGACCCGGCCTTTGCCGTCTTGAAGAACGGTCGCGTGGCGGAAGATAACGACGGTGTGCCGGTGCTGCGGATTACCCACGAAGACGATCCAGCGCTCCCAGCCCCGCAGGAACCGGTGGTGAGGATCGGGGAGAACCTTTTCGACCTCACCGTCGATGATCTGCGCGATGTCTTCGTCTACCAGCCAGAACGCCGTGACGGCGAGATGACGGGGGACTGGCGGATCAGCCCCGCCTTCTGGACCCGGCCGGTGTGGCGCTACTACAAGACCAGCGGGGCCTGGAAACAGGTCGGCACGGAAAGCCCGAATGCGACCACCGACACGCTAATGAAGGAACTGGAGACCAAGCGGGACCAGCCGCTCTGGCGCGTTCTCGTGGCGCTGTCGATCCGTCATGTGGGTCCGACGGCGGCTCGCTCCCTGGCCACCGCCTACGGGTCGATGCAGGCGATCCGAGAGGCAAGCGTGGAGGAACTTTCCGAAACCGACGGGGTTGGCCCGACCATCGCCCAGTCCATTGCCGAGTGGTTCAGCGTGGACTGGCACCGAGACCTCGTTGAGGCCTGGGAACGCTCCGGTGTGCGAATGGCCGATGAGGTGGAGGAAGGCTTCGTGAAAACCCTGGAGGGGATCACCGTCGTGGTCACCGGCGGCCTGGAAGGCTTTACCCGCGACGGCGCCAAGGAAGCGATCATCTCCCGGGGCGGGAAAGCCTCCGGTTCGGTCTCCAAGAAAACCCATTTCGTGGTGGTTGGGGAGAATGCCGGATCAAAGGCCGATAAGGCGCGTGACCTCGGGATCCCGATGCTTGATGAAGACGGGTTCGTTGCGCTGCTGGAGGGCGGCCCCGAGGCGGTCAGCACCGACTGACCGCATCCCGCTCGGGTGCCATGAGATGCATGGCGCCATGCCCCCTGCTGTGCCGGGATCTGTGCCGCGCAGATGCCCTGGCGCAGTGGTAGCCTCGGAAGCACGTATTCCGGGGTCGGTGAAAGTCCGAACCGGCGGTGATAGCCCGCGACCCTGACGGTAAGGCTCTGGCCTGACCCGACGGCTGACTCGGTGAAATTCCGAGGCCGACAGTCACAGTCTGGATGGGAGGAATGCGATTGGTGCGCTGCGCCATCCATGGGATGGCGGGCGCGTCTGTCGTCACCCCGGTGCTCGAGGAAGGAGCCGGGTGTGACCGGACTACTGATGGATCCGCAGGAAGACCTGCGCACGATCCCGTCTTCCCCGACCATCGCATCGTCTCTGCCGGCGCAGGCGGGGGAGGGCCCGACGCCCTTTCATCCTCCGCGCAGCCAGCACGATGCACAGCGTGTCGGGTCCCCTGAACCAACGGCGTCGCGCATGCCGCGTGCGAAGCGCCACGCCGAGTGGTGGAGCCCGGTGGCAGCGCTCGCCGGAGTGATCGCCGTCTGGGCGATCGCTGCGCTGATCGTGCCACCCTTGCTGCTCCCCGCCCCCTGGGCGGTGGGGGAGCGACTCATCGCTCAGCTCCGCAGCGGCATCACCGCCCAGTACCTCTGGCCCACGGTGCTCCCGGCCCTCGGGGGACTCGCGGCAGCAATCATCGTCTCGTTCCTGCTCGCCATCGCGGTGGTGCGTTCGCGGGTCCTCTCGCGCGTGATGGAACCGTGGATTGCTCTCTCGCAGACGGTGCCGCTGGTGGCTATCGCCCCGGTGCTTGTGCTCTGGATGGGCTACGGGGCGGTGCCGATCGCGGTTCTCTGCGCGATCATTGCCTTCTTCCCCATGGTCACGACGATGATCGTGGCGCTGCGCGGCGTGGACCGCACAGTGCGGGAGCACGCCCAGCTGGATGGGGCGAGCGCCCTGCAGATGCTCGCGCATGTGGATGTGCCGATCGCTTTGCCGGGCATCCTCGCCGGTGTGCGCTCGGGTGCTGTGCTCGCCATGACCGGCGCTGTGGTCGGGGAAATGGTGATGGGTGGACGGGGCCTCGGCACCCTGCTGACGTTGTCGCGCCAGGCCTCCGACACGATCGGAGTGTTCACCGTGATCGTCTGGATCTCTCTGGTGGCGATGGTGCTGTACGCGGTGGCAACGGTGGCGATGCGGCGTGCAGCCGCAGCGCTGTGAGGTGGGCGCACGATGACCACGCAACCTAAGCGAAAGATGCCCACTCGCCGCCGCCTGCTCACCGGGGCAGGCACGCTCGCTGCCCTGAGCGGTGTGGGCCTCAGCCCGTTCGCGCTGAGCTCCTGCTCGATGACCGAGAGGGAATCCGCGGGGGCCGACGCCGTAACCGTCGGGCTCACCTACATCCCCAATGTGCAGTTCTGCGCCTTCTACCTGGCCGTTCAGAAGGGACTGTTTGGGGATCTCAAGGTCACGCTCCGCCACCACGGTGAACAGGAGGGGCTTTTTGAGGCGCTGCGTCTGGGCCGGGAAGACGTCGTCTTCGCCTCCGCCGATGAAGCCCTTGTGGCCGGGGGACTTTCGACGATTGCGACCAGCTATCAGCGCTATCCCGCTGAGGTGATGATCGCGCAGAAGGGCGTGCGCCTCGAGGACCTGCGCGGCAAAACCCTCGGCGTGCCAGGCCGTTTTGGCTCCTCCTACTTCGCGGCGCTCCTGGCGCTGCACACCGCCGGTTTGACCGAGCAGGACGTCACCCTGACCGAGATCGGGTACACGGCGGTTGCTGCACTCACCACCGGCAAGGTCGACGCGATCATCGGCTTCACAAATAACGAACTCGTGCAGCTGCGGGGCGAAGGCCTGGAGGTGACCTCGCTGCCGGTAGCACCGGAGCAGACGCTCGTGGGGCCGAGTCTCGTGGTGCTGCCCGAACGGGCCAAGGACCCGGCTCTCGCGGTGATCGTGGACGGAATGCTCGAGGCGGAAAAGCAGGTGGTTGCGGATTTGGATGCGGCCTTGGAGGCGACGGCCCAGCAGGTTCCTGCCCTGGCTGATCCAGTGCAGCGGGAGAATGCAGCCAAGGTGCTGGAGGCGACGATCGCCCTGTGGCATGACCCGGCCGGGCAGCTCAGCGTTTCCGTTGATGCGGAGGCGATGACGCGGATGGAGTCGTTCCTGCGTGGCGCGGGAGTGCTGACCGCCTGAGGCCTATGCGGTGCGGGCCAGAGCGAAGGGCAGCACGGGGCCGGAGCCGGCCAGGCGCAGCAGACGTGCGACCACCGTCATCGTCCACCCCGAGTCGATCCTGTCGTCTACCAGCAGGACGGGTGCTCCATCCAACTGCTGGAGATGCTGCTGAAGCTCTGGCCCCACCGCGAAACGATCCCAGAGATCCCGCACCCGGAAGGCGCTATTGCGTGACCCCTGCAGGAGAGGTGCATCCGGTGCGAGGTCAAGGCTGCCCAGATCCTGCATCCTCCCGAGATGTGCGATGCCCTGGGCAAGTTGCGAAATCAGCATCGGACGGGTGAGAGACGGCACCCAGACCACGCCTGCCGGGCGCTCATCCCAATCCCAGGCAGCGAGGGTTTTCACCACGGCATCGCCCACCGCAGGGGTCATCGCCGTATCCAGGGCACGGCCCTCGGCATCGGTGCGCAGCAGCTCCCGGAGCATTCCGGACCAGCCCAGATCGCTCATACGCGCGAGCACCCGCCCCTCGGCATGCTGCTCGGAGGCAGGGATACGCGAGGGGAGCCGGGCACCTGTGGTCCCACGGACCCCAAGGTGGTCTATTCCCGAGGGCCACTGACGCCTTGCCGGCACCGGGACACCGACGCGTTGCAACACCCTGTTCACAGCGGCCTCAGCCGCCTGGCTGCTAGACCCCGGATCAGGGAACCAGGGGGCGGCACAGTTATCGCAGCGGCCGCAGGGGTGGGCGGTCTCGTCATCAAGCTGCCGGGCAAGGAAGACCATGCGGCAGTGCTCCGGCCCCGCCGCGAGGTGCTCGTAGGCGAGCATGGCCTCCTGCTCACGACGCCGCGAGGCTGCCACCTGGGCATATCGCTCTGCCTCGTACTGCCAGGGGGTACCGGTGAGTTTCCACCCCTCGCGGGTGCGCTCCACAGCACCATCCACCGCAATCACTTTCAGCAGAAGTTCCAGGGTGGATCGACGCATATCGACCCGCGCTTCGAGCGCCGGAGTTGTGAGCGGCCCTCGCGCTTCCTCCAGCGCGGTGAGCACGGCCTGGGCATCGGCCGGATCTGGCATGGAGGAGGTGGCGAAGTACTCCCAGATGGCGGGGTCTTCCTCGCCCGGGAGCAGAAGCACATCGGCTGTGTCGGTGGCACGCCCGGCACGCCCCACCTGCTGGTAGTAGGCGACAGGGGAGTTCGGCGCCCCCAGGTGAATCACGAAGCCGAGATCGGGTTTGTCGAAACCCATGCCCAGCGCGCTCGTTGCCACCAGCGCCTTGACCCTGTTCTCCTTCAGGTCCTCTTCGAGCGCGGCACGTTCCTCCGCCTCGGTGCGCCCGGTATAGGCGCGGACGGGACGCTCCGGAGTATTCAAAAGATCGGCGAGGTCCTGGGCAGCAGGCACCGTGAGCGTGTAAATGATCCCGGAGCCCGGGAAAGCATCAAGATGCGCGGCGAGGTACTCCAGGCGGGCACGGTCATCGGGGAGTCGAAGACACCCCAGGCGCAGCGACTCACGGGTGAGAGGTCCACGTAGCGTGAGCACCTCCTCGGCCTGATCATCGCCCCCGAGCTGCTCCGCCACATCGGCCACCACCCGCTGATTCGCCGTGGCTGTCGTGGCAAGCACAGGAACCGTCGGCTCCAGCTGCCGGACCAGATCCCGCAGGCGCCGGTAGTCGGGCCGGAAATCATGCCCCCAGTCGGAAATGCAGTGCGCCTCGTCAATCACCAGCAGACCAAGCCGCGGCAGGAGAGAGGGAAGCTGCGTATCCCGGAACGAGGGATTGACCAGACGCTCGGGGGAGATCAGCAGAACATCCACCTGATCTGCAGCTAGATTGGCTTCGATCTGCTCCCATTCCGTTGCGTTAGCAGAGGAGATCGTCGCCGCCTTCACCCCGGCCCGGGTGGCCGCCTGCACCTGATCGCGCATGAGCGCAATCAGCGGGGAGACGATCAAGGCCGGGCCGAAGCCGCGCTGCCTCTGCAGCAGGGCGGCCAAGAAATACACCGCCGACTTACCCCACCCCGTGCGCTGCACGACGAGCACCCGCCGCTGCTCGGCAACCAGCGCCTGAATCGCTTCGAACTGCCCCTGATGAAAGGTGGCATCGGGCCGGCGCGTGAGCGCACGCAGGCCCGTGAGCGCCTGGGCGTGCAGATCGTCCTGGACACCCGGATCGCTGTGCTCATGCATGGCGTTCTCCTCCCTCTGGATTCCCGCGCAGTGCCACCCTCGGCAGTGCCATCCTCAGTAGTGCCACCCTCAGCAGTGCCAACAACAGGTCGTGAGAGCCGGACAGCGCGGGAATCGTCATCGTCATGCAGTCTGGCAGCACCCCCTGACAAACAAGAGCGCCCCCGCGAAGACCAGCCCAAACACCCCACCCGTCGATCCTGAGAGCTCTCTCATTCCGGTCTCATCCCGCAGGGCCCCGATCTCATCACGGTGCCCTACCGTGCCGGGCATGACGATCTCCACGCCCCCGGGAAGACGCACTGGCGCGTCGATCCCGGATACGCCCGCCACCCGTCTGATCGCCGCAGGACTCACCACCGCCCTCCTTGCCGCGATTGCTGCGCCGATGCGCAATCTGGGCCGCCCTGAGGCCCGCGACTCCTTCCCCTTCAGCCACTACCCGATGTTCTCCGCCCGCCGTCGAGCCCACTACTGGGTCACCCACCTGCTGGGAGAACGCGCCGACGGCAGCTGCACCCCGCTGCACTACTCCTACCTCGGCACCGGTGGGCTGAACGCCGTGCGCTGTCAGGTGCGCCGCCGCGTCAAAGCCGGGGACGGTCCTGAACTCGCCCAGCAGGCAGCCGAGCGCCTCGCCACTCGGCCGCGACGAGGCGACCGTGACGTGGTGCGAGTGCATGTGGTGCGCGGCCGCTACCTCGTCGAACCCTTCATGCGCGGAACCGACCCCGAAGAACACACATCTCGTCTGGACCTGCGCGGAAGCGCCGATGTTCCACTGACGCCCCCGCAGGAGAAACTGACGCCCCCGCAGGAGAAACTGACGCCCGCGCTGGAGAAATCATGAGCATCGCATCCACCCTGCGCACCGCCGCGGACACCGCCCGCCGACACCTCGCCCCCACCGCCGAACCCGCCGGCCCCGCCCTGCTCCGCATCGCCACCGGCGCCTACCACCTGTGGCATGTGGGCAGAAAACGCAAGCTCTACCGCGGCGTGCACCGCACCGATCCACGCAGCTTCGACCCCGTCGGCCCCTGCCGGATCCTGCGCGAACCACTCCCGCCCGTCATCGCCGACCGGCTCGTGGACGCCTCCCTCGTCACCGGAGCGCTCTTTACCGCCGGTATCGGGCACCGCGTGATCGCGCCCCTGCACGCGGCCCTCCAGACCTGGAACTTCTCCTACCGCAACTCCTGGTCCATGGTCTTCCACCACGAAAACAACCTGGTGCTGCACACGATGGTGCTGGCAGCGGCACCCAGCGCCGATGCCCTCTCAGTGGACTCCCTACTACGTGATCGCACGCTGCTGCCCGAACGCCGCTCCTGGATGTACGGCGCAACCCCCTCGGTGATGAACGCCGCGGTCACCCTCACCTACCTCATCGCCGGGATCGCCAAGTTCACCGGCGGCGACGGTGCCCGCTGGGCCGATGGAAGCCATATGCGCGACCAGATCGCCTTCGACGCCCTGCGCAAGGAAAAACTGGGGGAGGAGGCCTCACCGCTAGGCAAGGCCCTCTACCCGCACACCGGAGTCTTCACCGCGATGGCGGTCACGGCGCTGGTGGTGGAACTCGGGGCGCCACTCGCACTGCTTGATCGGCGCCTCGCGCGCCTCTTTTCCGTCGGCGCTTTCGGCATGCACTGGGGGATCCGCGTGCTCATGCGGATCACCTTCCCCTACAACCTCTCCGGGGTGCTCTACCTGCCGATGTGGATCATGCTGCCGCCTGAGCCACGGCGCTGAACAGCGGATTCGGCACCTCAAGCCCATACACAGCAGGAACCCGGAGGGTGATCACCCTCCGGGCTCCTGCACGTATCGCTCAGCGCAACACGTCAGTCCTGTGCGTCCTCATCCGCCTCGGGAGCACCGATCCGACGCAGACGATCAATCGTGCGCTCGTCATCGCGCATCGGGTTTTCCTTGGTGGCCAGGGCATCGCGCAGTCGAGCCTCAAGTTCCTGGGCTTCGCGGAT